>NZ_JARWAM010000015.1:0-120017 GCF_031451695.1 Franzmannia qiaohouensis
CAAGCCGCGAGCACCTGTGGATAGCTGCCCGCGAACAGCGGCCCGCCAGGCGGGCCATGCAGACGACAACGCCCGCACGGGGCGGGCGTTTGAGCGAAATGAAAAGCTCAGGCGTCGGGGGCGTGCTTCATCTTGCGCATCACCGCCAGCGCTGGCCCCGAGACCACATAGGCACCGAACAGCAGCAGCAACATCACCGAGGGCTGCACTGAAATCATCACGAAGCCAAGCACGATGGCTAGCAGCACCACGAAGGGGACCGGCTTCTTGAAGTCGATGTCCTTGAAGCTGTGGTAGCGAATATTGCTGACCATCAGCACCCCGGCGGCCGCCACCACCAGCAGCATGAGCAGCTTGAAGCCCACCGCATCGGCATCGAAGCTGTTGAAGGTCCAAACGCTGGCGGCAACGAAGGCCGCCGCCGAGGGGCTGGGCAAGCCGATGAACCATTTCTTGTCGGTGCTGCCGATCTGCACGTTGAAGCGAGCCAGGCGCAGGGCGGCGCAGGCAACGTAGAGAAATGCCACGACCCAGCCGGTCTTGCCGATGTCCTGGAGGATCCAGGTAAAAGCGACCAGCGCCGGGGCCACGCCGAACGACACCATATCGGAGAGGCTGTCGTATTCGGCGCCGAAGGCGCTCTGGGTATTGGTCATGCGCGCTACCCGGCCGTCGAGGCCATCGAGCACCATGGCGATGAAGATCGCCACCGCTGCAGCGGTGAAGTCACCGTTGATGCCTGCCACCACGGCAAAGAAACCCGAGAACAGCGCCGAAGTGGTGAACAGGTTGGGCAGCAGATAGATACCCCGTCGCCGTACCTTCTTGCCATCCTCTACCGCTTCTTCGATGACCTCGGTCTCGCGCACGAAGGCCGAGGCGATGTCTTCGTCGGCGCGCGACGGAGGCACCTGCTCGGCACGATCCTGCTCTGGCGTGTTCGGCTCTTGGCTCATAATTCTCTTTCCATTGCCCAAAAAAAGCGCCGTGGCGCCTTTTCCATTCTACACCCTGACTCGTATTACGATAGCGACGGGGCGCTTTCCAGCGGCGGCAAGGCCCCAACAACGACAAGGGCGCGGATATCCGCGCCCTTGTCAGCATGAAACACCGGTTCGATCAGTTCTTGGACTTGTCGACCAGTTGGTTGGCGGCGATCCACGGCATCATGGAGCGCAGCTTGGCGCCGACCTGCTCGATGTCGTGCTCGGCGTTGAGACGGCGACGCGCGGTCATCGACGGGTAGTTGCTGTTGCCCTCGTTGATGAACATCTTGGCGTACTCACCAGTCTGGATGCGCTTGAGCGCATTGCGCATGGCGGCGCGAGACTCGTCGTTGATGATCTCGGGACCGGTGACGTACTCGCCGTACTCGGCATTGTTGGAGATCGAGTAGTTCATGTTGGCGATGCCGCCCTCGTACATCAGGTCGACGATCAGCTTGAGCTCATGCAGGCACTCGAAGTAGGCCATCTCCGGGGCGTAGCCAGCCTCGGTGAGGGTCTCGAAACCGGCCTTGACCAGCTCGACGGCACCGCCGCACAGCACCGCCTGCTCGCCGAACAGATCGGTCTCGGTCTCGTCCTTGAAGGTGGTCTCGATGATCCCGCTGCGGCCGCCGCCGACGCCCGCGGCGTAGGAGAGTGCCAGCTCCTTGGCGGAGCCCGAGGCATCCTGGTGGATGGCGATCAGGTCGGGAATGCCGCCGCCCTTGACGAACTCGGAGCGCACGGTGTGGCCCGGGGCCTTGGGCGCGATCATGATCACGTCCAGATCCTTGCGCGGCTCGATCTGGTTGTAGTGGATGTTGAAGCCGTGGGCGAAGGCCAGGGTGGCGCCTTCCTTGAGATTAGGCTCGACCTCGTTCTCGTAGATCGCCTTCTGGTTCTCGTCCGGAGCCAGGATCATCACCACGTCGGCGGTCTTGCACGCCTCGGGCACGGAGGCGACCTTGAGGCCTGCCGCCTCGGCCTTGGCCGCGGAGGAGGAGCCTTGGCGCAGCGCTACGGTGACGTCGACGCCAGATTCCTTGAGGTTGTTGGCGTGGGCGTGACCCTGGGAGCCGTAACCGACGATGGTGACCTTCTTGCCCTGGATGAGGGACAGGTCGCAGTCCTTATCGTAATAGACGCGCATGGGGATTCTCCTGAGATATGGCGGATATGGAATTCAGCGTTGATGGCCACCCGCGCCGTCTGTCGCGGCGCTGGGAGTCGTCGAAACGATGACGACACCTTAAGGCAGGCGCAGCGTTGCGTAAAACGCTATATTTGCAATACCAGATTGCATATATTGAAATACGCCACATGGACATGCGCCCCCTCAAGCACTTCCTGGCCCTGGCCGACATGCTGCACTTCGGCCGCGCCAGCGATGCCTGTCATATCAGCCCCTCGACGCTGTCGCGTTCGATCCGCCAGCTCGAAGAAAACCTAGGCGCGCCGCTGTTCGAGCGCGACAACCGCCACGTCGCCCTGACCCGCCAGGGGCAGATGTTCCAGCACTATGCCCGCGATGCGCTGGAGCAGTGGGAGGCAATACGCCACTCGTTGATGAGCGAGGCCCGTGAACTGGCCGGCGAGATCAGCATCTACTGCTCGGTGACCGCCAGCTACAGTTTCCTCTACGCGCTGCTCAGCGAATTTCGCCTGCGTCACCCGCGCATCGAGCTCAAGCTGCACACCGGCGACCCCGCCGAGTCGGTGGGACGGGTACTGGCCGGCGAGGAGGACATGGCGATCACGCCCCGGCCACGCACTCTGCCCGACGGCCTGGCCTTCAAGCCAATGACCACCTCGCCGCTGGTGTTCATCGCCCCTCGCGAAGAGACCAGCTGGATGCCCAGCACGCCGCAGACCCCCAGCGCCGCCCAGTGGGCCGGCGTGCCGATGATTCTCTCCGAGTCGGGCCTGGCCCGGGAGCACTGCGACACCTGGTTCAAGGCGCTGGGCGTCACGCCGCAGATCTATGCCCAGGTCGCCGGCAACGAAGCCATCGTCAGCATGGTCGGCCTGGGCTTCGGGGTCGGCGTGGTGCCCAAGATCGTGCTCGATAACAGCCCACTCCACGACCGAGTCACGATCCTGCCGGTCAAGCCCGAACTGCCCCACTACGACGTCGGCCTGTGCGTTGCCAAGCGCCGCCTCAAGAGCCCACTCATCCGTGCGCTTTGGGCGGAAGTGTAAAGGGCGCCCACGAAAAAGCCGCCCCGGAGGGCGGCCTATGGTGCTCTATCGAGCGCAGTCGTAAATCAGAGCGACAGCACCTTATCGCCACGCGCTATCCCCGACACCCCGGTGCGCGCCACCTCGAGAATGCCCACCGGCGCCATGGCCTGCAGGAAGGCATCCAGCTTGCCGGCATCGCCGGTGATCTGCACCGTGTAGAGGCTCGGCGTAACGTCGACGACCTGGGCGCGGAAGATGTCGGCGGTGCGCTTGACCTCGTCACGCGCGGCACCGAGCGCCTTGACCTTGACCATCATCAGCTCGCGTTCGATGTGGTTGCCCTCGGTCAGGTCGACCAGCTTGACCACGTCGATCAGCTTGTTGAGATGCTTGGTGATCTGTTCGATCACTCGGTCATCGCCGATCGTGGTCACCGTCAACCGCGACAGGGTCGGGTCTTCGGTAGGCGCCACATTGAGCGTCTCGATGTTGTAGTTGCGTTGGGCGAACAGCCCCACCACGCGGGACAGCGCGCCGGGCTCGTTTTCCATCAGGATCGAAATGATATGGCGCATCAGGTCCGCTCCGTCTTCGAAAGCAGCATGTCACGCATGGCGCCCAGCGGCACCTGCATCGGATAAACGTGCTCGCGCGGGTCGACATAGATGTCGAGGAACACCAGCTCGTTGTTGTCAGCGAAGGCCCGCTCGAGGGCGGGTTCGAGATCCTCGTGACGCTCTACCTTGATGGCGGTAAACCCGTAGGCTTCGATCAGCTTCTGGAAGTCGGGCAGCGACTCCATGTACGAGTGCGCATGGCGCGACTTGTAGTTGAGGTCCTGCCACTGGCGCACCATGCCCAGCGACCCATTGTTGAGATTGACGATCTTGACGCCCACCCCGTACTGCTTACAGGTCGACAGCTCCTGCATCATCATCTGGAAACTGCCCTCGCCGGTGATGCACACCACATCGTCCTGGGGGTAGCTCTTCTTGATGCCCATGGCCGCCGGGAAGCCAAAGCCCATGGTGCCCAGCCCCCCCGAGGTGATGAAACGGTTGGGCTTGTCGAACTTGTAGTACTGCGCGGCAAACATCTGGTGCTGGCCGACGTCGGTGGTCACGAAGGCCTCGCCGCGGGTAATCCTGCACACCGCCTCGATGACCTCCTGCGGCTTGAGCGCCTCGCCGGGCTCGGAGGGCTCGTAGAGCTTGCCGTGGCGCTCCTCGCGCCAGCCGTCGATCTTCTGCCACCACTCGCCGAGGGCGTCGGGATGGGCGATCTCCTTGCCCTGCACCAGGCTGATCATCTCGTTGATCACGCTGGCCGCCGGCCCGACGATGGGCACATCGGCACGCACCGTCTTGGACACCGAACTGGGGTCGATGTCGACGTGCACGATCTTGGCCGTGGGACAGAACTTGGAGGTGTTGTTGGTGACCCGGTCGTCAAAGCGCGCGCCGATGGCGATCACCAGGTCGGCATGGTGCATGGCCATGTTCGACTCGTAGGAGCCGTGCATGCCCAGCCAGCCGAGGCACTGGTCGTCGCTCTGCGGGAAGGCGCCGATGCCCATCAGGGTGGTCGTGATTGGGAAGCCGAGCTGCTTGACCAGGTCGGTGAGCCCCTCGCAGGCGCGACCGGTGATCACCCCGCCGCCGGTATAGAACACCGGCCGCTTGGCCTTGAGCATCAGCTCCACGGCCTTCTTGATCTGGCCGGTATGGCCGCGGGTCACCGGATTGTAGGAGCGCATCTTGACCTTCTTCGGGTAGACGTACTCATAGCGCTCGGTGGGCGCGGTCATGTCCTTGGGAATATCCACCACCACCGGACCGGGACGGCCGGTAGAGGCCAGATAGTAGGCCTTCTTGAGGACTTCCGGAATCTCGGACGGATGCCGGATCGAGAAGCTATGCTTCACGATCGGCCGGGTCACGCCGATGATGTCGGTTTCCTGGAAGGCGTCATCGCCGATCAGGTGGCTCATCACCTGGCCGCACAGCACCACCATCGGAATCGAGTCCATGTAGGCGGTGGCGATACCGGTCACGGCGTTGGTCGCGCCGGGCCCGGAGGTCACCAGCACGGTGCCGGGCTTGCCGGACGCACGGGCATAGCCGTCGGCGGCGTGGGTCGCCGCCTGCTCGTGGCGTACCAGGATGTGCTTGACCTTGTCCTGGCGGAACAGCGCGTCGTAGATATGCAGCGCTGCGCCGCCCGGGTAACCATAGATATATTCGACGCCCTCATCCTGCAGGAAGCGGGCGATCATGTCGGCGCCGGAAAGCAGTTCCACGTGTGTTTCTCCCCTGGAGGTCTCGAGTGCGATCCATGTCCCAGTGCGGGTCATGGGGTCGAGTGCGACGGTACGTCGCTGCCGGCAGTGCCGGCACCTGATGCCAAACCCTGGCTAATGAGCCCTGTTGGGGCCTGCACTCTCATTCGGCAGCATCGATCCATGCAGCATGAATCGGCGCTACCTTTCACGGCGGTTCGCCGTGTCGGGGGCGTTGGCCAGACCGAGCGGTTAGCTCGGGCCGGAAGTCCTTCGGCGGGTAGAGGCCATTCGGCCTACCCTTCGCGCGGTGAGTGGGGATTGCCCGTATGGACCGCGCCCGCAATCAGGAACCGACAAGATTCCAATAGCGCGGCTGGGCTGTCAACCGCCAAACCGCCTTGGGTAGCCCAAGGTCGACAATTGAGCAAGGCGCAGACATTAAAAAGCCCGTCTCGACAAGCGAGACGGGCAAACGAGGTCGGACGCGACCGTTTAAACCATTATCGGCAGCTGCCTCATTTCCTGAAGTGTAGCTGACCCTCCTCGGCACTGACCTTGATCACGTCGCCGGCCACGAACTTGCCGCCAAGCAGGTCCTGGGCCAGCGGGTTCTCGATGCGGCTCTGGATCGCCCGCTTGAGCGGCCGTGCACCGTAGACCGGGTCGAAGCCGACCACCGCCAGCTGGGCCATGGCATCGTCGCTGACCTCGAGCCCCAGCTCATGCTCGGCGAGGCGTGCGCGCAGGCGCTCGAGCTGGATCCCGGCGATGGCCTGGATCTGCTCCTGGCCGAGGGCGTGGAACACCACCACCTCATCGATACGGTTGATCAGCTCGGGGCGGAAGTGGTCGGCGACCACCGCCATCACCATCTCCTTCATCTGTGCGTAGCCCTGCTCGCTGTCGTCCTCGCTGGCGCCCATGCGCTGGATGATGTCCGAGCCCATGTTGGAGGTCATCACGATGACGGTGTTGCGGAAGTCCACGGTGCGACCCTGGCCGTCGGTGAGGCGGCCGTCCTCGAGCACCTGAAGCAGGATGTTGAAGACGTCGGCATGGGCCTTCTCCACCTCGTCGAGCAGCAGCACCGAGTAGGGCTTGCGGCGCACCGCCTCGGTCAGGTAGCCGCCCTCCTCGTAGCCGACATAGCCGGGAGGGGCACCGATCAGCCGCGCCACCGAGTGCTTCTCCATGAACTCCGACATGTCGATGCGCACCATCGCCTCTTCGGTGTCGAACAGGAAGTTGGCCAGCGACTTGCACAGCTCGGTCTTGCCGACCCCGGTGGGACCGAGAAACAGGAACGAACCGTTGGGGCGGTTGGGATCGGCCAGCCCGGCCCGCGAACGGCGCACGGCGTTGGCCACCGCGGTGACCGCCTCGTCCTGGCCGATCACCCGCTGGTGCAGGGCCTCTTCCATGCGCAGCAGCTTGTCGCGCTCGCCCTCGAGCATCTTGGCCACCGGAATCCCGGTCCAGCGCGACACCACCTCGGCGACCTCCTCCTCGGTGACGTTGGAGCGCAGCAAGGTGTGGGTCGAGGTATCCGCCTCGCCGGCCTCGCTCTCGGCGATCTTGCGCTCGAGGTCGGGGATCACCCCGTACTGCAGCTCGGACATCCTGCCCAGGTCGCCCTGGCGCTTGGCGGCGTCGAGCTCGACCCGCGCCTTGTCGAGGGCATCCTTGTACTGCGCCGCACCCTCGATGCTGGCCTTCTCGGATTTCCACACCTCCTCGAGGTCGGCGTATTCGCGGGCCAGCTCGTCGATCTGCGCCTCGAGGGTCTCGAGGCGCTTCTTCGAGGCCTCGTCGGTCTCCTTCTTGAGGTGCTCGCGCTCCATCTTGAGCTGGATCAGCCGGCGGTCGAGGCGGTCCATCTCCTCGGGCTTGGAGTCGAGCTCCATGCGGATCCGCGACGACGCCTCGTCGATCAGGTCGATGGCCTTGTCGGGCAGCTGGCGGTCGGTGATATAGCGCGCCGAGAGCCGCGCCGCGGCAATGATCGCCGAGTCGGTGATATTGAGGCGATGGTGGACCTCGTAGCGCTCCTTGAGGCCGCGCAGGATGGCGATGGTGTCCTCTTCGGAGGGCTCGTCCACCAGCACCTTCTGGAAGCGACGCTCGAGGGCCGCGTCCTTCTCGATGTACTTGCGGTACTCATCGAGGGTGGTGGCGCCCACGCAGTGCAGCTCACCGCGCGCCAGCGCCGGCTTGAGCATGTTGCCGGCGTCCATGGCGCCCTCGGCCTTGCCGGCACCGACCATGGTGTGCAGCTCGTCGATGAACAGGATCACCCGCCCCTCTTCCTGGGACAGCTCATTGAGCACCGCCTTGAGACGCTCCTCGAACTCGCCGCGGTACTTGGCACCGGCCAGCAGCGCGCCCATGTCCAGCGACAGCACGCGCTTGTCCTTGAGGCCTTCGGGTACCTCGCCGTCGATGATGCGGTTGGCCAGCCCCTCGACGATGGCGGTCTTGCCGACGCCGGGCTCACCGATCAGCACCGGGTTGTTCTTGGTGCGCCGCTGCAGCACCTGGATGGTACGGCGGATCTCGTCGTCGCGGCCGATCACCGGGTCGAGCTTGCCCTCGGCGGCCCGCGCGGTGAGGTCGATAGTGTACTTGTTGAGCGCCTCGCGGTTGTCCTCGGCGTTGGCGTCGTCGACGCGCTGGCCGCCGCGCAGGCTGTCGATGGCGGTTGCCACCGCCTTGCGGGTCAGCCCGGCCTGGGTCAGCGTCTTGGCCAGGCCACCGCCCATCTCCAGCGCCGCCAGCAGCACCAGCTCGCTGGCCACGAACTGGTCGCCGCGCTTCTGGGCCTCGCGGTCGGCGAGGTTGAACAGCCGCACGAAATCGCGGGACGGCTGCACTTCACCGTCGAACTGGCCGACCTTGGGCAGGTCATCGACATACTGCACCAACCCCGCCCGCAGGCGGCCGCTGTCGCCGCCGGCCTGCTGGATCAGGCCCTTGATGCCGCTGTCGCGGGCATCGAGCAGCGCCAGCAGCAGGTGGCCAGGGTCGAGTTGGTTATGGCCACGGCCCACCGCCAGCGATTGGGCATCGGCCACCGCGCTCTGCAGCTTGCCGGTAAATTTATCGGGTCGCATTTACTCTTCCTCCATCGGGGTGGCGGCGCGTTCGGACGCGCCGCTTGGCCCTGTCAATATCGTCTTGACATCATCAATGGAGTCGGCGGGGGCCGCTTTCAAGTCGGCCGACGGGGAAAGCTCGCCTAGCGTTGATCTGGATCAAGCGCCTCAGCGTAGCCAGATCACGCTGGCCATGCGCCCGGTCTGGCCGTCGTCGCGGCGGTGGGAGTAGAAGCGCGGCTCGCAGGCGGTGCAGAAGTGCCCGCCGCTGACGTGATGCACCCCGAGGCGCTCGAGACGCAGCCGCGCCAGCTTGTAGATATCGGCCATGTAGTGGCCGAGCCGATAGGGACTGGGTTCGAAGGCCGAGGCCGCCTCCGGCTGTACTGCGACAAAGGCGTCGAACACCTCCGGCCCCACCTCGAACTGGGCGTTGGAGATCGCCGGGCCGAGCCACACCAGCAGCTCATCGGGTTCGATATCCAGCGCGGCCATGGTGGCCTCGAGCACGCCGCCGGCGAGGCTGCGCCAACCGGCATGGGCCAGCCCCACCTTGGTGCCCAGGCGGTCGCAGAAGAACACCGGCAGGCAGTCGGCGGTCTGGATCACGCAGGCGTAGCGCTTGTCGGCGGCCACCGCCGCGTCGGCCTGGGGCACCTCGGGATCGTACGCTTGTTGCACCGCCGCGCCGTGCACCTGGTCGAGCCACAGCAGCGGGCGGTCGTCGTCGAGCTGCGCCCGCAGCAGCTCGCGGCAGCGCTCGACCATGGCCGGGTCGTCGCCGACATGCAGCGCGGTATTGAAGGCCGCAAAGGGTCCCTGGCTGGGGCCGGTCTCGCGGGTGGTGACGAAGGCGCCGACCCGGGTCGGCGCCGGCCAGTCGGGCAGG
Organism: Franzmannia qiaohouensis; assembly: GCF_031451695.1. NCBI lineage: Bacteria > Pseudomonadati > Pseudomonadota > Gammaproteobacteria > Oceanospirillales > Halomonadaceae > Franzmannia > Franzmannia qiaohouensis. The sequence continues at coordinate 9,430 of NZ_JARWAM010000015.1, forward strand.
ATCAGCGTCGGGTGCGGGTGCAGGTCGTCGGCGGCGTCGTGCATCGCGGGCTCCTCAGCGCATGGTGGCGTGGTCGTGACGCAGGTAGTCGAGCAGCATCAGCATATCGTCGGGCAGCTCGGCACGGTACTCGACCCGCTGGCCGCTGGCCGGATGAACGAAGGCCAGCTTGCGGGCATGCAGCGCCTGGCGCGGAAAGCCGCGCAGCAAGTCCTTGAGCGCATCGTCGGCGCCCGGCGGCAGCTTCAGCCGCCCGCCGTAGAGCGCATCACCAATCAGCGGGAAACGCTTGTGGGCCAGGTGCACGCGGATCTGGTGGGTGCGCCCGGTCTCGAGCTTGCAGCGCACATGGGTATGGTGGCGGAAGCGTTCGGTGACCCGGTAGTGGGTCACCGCCGGCTTGCCGTTGCCGGTCACCGCCTGGCGCTTGCGATCCTTGGGGTGGCGGCCAATGGGCGCATCCACGGTGCCGCCGGAGGTCATCACCCCGGTGACGACGGCATCGTACTCGCGGGACATGCTACGCGCCTGCAGCTGCTCGACCAGCGCGGCCTGGGCAGCCAGCGTCTTGGCCACCACCATCAGCCCGGTGGTGTCCTTGTCGAGGCGGTGCACGATGCCGGCACGGGGAATGCTCGCCGCCGCCGGATGGTGATACAGCACGGCGTTGAGCAGGGTGCCGTCGGGGTTACCCGCCGCGGGGTGGACCACCAGCCCCGCCGGCTTGTTGATCACCAGCACCTCGTCATCTTCGAAGACGATATCCAGCGTCATGGCCTGGGGCTCGAAGCGGGTGTCCTCCTCGAGCTCGGCGCGCAGCAGCAGCTGCTCGCCGCCGTGGAGCTTGTGCTTGGGCCGCCGCTGCTCGCCATCGACGGTCAGCACCCCCTGCTGGATCCAGCCCTTGAGGCGCTCGCGGGAGAAATCGTCAAATAGCTCGGCAGCCGCCTGGTCGAGGCGCTGGCCGGCCATGGCGTCGGGGACGCGGGCGTCACGGTGTAGGGTCTCGGACATGATGAAACGGCGGGGCCTGTGTGTTTTGCAAACGGGTGCGTTATAGTGAGCCGATTGTGGCAGATTGCGAACGATTCTAGCATGGCCACCCGGGTTGTTTGATACGAGGATCAAGATGCGCGTTATGCTTACCGGCACCCGGTTAGGTGCCTTCGCCCTCGCCGTGACCCTGCTCAGCGGCTGTGCCCTGTTCGGCGGCGGCAGTGACGACGAAACGGAGTCGGACGACGACCTGCCCCAGGTGTCGGAACAGGAGCTCTACCAGCAGGCCCGCGCGTCGCTGGAGTCGGGCCGCTACTTAGCCGCCGTGGAAGAACTCGAGACGGTAGACAGCCGCTTCCCGTTCGGCGACTACGCTGAGCAGGCCCAGCTCGAGCTGATCTACGCCTACTACCAGACCGACAACTGGGAGGCGGCACGCGCCGCGGCCGGGCGCTTCATTCGCCTGCAGCCGGACCATCCCCAGGTCGACTACGCCTACTACATGCGCGGTCTGTCGGCCTATCAGGCCGGGCGCTTCAGCCTCGAGCGGCTGCGGCTGGTCGACCTGTCGCGCCGCGACCTGGGCGCCTCGCGGGATGCCTACAGCGACTTCAGCGAGCTGATCCAACGCTACCCGGAGAGCGAATACGCCCCGGACGCCCGCCAGCGCATCATCTACCTGCGCAACGTGCTGGCCGCCCAGGAGCTCCATGTGGCCGACTTCTACCTGCGCAAGGGCGCCTACCTGGCTGCCGTGCAGCGCGGCCGCTGGGTGATCGAGAACTACCCGGAGGCCACCGCCAACCGCGACGCCCTGGCAGTGATGGTCGAGGGTTACCTGGGTCTCGGCATGCGCGACCGCGCCCGCGAGGTGCTGGCCACCCTGATCGAGAACGACCCGCGCCACGAGCGCCTGAGCGGCCGCACCTTCCGCCCGCTGCACGTCGACGCAGATTCGATTTCGGCCTGACAGCATGGGGCTGCGAGCCAACGAGCCCACGGCATAAAGCAGAGCGCCACCGCCCATTGGGCCGGTGGCGCTTTTTTGGCCCGTAGCCCGTAGCCCGTAGCCCGTAGCCCGTAGCCCGTAGCCCGTAGCCCGTAGCCCGCGAGCCTACTCCCCCGGCTGCCAGCCGTTGACGATCGGGTAGCGGCGGTCGCGACCGAAGCCACGCGGCGTCACACGCACGCCCACCGGCGCCTGGCGCCGCTTGTACTCGCAGCGATCGACCAACTGCACCACGCGATAGACATCTTCGCGGGCGAAGCCCGCCTCGATTATCGCCTCGGCACTCATGTCGCCCTCGATGTAGCGCGCCAAGATGGCGTCGAGGGTATCGTAGTCGGGCAGCGAGTCGCTGTCCTGCTGGTCCGGCGCCAGCTCAGCGGAGGGCGGACGGGTGATGACCCGCTCGGGGATCGCCGGCTCCTGGGTGTTACGCCAGCGCGCCAGGCGGTAAACCCAGGTCTTGTAGACGTCCTTCAGGGCGTTGTAGCCGCCGACCATATCGCCGTAGAGCGTCGCATAGCCCACCGCCATCTCGCTCTTGTTGCCGGTGGTCAGCACCATCAGGCCCTTCTTGTTGGAGATCGCCATCAGCAGCACACCGCGCACCCGCGACTGCAGGTTCTCCTCGGTGGTATCGCGCTGGGTGCCGGCGAAGCTTTCGGCCAGGGTCTCGCTGAACGCCTCCACCATTGGCGCGATCGGCATCACCTCGTAGTTGACGCCCAGCAGACGGGCCTGCTCGGCGGCGTCCTGCTGGGAGATCTCGGCGGTGTAGTGGTAGGGCATCATCACCGCGTGGACGCGCTCGGGGCCCAGGGCATCCACCGCGATGGCCAGCGACAACGCCGAGTCGATGCCGCCGGACAGTCCCAGCACCACGCCCTTGAAGCCGCTCTTGTTGACGTAGTCGCGCACCCCGGTCACCAGCGCACAGTAGAGACTCTCCTCGGCCTTCGCCTCGGGCTCGACCTCACCGCCGCGAGGTACCCAGCCGGCCTTCTCCTTGACCAGGAGCACCGGCATCAGGCCCACCTGCCAGTGCGGCGCCTGCACCTGCAGCTTGCCCTGGGCGTCGACGCAGGCTGAGCCGCCGTCGAACACCAGCTCGTCCTGGCCGCCGATCTGGTTGACGTAGACCAGCGGCAACCCCACCTCGGCGGCGCGCTCGGCGAACAGCGCCAGGCGCTCGGCGGGCTTGTCCTGGTGGTACGGCGAGGCGTTGAGGGTCACCAGGATCTCGGCACCGGCCTGCTTGGCCAGGCGAGCGGGTGCTTCCTGCCACATATCCTCGCAGATCAGGATGCCGAGCTTGGCGCCCTTGTGCTCATACACCAACGGCTCGCTGCCCGGTGCAAAGTAGCGCTGCTCGTCGAATACTTGATAGTTGGGCAGCGCCTGCTTGGCATACTCGGCCACCCATTCGCCCTGGTAGAGCAGGCCGGCGAGATTGTAGCGCTGCCCCTCGCGCATGCCGGGGTAGCCGACGATCACCAGCACCTCGCGGGACATCTTCTCGGCCATCCGCGCCCGCGCCTCACGCAGCCGCGTCTCCATCGACGGGCGCAGCAGCAGATCCTCCGGCGGGTAGCCGGTCAGGAACAGCTCCGGCAGCACCACGATATCGGCACCATGCTCAATACGTGCCTCGCGCACCGACTCGATGGCGCGCTCGGTATTGCCGGGAATATCACCGACCAGCGGGTCGAGTTGGGCCATCACCAGCGTCAAGTCTTGCATGGGCGTGAAAATCTCTCGAAACTCATGGTTAGCCCATTGTCCCGCATGGCCGCACTGCTGGCAAAGCCGCGACGCGTGCTCGCCTCCCGCAAGGAGTCATAGAAGGATGAACCTGTTGATCATTCGCCTGATCATTTTCGCCGTGCTGTTCTTCGCCGGCCTCAAGCTGTACCGCATGTACCGCGAGTGGAAACTCGACCGCGAGGAGCTGCTGGACCATGATGCAGGCGACAGCGACGCCAACCAGATCGTGCGCTGTACCTACTGCAAGGTGCACCTGCCCGAAAGCGATGCCCTGCGCGAGCGCGGCGAGTGGTTCTGCTCCAGCGCCCACCGCGACAAGTACCTCGAAGAGCAGAAGGACGAGTAGCGAGGAGCTTCGAGCGCCCAGGGGTGGGGTCACAGCGTGTCCGCAGAGCCCTGTCGCTGACAAACCGCGGCTCACCGGCGTGTGTGCTGTGTCACATGGTGGTGTTCAGGCGCCCCTCCAGCCGGTAGGGGCTTGGGTCGAGGATCGCTTCGCGTTCCAGCAGTTGATCCACCAGCAGCCGCGTCGAGGCCGGCGCCAGCACCAGGCCATTACGGTAGTGGCCGGCATTGACGCTGAGGTTGTCGAGCCCCGGCACACGGCCAATAAAGGGCGTGCCATCCGGCGAGCCCGGCCGTAGCCCGGCCCAGTGGTGCTCCACCTCGCACCCGGCCAGCGCCGGCACGATGCGCGTGGCACTCTCCCACAGCGACTCCCTGGCCGCCCGGTCGGTGCCCTTGTCGAAGCCTGCCTCCTCCAGCGTCGAGCCGGCCAGCACGCGGCCATCGGCACGGGGAATCACGTAGCGGCCATCCATCAGTACCACTCGCTGCAGCAGCCCCGGGGGCGCCTTGAACAGGATCATCTGCCCCTTCACCGGGCGCACCGGCAGGCCCACGCCGAGTGAGCCGAGCAGCTCGGCGGCCCAGGCGCCGCCGCAGACCACCACCTCACCTGCCGTGAAACGCTCGGCGCCGGCATCCACCGCCGAGACACGCCGCCCCTCGCGCTGCAGCCCGGTTACCTCGCAGCCCTCGACGATGCGCACCTTGGGCATCGCCGCCAGCCGTTCGCGCAGCGCCTTGACCAGCCGCGGATTGCGAATGCTGCCCAGCGTCGGCATCCATAGCGCGCCATCGCAGCCCGGCAGCGCCGACGGCTCCTTGGCGTAGAGGAACTCAGCCGCCACCCGCTCCAGCGGCTTGCCCACCGCCCGCGCCCAACCCAGTGCCCGCGGCTCGTCATCGACGCGCAGGTAGAGCAGCCCTTTCTGGCGATACTCCGGGTCGATGCCGGTCTCTTCCAGCAGCCGCAGCGCAAGCTCGGGGTAGTAACCCTCCGACCAGGTCGAGAGACGCGAGATCGGCGCCGAATAGCGCCAGGGATAGAGCGGAGAGACGATACCGCCGCCGGCCCAGGAGGATTCGCGGCCGCACGCGCCGCGCTCGAGCAGGGTCACCTCGTGGCCAGCATCGGCCAACTGCAGCGTGGTCATCATGCCGATGACACCGCCGCCTACGACTAGGAAATCACTCACAGCAGAATCCGATATGGCTTACATAGGCTTGGGCTAGGGTGACAGTAGCGGCACCAGGGATGGAACGCGCCTGCCAGGGAGGCACCCATGCACCCACCGAGCCACCAAGACTATCACGAGACACCAGCGGCAAGCCGCTCGCCCGTAATCCAACCAAGCCAGGGATTTACGCTGATCGAGCTGCTAGCGGCCATCGCCATCACGGTGATCGTGGCCACCTGGGCGATTCCCAACTACCAGCAGTTTACCGCACGCAATCAGGTTGCCGCGGAGGTGATGCGGCTTAAATCAGCGTTGGCGATGACGAGAAGCGCTGCCATTGCCAGGCGAACTCAGGTGACGCTCTGCCCCAGCCTAACGCTGGAGCATTGTGACATGGCCGCAGGCTGGAGTAATTCTCTGGCGATTTTTGTCGGTAACGGAAGCGCCGGCAATGCCGAACTGCTGCGCACCTTTGGCGAGAGCAAGCTGCCATCACTGACCTATCGTAACGACAACAGGCCAGTGCGATACGGCACTCTGGGCAGGGCTGGCGGACATTTCGGCACCTTTCGCATATGTGGAAAATTGAATCAAGGCGCCAGCGTCACTGTCAATATTTTGGGCAGAGTACGCAGTAATAGTGGCCAACCAAAGACCTGCCAAGGTGATTGAAGCTTGAACACATCACCACGTAAAGCAAGGCAGAGATATTTCACCTGTCCGATTGACCTCAACCAGCCTAATTCACCGGATACAGGATGACATAGAGAAGTTTATCCTAAGCTCGGCCCCACCACTCTATAATTGAAATAGGACTGCCGCAAGTGAGGACAAGCCCACGACTTGACCAACGGTCGCCGAGAGTCATTGAGAGTTATGAAAACAGTAAAAAAGAGTCGATATGGTTATAAATATAAAGGTTTCCAATCGTCGAGATGGCGCAAATGCAGAGCGCTACCGGCAGTCACTGGGTTCAACATCCTCGTCCGGCCCCCACATGAGCGAAGCTCTGTTTCGTTTACTGCCAGCTGCTAATAGTAGGGTTCCCCCCCGCACCAGCGCCACCTGATGTGTAACCCGTATTAGTAAGCGCTTCGTCATAGGCAATCAAACCGTCGCCACTCACTGTCACTTTCTGCCCTCTAACAGAACCGTAAAAATCAGCTCCTGAGTTAACTGACACGCCTGTAAAGGGGGCATAAACATTAGCGACTACACGCCCACCACCGTTAAATTCGATTCCGTTGTCACTTCCTTCATAGGCAGAAAGTATTGATAATGAAGGGTTTCCACTAAGGTTCAGAGTATTAACAGAGTTCATTTTTGCAGCACTTCCAAATTGAGTCTTACCTTCCACAATAACTGTCAGACTACCATTGGGATCAATAACCAAGCCCTGCCCACCCCCTCCAATAGAAAACTCCCCTTCCACAATCAACACAACATCACCTGTAACCCTTAAACTGCCACTACTACTAATTCTTAAGTCCCCGACTCTCATAACATTGACATCGCCTTCCCTACCAAGGGCATTCTCAACAGATTGGGTTCGGCCATGTGATACCCAGTCATTTATATTCCAAGTCTTATCAAACCTTCTTACCCCCTCGCTAGAAATTTCCCAATCCCCATTAGGCCAAGGCCCAATAAGTAAGTCATTGCTGCTAATTTCCGGATCGCTGTTTAACGGAGAAACAACTGACTTCAAAAAGTCTCTCTCATCATCAAAGCTTCTCTCGCCAAAGAGAGCATTGTCGCAGATTTGTTGGGTAACGCCAGCAGGATTACCGCTATTGCCTGGAAAGTAATTACCTCTATTATCAACAAAAAGATGTTCTGAAGGATCTTTTCTGTTTGTGTTGGTCACTACGCTACCACCCGCGTATATAGCCTCACCGACATATGACGACCAATTCCCAAAAACGATATCTTTGCCTGCTTTAAGTGATGACTCCACCCTATCACTACTGGAAAAATTTATATTCCCGAGCGTTTCAACATCACCCTTCACCTTAGCTCCACCACCTTGGAGATTCACTGTCTGATTTGCAGAAACACTACCATGAATCGAGGACGAGCCATTAAGCGTTACTCCTCCATAGGATGATATGGATCCGTATATTTTTTCATTGCCGCCAAGGACAATGTCGGCACTGTCGCCATTCAGGGTGCTTACAAGTGGGGAACTAGATTCTAAGAAACTACCAGCTGTTCCATCCCACCCCCCTTCCCTTGAATCATAGCTTCCCACGGTGGAGCCTCCACCCATTGTCACGCCTTCACAACCTACTATTGGGCTATTAAAAAGAGGCGAAGGCCCACCCCCCAGTTGAACTTCTACAGCGACTATCTGGCTAGTTGCCAGCTCACCATCACCAATAGACCCCATAGCCAAAATGTAATCAGAACCACCCGACTTTACAAAGCGATAATAACAATCCACGTTTTCAGAGCAAGCATTGGTGCTCAGTCTTTGGTCACTGAAAATACTATCTTCTTTAAACTCTTCCCAGCCAAACCCCATCATATCGGCCAGTGTAAAGCTAACATGCTGAAAATCAACAGAACTGGGCGGCATACTCCAACCAGCCGCAGCAGCTCGCTCAGCCCCCATTTGCACTTCAGACTGGGCCTTGTAATTTCCCGCCAGCCGCTCATCAATTTGCGATGACTGCATACTTGCTAGACCGACCATCAGAGAAATCGTGAGCAGCGTCAACACAACTATCAACGCCGCACCCTTTTGATGTTTCATCACCGCACTCCGGGAGGCCATGCAGGCCTCATCGACATCAGATTGAATCAGTTGGTTGCCTCTGTACGATTCACTGCACGAAAGACCAGTAGATCAGGGCTCCCACTATTATCTGTCGCAATCAACTCCAAAGTAACACCCCAAACCCCATCACCACTAAAACTACCATCTACTTCAAAGCCATTGCTAGTTAAGGCGGCTACTACTTGCTGGTAATCAGGGCTTGGAGTATTGCAACCTTGGCTCATCTCAAGCGCCCATCCATCACCATCCCTCACTTCATCAGCACTAATCCTATATGTTTTAACCACACTATCATTAGAGCCACATCCCGAAGTGATATCTCCACGATTGGGAACAGTAACCGACAAACCTCCACCTACCTGAGTTATATTACTTGCCCGTCGAACATCTCGCAGCAAGGTCTCAACAGCGAAATTTACCGCAGCCTGTTTCTCACTTAACGTCTCCACTTGGCGGTTGGTCTGAAAGACTGTCATAAAAAGCTGCCCGGCTCCCAAAACAATAACCAAGCCAATCACCATGGCAATCATTAGCTCGACCAAGGAGAAGCCGCCATTTCTTTTCATTTTCAACTTCCCGGTAAGCGGATCGTATATTCGAACACCGGGGCATCTTCGTTTTCAAACCGGCTATCCGACCAACCCACGGAAATATCAAACTGGCAACCTACGCTTTCACTGACAGGGCTGCTATTCAGTCCGGGAAGAAACTCTACCCACTGAGCATGCCAACTAGCTCCGTCAATATTTTGCGCTTCCCCCCAACTGGGGCATATCAGATTATTCGGGTCTTTGGCCATAACCGCCCAAAGCCTTTCCTGAGCATCCTGGGCAGCTAACGAGGCAATGGAGCGCTGGTAGGCCGCATGCGCGCCCTGTAGGGCCTTGAGCTGCATGGCAGCGACACCAAGCATGCCGATGGAGAGCACCAGCAGAGCAATCAGTGCTTCAATCAGCGTAAAGCCAGACTGAGGGGAATAGCGGCGCGACCTACTCACTCTTCCACCTCTTCGGAATCTGTATCGTAAAATTTTCCTGCACGGCCCATCGTGGTGACCTGAATTCTTCTGTCCGCAGCACCCGATAGTTTGGATTGCACAGAGAAAACACAGTCATCGCCGGCAACACAGTTTTCGGGGCGACCGAGAGCATTAAATGTCACCGTGCCGGCGTTCATGGACGTTCTGCCATCTCGACCTCTTCGAGTCCTCAGCAGCTCGCCCCCCACTACCGAGACGTCGTACTGCCAAGTGCCATTAGATGATGCTTCAAACCGCACAGGCGTGCGGCGCTTGATTGCTTCGCTCCTGGCAAAATTAATACCCAACAGCACTTCGTTGTAATCGCTCGCCATTCGGCTGCTGTTAAGTAGGCTCTGAAAGTTTGGCACTGCCACTGTCGCCAGAATGACGGCAACGGTCAGTGTTACCAACAGCTCAATCAAGGTGAAGCCCAAATGGCTTCTTCGCTTACCAGCAAGCATCAGGGCCACGCTCACCGTTACTCAAAACCCAGAGCGTCTCGCAGCCACTGGTCACTCGACTTCCCCCGGTTGCCTCCAAACGAAAGCTCGCCCCCGACTCAGAGAGCCTAATGGTGGGATACACCCCATCGGGGGATGATGTCGTCCCCAAGCAGCCTGTCGCAGGGTAGGTATTCGATACCGTATAACAGCGCTCCATTTCAGAAGCCGCCTGCATCAGACCAGACTGTCCATCCGTAACCCGTGCCTGCTGCACATAGCGCTGGTAGCTGGGGTAGGCGATGGACGCGAGGATGGCGATGATTGCCACGGTGATCATCAGCTCGATCAAGGTGAAGCCCGCCTGGCGCGCAGGGCGCAGGAAAGTGAAGCCGGTAGCTTGCCCTACGCTCACTGCGGTGTCCCCCGCTTGCGGTTGCCCTGCATCGTCGCATTACCTTTGGTTTTCAGTCTCTATCATGCCACAGCGGATGACAGCATTAAGGCGCAAAAAGCCGGGCAAAATGCCCGGCTTCCTTACCAGTCTCTCTCGTCAGAATAGCCCACTCCGGGCTAGCACTCATTGGCTAACGATAACACGCTCTCTCAACTCACGCGGCATGGAAAACGTAATCGTCTCGGTGCGGCCGGAGAGCTCCTCGGGGACGCTGGCGCCAAGCTGCTGCAGCCGCTCGATGACGCCATTGACCAGCACCTCCGGGGCGCTGGCCCCGGCGGTGAGACCGATGGCAGTGACGCCGTCGAGCCAGGCCGGGTCGATCTGGCTGGCGTCATCGACCAGGTAAGCCGGCGTGCCGACCCGCTCGGAGAGTTCGCGCAGGCGGTTGGAGTTGGAGCTGTTGGGGCTGCCCACCACCAGCACCAGGTCGCACTCGGCGGCCAAGCCGCGCACCGCGTCCTGGCGGTTCTGGGTGGCGTAACAGATGTCGTCCTTGCGCGGCCCCTCGATCTCGGGGAAGGTCGCGCGCAGCGCGTCGATCACCTTGGCGGTGTCGTCCATCGACAGCGTGGTCTGGGTGACGAAGGCCAGTCGGCTGGGGTCCTTGACCTGGAGCGCGGCGACGTCGTCTTCGTCCTCGACCAGGTAGATCGCCCCGCCCTGGGCGGTGTCGTAGCGGCCCATGGTGCCTTCCACCTCGGGGTGGCCGGCGTGGCCGATCAGGATGCACTCCTGGCCGCGCTTGGCGTAGCGCAGCACTTCCAGATGCACCTTGGTCACCAGCGGGCAGGTGGCATCGAACACCTTGAGGCCGCGCTGCTCGGCTTCTTCCTGCACCGCCCGCGACACGCCGTGGGCGGAGAAGATCACGATGACGTCGTCGGGCACCTCGTGAAGCTCCTCGACGAACACCGCACCGCGCTCACGCAGGGTGTCGACCACGTAGCGGTTGTGCACCACCTCATGACGCACGTAGATCGGCGCGCCGAACACATCGAGGGCGCGGTTGACGATATCGATGGCGCGGTCGACGCCGGCGCAGAAGCCGCGGGGGTTGGCCAGCTTGATGTGCATGGCGTTCTCTCTTGCCGTGGGCATCAATGAGTGGTGGCCGGGCGAACCTGAATCACCTCGACCTCGAAGGTCAGGGTACGCCCCGCCAGCGGATGATTGAAGTCGACTTCGACCTGCTCGCCGTCGATGCTGGCGATCACCCCGGGCAGCTCGCCGCCGGCGGCATCGGCAAACGACATCACCGTGCCCACCTCGGGCTCGACCTCGTCGAAGTCGTCACGCTTGAGGAGCTGCACGTTCTGCGGATTGTGCTGGCCGAAGGCGTGCTCCGGGGAGATCCGGTAGCTGCCGGTGTCGCCGTCGGTAAGGCCTTCGAGGGGCGCCTCGAAGCCCGGCGGCAGGTTGCCGTCGCCGACCTGAAAGGTGGCCGGGCGCTTGTCGCGGGTCGAGTCGACCACGGTGCCGTCCTCGAGCTTGAGGGTGAAGTGCAGGGTGACTTCCATACCGTCAGCGACGCGGTGGACGCTAGCAGGTTGATCGCTCATCTGTGTCTCTCTTGCCGTGGGCGGGGCGCTGCCGTGGACTGGTTGGACGCGCCGGCCGCCGTGGGGTTCAGCGTCGTGCGTCGCGGATCGATTCGAGAATCAGGCCCGCGGCACCGAGGGTAATGCCGATGTCGGCGACGTTGAAGGCCGGGAAGTACCAGCCGGCAGCGTGGAAGGAGAGGAAATCCACCACGTAGCCATGCACCAGGCGATCAAAGAGGTTGCCCAGCGCGCCGCCGATGATCAGCGCCAGCGCCGGCGCCAGCAGCACCTCATGCGCCCTGAGGCGGCGCAGCCAGATCGTCAGGCCGATGCTGGCGCCGATGGCGATCAGCGCAAAAAACCAGCGTTGCCAGCCCGGGTGCCCGGCCAGGAAGCTGAACGCCGCCCCGGGATTGTGCAGCAGCGTGAGGTTGAAGAACGGCAGCACCTCCACCGGGCGGGCGTAGCTCAGCCAGGCGCTGGCGGCGTACTTGGTCGCCAGGTCGAGCACGATCACCGCCGCGGCCAGCCATAGCCAGCGCAGCGGTTTGTGCATCGGAGGGGCGGCGCTCTTATCGGTCATTTCGGCAGTCTCGGGCATCGTCGATCTCAGGCATCATTCAGGCATAGCGCCGGGTTTCACCCGGGCCATCGGGCAGGTTGCTGATACAGCGCCCACACAGCTCGGGGTGCTCGGCATGCTGGCCGACGTCGGGGCGGTGGTGCCAGCAGCGGTCGCACTTGTGGTGCTCGCTGGCGGCCACGACCACCTTGAGGGTGTCCAGTTCGGTGGCCTCGGCGGCGCTGCCGTCAGCGAGCGGCGCCAGATGCACGTCGCTGGTCAGCAGCACGAAGCGCAGCTCGTCACCCAGTTTGGCCAGCGTCTGGTGCAGGCCGTCATCGACGTAAAGGGTCACCTCGGCGGCCAGGCCGCTCTTGATCTGCTTGGCGTTGCGCGCGTCTTCCAGGCACTTGTTGACCGCCTGCTTGACCTCGAGCACCTGCTCCCAGAAGTCGCGACCCAGCGGCGCATCGTCGGCCAGGGTGGCGAGGCCCGCGTAGTACTCCTCGAGCAGCACGCTGTCGGCGCGCTTACCGGGGATGTGCTCGTAGATCTCCTCGGCGGTGAACGACAGGATCGGCGCCACCCAGCGCGCCAGCGCCTCGACCGCATGATAGAGCGCAGTCTGGCAGCTGCGGCGGGCCAGCGAGTCGGCCTGGGTGGTGTACTGGCGATCCTTGATCACGTCGAGGTAGAAGCCGCCCAGCTCGCGGGAGCAGAAGGTGTGCACCTGCTGGTAGACGTCGAGGAAGCGGTACTCGTCATAGGCGGTCTGGATGCGCGCCTGCAGCTGGGCGGCACGGTCGACCACCCACTGGTCCAGCGCCAGCATGTCGTCGAAGGCCACCGCATCGCGCTCAGGATCGAAGCCGTTGAGGTTGCTGAGCAGGAAGCGCGCGGTATTGCGGATCCGCCGGTAGACGTCGGCGGTACGCTTGAGGATCTCGTCAGAGACCGCCATCTCGCCGGAGTAGTCGGTGGAGGCCACCCACAGCCGCAGGATATCGGCACCGAGCTTGTCCATCACTTCTTGGGGCGCGACCACGTTGCCCACCGACTTGGACATCTTGCGGCCCTGGGCATCGACGGTGAAGCCGTGGGTGAGCAGGCCGCGATACGGCGGGTGGCCGTCGATGGCGCAGCCGGTCAGCAGCGAGGAGTGGAACCAGCCGCGGTGCTGATCGGAACCCTCGAGGTAGAGGTCGGCACGCGGGCCCTCGGCGTGGCCGAGCTGGTGGGAGTCGCGCAGCACGTGCCAGTGGGTGGTGCCGGAGTCGAACCACACGTCGAGGGTATCGGTGACCTTGTCGTAGTCCGCCGCCTCGGCGCCGAGCAGCTCGGCGGGGTCGAGGCGGAACCAGGCGTCGATGCCCTCCTTATCGACGCGGCTTGCCACCTCTTCCATCAGCTCGACGGTGCGCGGGTGCAGCTCACCGCTGGTCTTGTGCAGGAAGAACGGGATCGGCACGCCCCAGTTGCGCTGGCGCGAGATGCACCAGTCCGGCCGGTTGGCGATCATCGAGTGCAGCCGCGCCTTGCCCCAGGCGGGGGTGAACTGGGTCGCCTCGATGCCCTCCAGGGCGCGCTGGCGCAGGGTCTTGCCGTCGCTGCCCTCGAGATCCATGCCCACGAACCACTGCGCCGTGGCGCGGTAGATCACCGGCGTCTTGTGGCGCCAGCAGTGCATGTAGCTGTGGGTGATGGGCTTGTGGGCCATCAGCGCGCCGGCGTCGGCGAGCTTCTCGACGATCTGCGGGTTGGCCTTCCAGATCATCTGGCCACCAAAGAACGGCAGGTCGTCGGCGTAGACGCCGTTGCCCTGCACCGGGCTCTTGATCTCATCGAAGCTCATGCCGTGGGCGCGGCAGGTGACGAAGTCGTCGACCCCATAGGCCGGCGCCGAGTGCACGATGCCGGTGCTGCCCACCTCGGACTCGACGTAGTCGGCGAGATACACCGGCGACAGGCGATCGTAGAGCGGATGGCGGAAGTCGATCAGGTCCAGCGAGGCGCCCTTGGCGGTGGCGACCACCTCACCGCTGAGGCCGAAGCGCTCCAGGCAGCTCTCGACCAGGTCGGCGGCCAGCAGCAGCAGGCGCTGGCCAACGTCGACCAGCGCGTAGTCGAACTCGGGATGCACGTTGAGCGCCTGGTTGGCGGGGATGGTCCAGGGCGTGGTGGTCCAGATCACGATGGCGGCCGGCTTGGGCAGCTGGCCCAGCCCGAAGGCCGCGGCCAGCTTGTCGTCGTCGGCGCAGGGGAAGGCCACGTCGATGGCGTCGGACTGCTTGTCCTGGTACTCCACCTCGGCCTCGGCCAGCGCCGAGCCGCAGTCGAAGCACCAGTTGACCGGCTTGAGCCCCTTGAACACGTAGCCGCCCTTGACCATCTCGGCCAGGGCGCGGATCTCACCGGCCTCGTTGGCAAAATCCATGGTCTTGTAGGGGTGCTTCCAGTCGCCGATCACCCCCAGGCGGATGAAGTCACTCAGCTGCTCCTGGATCTGCTCACCGGCGTACTCGCGACACAGGCCACGCGCTTTTTCGGGATCGAGGTGCTTGCCGTGAGTGGTCTCGACCTTGTGCTCGATAGGCAGGCCGTGACAGTCCCAGCCCGGCACATAGGGCGCATCGAAGCCGGCCAGGCTCTTCGACTTGACGATGATGTCCTTGAGGATCTTGTTGACCGCATGGCCGATATGGATGCTGCCGTTGGCGTAGGGAGGGCCGTCATGGAGCACGAAGCTCTCGCGGCCGCGGCGCTCGTCGCGCAGCCGCTGGTTGATATCCAGCTGCTCCCAGCGTGCCACCCGGTCGGGCTCGCGCTTGGGCAGCATGCCACGCATCGGGAAGTCGGTTTCGGGCAGGTTCAGGGTGTGCTTGTAGTCGCTCATGAGTGTCCGTCAGCGTCGCGCCCGGCAGCCGCATCGGCGGCCGAGGAGTCGTAAGTCGCAGCCTCGCGCGCCAGCGGCGCCGATGCCAGGGGAAGAGTGTCGTCGAGCCCGCCGGCATGGCGGGCAAAGTAGCGCCGCGCCTGGGTCTGGTCGCGGGTGATCTGGGCCTTGAGCGGCTCGAGGCCATCGAAGCGCATCTCGCCGCGCAGCCGGGCACAAGGCACCACCGTCAGCCGCGCACCGTAGAGGTCGCCGTCGAAGTCGAACAGGTGCACCTCGAGTACCGGGCGCTCGCTACCCACGGTGGGGCGCCAGCCAACGTTGGCCACCCCGGGCAGGCGTCGCCCGTCGGGCAGCGTGACCGCCACCGCGTAGACCCCGCGCAGCGCCAGCGGCAGGCGCAGTAGCGGCAGGTTGGCGGTGGGCACGCCGATGGTGCGCCCCAGCTGCTGGTCGCGCACCACCCGGCCACCCAGCGCATAGGGCCGGCCCAGCATGCGCTCGGCCTGGGCGAAGTTGCCGCAGGCCAGCAGGGTGCGTACCCGGGTGCTGGAGACCCGCTCGTCGTCGAGCACGAAGGTGCGAGTGTGCTCGACGCCCACGCCGCGCTCGGCGCCGACCTCGGCGAGCAGCGCGAAGTCGCCGCTGCGGTCGCAGCCGAAGCGGAAGTCATCGCCGACCACCAGGTGCTTCACATCGAGACCATCGAGCAGCACACGGTCGATGAACTGCTGGGCGGTGAGGCTGCGCAGCGCGTCGTTGAACGGCAGGCAGAGCACGAAGTCGGCGCCGTGGGCGTCGAGCAGGGCGACCTTGTCGCGCAGCCGGGTCAGCCGCGGCGGGGCCTGGTCGCCGGCGAAGTACTCCCGCGGCTGGGGCTCGAAGACCACCACGGTCACCGGTACGCCAAGCTTGCGGGCGCGCTCGCGGCACTGCTCGAGAATCGCCTGGTGGCCGCGGTGGACGCCATCGAAGTTGCCGATGGTGGCCACGCAGCCGCGGTGCTCGTCGCGCAGATTGTGCAATCCTCGAATCAGTTGCATGCGTTGCTCACGTGCTCCGTGCCGTACCTCAGCGAATAAAACCATCGATTATAGCGGCCCACACTACGGGCGCCTATGTCATCGGTCGCTAGCCCACGATATAGCTCGGGACTGATCCGTCGGCAGGCCTACGAGGAGGCGCTGTGAACCCATCCCTGGGCGCTACCTACGCCGTCCATGGCGTAGAACCTCCTCTTCGACCTGCCCCCGGCGTCCCTCGCCGATGGCTCTTTCGATAACTCGGTCGCTTAGCCATTCAACTTGAACTGGCTGGGCCGCACGCCCAGCGCCAGCAGCCAGGCGAAATAGGCCCCGGCGCCGGCCACTACCAGGGTCGTCAGCCAGCCGACTCGCGTCCAGACGCCCCAGCCCAGCCAGGCCTGCCAGTCCGGCGCCAACCCCCACAGCAGCGCGCCCATCACCGCACAGCCGCCACCCAGCTGCAGCGCGAAGCGCCCCCAGCCGGGCTGGAACGTCAGCACCCCTTCGCGGCGCAGCAGATAGCCCAGCAGCCCGGCGTTCATGAACGCCGACAGCGCCGTGGCCAGCGCCAGGCCGGCATGCGCCAGCGGCCAGATAAGGATCAGGTTGAAGACCATGTTGGCCGCCATGGCGATGATCCCCACCTTGACCGGGGTCTTGGTGTTCTGGCGAGCGAAGAAGCCCGGCGCCAGTACCTTGATCAGCATGAAGGCGATCAGCCCCAGCGAGTAGGCACGCAGGCTCATCGCCGCCATACGGATGTCGTGTTCGGTCATGGCGCCATAGTGGAACAGCGAGATCAACAGCGGCTCGGCCAGCAGCAGCAGCGCCAGCGCCGCCGGCAGCCCCAGCAGCAGCACCGCGCGAATCGCCCAGTCGAGCATTCGCGAAAAATGCTGCGGCGACTGCTCGGCGTGACGCTTGGAGAGCGCCGGCAGGATCACCGTACCGATGGCAATGCCGAACACCCCCAGCGGCAGTTCCACCAGGCGGTCCGAATAGTAGAGCCAGGAGACGCTGCCCGGCGTCAGCAGCGAGGCCAGCACGGTATCCAGCAGCAGGTTGATCTGCGATACCGAGACCCCGAACAGCGCCGGCGCCATCAGCAGCAGGATACGCTTGACGCCGCTGTGGGCGAAGTTCGGCCAGGGCCGCGGCATCAGCCCCAGGCGCACCAGGAACGGCACCTGGAAGGCCAGCTGCGCCATGCCGGCGATCAGCACCCCCCAGGCCAGCGCCATGGCCGGCTCGCTCATCAGCGGCGTCAGCAGCACCGCCGCACCGATCAACGACAGGTTGAGCAGCACCGGCGTGAAGGCCGGGATGGCGAAGCGGTTCCAGGTATTGAGCACGCTGCCGGAGAAGGCGGTCAGCGAGATCAACAGCAGGTAGGGGAAGGTCAGCCGCAGCATGTCGGCGGTCAGCGCCAGCTTGTCCGGGTCGCGCCCGAAGCCCGGGGCAAACACCCACACCAGCCAGGGCGCGGCAAACATCGCCAGCGCCGTGATCAACAGCAGCACCACCGCCAGGCTGCCGGCCACCGCGTCGAGCAGCTCGCGCACCTCCTCGCGACTGTTGCGTGCGGCGTACTCCGAGAGCACCGGGATAAAGGCCTGGTTGAAGGCGCCCTCGGCAAACAGCCGACGCATGAAGTTGGGGATCTTGAAGGCGACGAAGAAGGCATCGGCGCCGTTGCCAGCGCCAAACAGCGCGGCCACGACCACGTCGCGGGCCAGGCCCATGACCCGCGACAGCATGGTCATAGCACTGACGATCAGCCCCGAGCGCATCAGCCCGACCCGCGCCGGTGGCTGAGCGCCCGCGGCGGGAGTTGGGTGGGGCGGCGGCTGAGATGAAGAGTCGTCGTTGGCCACGTCGAGGCGTCACTTCCAAGGCTGATGAATAGCGGAACCAGGCACAAAAAAACCGGCCGCAGCCGGTTCTTTTGCAGAGAGCGTCCGGCTTACGCAGCCAGCGCCTTAATTCGCTTGTTCAAGCGGCTCTTCATGCGCGCAGCTTTCTTCTTGGACAGCACGTCCTTGTCGGCGATGCGGTCGATGACCGGCTGCGCCTGCTTGAAGGCGTCCATGGCCTGGGCGTGATCACCGCCGTTGATGGCCTTGATGACGCGCTTGACGTAGGTGCGAACCATGCTGCGCTGGCTGGCCTTGAGGACGCGACGGTTCTCGGCCTGACGGGCGCGCTTACGGGCTTGCTTGCTGTTAGCCACTTACTGTCTCCTTGGAGAATTATTTCACCGACTTACGGTAACTAGTTGACCAAGCTGGGATTATGCTACCACTCCCAACCGGTTTGGCCGTACTGGGTTGCACTCAACCACCGGGCCGTGTCTGAGAGGATGGCATATCCTATCATGCTGTTGGCGCGCGTGCTACTGCGAAACCCGCACCGCACGGGCCTCACAGCACCACCAGGTTGTCGCGATGGATCAGCTCCGGGGCTTCCATGTAGCCGAGCAGCGCCTCGATCTGATGACTCGGCTTGCCGAGCAGCCGTGCGGCGTCTTCGGCGCCGTAGTTGACCAGCCCCTTGGCGACCCGCTCGCCGTGCTCATCGACGCACACCACCATATCGCCGCGCACGAAGCTGCCGCTGACCGCGGTCACCCCCACCGGCAGCAGGCTCGAGCCGCGCCCACGCAGCACCTTGACCGCCCCGGCATCCAGGGTCAGGCTGCCGCGCACCTGCAGCTGCCCGGCCAGCCAGCGCTTGCGCGCGGCGAGCGGCGCCTGCTCGGGGCGCAGCAGGGTGCCCAGCCGCTCACCCTCGATCAGCCGCGTCAGTACCTCAGGCTGGCGGCCACTAGCGATCGCCGTGACCGCCCCGGAGCGCGCCGCCAGCTTGGCCGCCAGTACCTTGGTGGTCATGCCGCCGCGCCCCAGCGCACCGCCGCCGCCGGCCATCGCTGCCAGCGCCGGATCGCCGGCGCGGCCCTCGTGGATCAGCTTGGCGGTCGGGTCGTGGCGCGGATCGGCGTCGAACAACCCCTCCTGGTCGGTGAGGATCACCAGGGCATCCGCCTCGAGCAGGTTGGCGACCAGCGCGCCGAGGGTGTCGTTGTCGCCGAAGCGGATCTCGTCGGTGACCACGGTGTCGTTCTCGTTGACCACCGGCACTACCCGCAGGTCGACCAGGGTACGCAGCGCCGAGCGCGCATTGAGGTAGCGCTTGCGGTTGGAGAGGTCGTCGTGGGTCAGCAGGATCTGCGCGGTGAGCAGGCCGTGGCGGGCGAAGTGGCCCTCGTAGCACTCGGTGAGGCCGTTCTGGCCCACCGCCGCGGCGGCCTGCAGCTCATGCACCGCCGAGGGCCGCGCCTGCCAACCCAGACGCACCATGCCTGCCGCTACCGCGCCGGACGACACCAGCACCACCTCGATACCGCGGCGATGCAGCTCGGCGATCTGGTCCACCCAGCCGCCGATGGCCGGCTCGTCGAGGCCACGGCCGTCGTTGGTCAACAGCGCGCTACCGATCTTGACCACCACGCGGCGGGCGCCGCTCAGCGCCTCACGACCGGGCGTCTGCTGGTTGCTTTCCACTTGGCTCTCCAAGGCGATCATCCTGTAACTCAGAGAAACGGCACGGACGAGTTACTGTACGTACTCCACTTCGACATCATAATCATCATCGTCGTCGACGTCGTCGTCATCCTCGTCGTGGCGCTTGCGCTTGCGGCCCAGCCGCGCCTCGGTGCGCGCCACCGATTCGGCCTCCATGCGCGCGCACATCTCACGCTCGCGCTCGGCGGCGGCCTCGTCTTCGTTCTCGAGGCGGCGCTGCTCGGTCAACCAGCGGTGCGCGGCCTGCACCAACGCCTCGGTGCCGTCGCCGGAGATCGCCGAGATGCGATACACCGGCCCATCCCAGGCGAGCCGCTCGAGAATCGCCTGGGCGGCGGCCTCGCGCTCCTCCTCTGGCAGCAGGTCGAACTTGTTGAGCACCAGCCAGCGCGGCCGCTCGGCCAGCGTCGGCGAGAACTGCTCGAGCTCATGCACGATCGCCTCGGCGGCCTCCACCGGGTCCGACTCGTCGAACGGCGCCACGTCGATCACGTGGAACAGCAGCCGGGTGCGGGTCAGGTGCTTGAGGAAGCGCAGCCCCAGGCCGGCCCCGTCCGAGGCGCCCTCGATCAGCCCCGGCACATCGGCCATCACGAAGTGCTCGTGCATGCCGAGCTTCACTACCCCGAGGTTGGGCACCAGGGTGGTGAAGGGGTAGTTGGCGACCTTGGGCTTGGCCGCGGAGACCGAGCGGATCAGCGTCGACTTGCCGGCATTGGGCATGCCCAGCAGGCCGACGTCGGCCATCACCTTCATTTCCAGGCGCAGGTTGCGACGCTCACCCTCGGTGCCCGGCGTGGTGCGCCGCGGCGCGCGGTTGGTCGAGGACTTGAAGTGGATGTTACCCAGCCCACGGCGGCCGCCCTGGGCGACCAGCACCACCTGGCCGATCTCGGTGACGTCAGCGATCACCTCGAGGGTGTCCTCGTCGATCACCGTGGTGCCCACCGGCACCTTGACATGCAGGTCCTCGCCGGCCTTGCCGCTCATCTGGCGACCCATGCCACCCTGGCCGTTCTGGGCTTTGTAGAAGCGCTGATACTTGAAATCGATCAGGGTATTCAGCGCATCGTCACCGATCAGGTAGACACTGCCGCCGTGGCCGCCATCGCCGCCGTCCGGGCCACCCTTGGGCACGTATTTCTCACGGCGGAAGCTCAGGCAGCCGTTGCCGCCGTTGCCGGCTTCGGCGATGATCGAGGCTTCGTCGACGAACTGCATGTTTCACTCTCCTGACGGGCATGGCCGTCATGATACGCAAAAGGCCCCGCCGTGGCGGGGCCTTTTACAGCAAGTTCATAGCGCTCTCAGGCAGAGACGACGCTGACGAACTTACGGTTTTTCGGACCCTTGGTCTCGAACTTGATCACGCCATCGCTCAAGGCGAACAGGGTGTGATCACGGCCGAGGCCGACGCCAGTGCCGGCGTGGAACTTGGTGCCGCGCTGACGCACGATGATGTTGCCAGCTGTCACTACCTGGCCACCAAACAACTTGACGCCAAGGCGTTTGGATTCGGAATCGCGGCCGTTGCGCGTGGAGCCGGCTGCCTTCTTATGAGCCATTGCAAATACCTCGCTCTATCAGGGGGCGTGTCCGCTTAGGCGGAGATCCCGGTGATCTTGACTTCAGTGAACCACTGACGGTGGCCCTGACGCTTCATGTGGTGCTTGCGGCGACGAAACTTGATGATGGTCACCTTGTCGCCACGGCCGTGGGACACGACCTCGGCGGCAACCTTGGCGCCATCGACCAGCGGTGCGCCGACCTTGATGTCGTCGCCGTCGCCGACCAGCAGCACCTGGTCGAATTCCAGCGTTTCACCGGTGGCGATTTCCAGCTTCTCGAGCTTCAGGGTTTCGCCTTCCTGAACGCGGTACTGCTTGCCACCGCTCTTGATAACTGCATACATGTCGTAACTCTCCAGACACTCATCGGGGTTGCGCTCTTCATCGGCCTGCGGCGAGTGGCGCCCCTTTTGGCAGCCATCTGACAGGGAGCATGATGAGTTGGGTCGCGGATTATAGCCGCCAGGCAAGCACGACACAAGCCCTGCGGGTGGCGCCCATCCTCGCTTGACGCCCCCATGGGGCGCCCATAGCATAACCCTCAATCCAAGGTCGGCCCGCTCCCGGGCGACAGGCCCCACCTCTTACAAGCAGCGCGCCCATGCAGCCGACAGCATCGCCCCTTCACGCGGCGGTGGCAGAGGATTTCGCCGCCGTCGACCGTACCATTCTGGCCAAGCTCTCCTCACGGGTGCCACTGGTCGAGTCCATCGCTGGCTATATCGTCGAGAGCGGTGGCAAGCGGCTGCGCCCGCTGCTGGTGCTGCTCGCCGCCCGCGCCCTCGGCTACGACGGTGACAAGCACATCACCCTGGCTACGCTGATCGAGTTCATGCACACCTCGACGCTGCTGCACGACGACGTAGTCGATGAATCGCACATGCGTCGCGGCAAAGCCACCGCCAACGACGCCTGGGGCAATGCCCCCTCGGTGCTGGTCGGCGACTTCCTCTATTCGCGCTCCTTTCAGATGATGGTCGAGGTCGGCTCGATGCGCGTCATGGAAGTACTCTCGGCGGCGACCTGCACCATTGCCGAGGGAGAGGTGCTGCAGTTGACCAACGTCGGCAACCCCGACATCGACGAGGCCGCCTACTTCGACACCATCCAGGGCAAGACCGCCATGCTGTTCGAGGCCGCCAGCCACAGCGGCGCGATCATCGCCGCGGCCGACGCCGAGCAGGAAGCCGCGCTGCAGCACTACGGCCGCTATCTGGGGCTGGCCTTCCAGCTGGTCGACGACCTGCTCGACTACCAGGGCGACGCCACGGCGATGGGCAAGAATGTCGGCGACGATCTTGCCGAGGGCAAGCCGACCCTGCCGCTGATCCACGCCATGCGCGAGGGCACCGCGGAGCAGGCCAAGCTGATTCGCCAGGCGATTCGCCAGGGCGGCCTCGAGCGCCTCGACGAGGTGCTGGCGATCGTCGATCAGACCGGCGCGCTGACCTATACTCGCCAGCGTGCCGAGGAGATGTCCTCCAAGGCCCTCGAGCAGCTCGAGCGGCTGCCGCCGAGCCGCTATCGCGACAGCATGGCAGAGCTGGCAAGACTGGCCGTGGAACGCACCACCTGAGCCGCCTGGGCACTTGCATCACGGCACAAAATCCGTATACTTCCGCATCGTTGAGGCACTAGCCCAACCGCGTCGGAGCGTAGCTCAGCTTGGTAGAGCGCTGCCTTCGGGAGGCAGAGGTCGTAGGTTCGAATCCTGTCGCTCCGACCAAAGAATCCCCTAACGCCCTGCGATCACTCGCGGGGCGTTTTCGTTTGTCTCAGCGCCGGCTGAGCAAATCCGGGCCAACGCCTCAAGCTTCGTCCTCCCCGTGCCGATAAGTTATCTAGGGCATCTTCCCCGACGCTTGCCAACCGCTTCCACGTCCTGAACGGTGGCTCCCCTTTTCCTATCCACTAAGCGTGTGAAGCCGATGCTCAGGAAGCAGCCCCATCTAAAGGTCCTGGTGACCTTGCTGGCTTGTGGCCTTTCCATGGCCGCACAGGCGGCGACACCCTCGCTGTCGCTGGACGGCTTCGGCACGCTCGGCGCTGTCTACTCCGACGAGGCGCGGGCTGACCATACCTCGAGCATCTTTGCAGCCCGAGGCGCCGGCTACAGCAGCGACTGGAGCGCCGAAGTCGATAGTCGCTTGGGACTTCAGCTCAGCGCAGAGGTTACGCCGCGCCTCTCTGGCGTCGTTCAGGCCATCTCGGAGCAGCGCTACGACGGCTCCTACCAGCCAACGATCGAGTGGGCCAATCTCAAGTATCATGTCACCCCGGATCTCAGCGTGCGGGCCGGTCGTCTCATGCTGCCGGTGTTCATGAATGCCGAATATCGCAAGGTCGGCTACGCCTTGCCCTGGGTACGAACTCCACAGGAAGTCTATAGCTCCATCCCGATTTCCAATATCGATGGCGTCGATATTAGCTACCGGTTTCGCCTCGGCGAGGTAAACAACACGCTGCGAGCCACCTATGGCCAGACTACCGGGAAATTCCCTTATATAGACCAAAACGGCGAACGCGCCACAGGTGCCGCAGTGGCCCGAGAGGGGTTCACGCTGGGCAATAACCTGGAGTGGCAAAATCTCAGACTATTTACCGCCTACACCCACTATCGCTTGAGCATCGAAGAGCTCACTCCTTTCTTCGATATTTATCGTGCATTTGGCCCTGATGGCGAGGCGATTGCCGATCGCTACGACATGAACGACAAGCGGTTTGACGTCTTCAGCCTCGGCGCCAATTACGACACTGGCAACTGGTTCGTCATGGGAGAGTGGACGCAAAGCAGTAGTCGCACCTTCGTCGGCGATAGCCGCGGCTGGTATATCACTCACGGCTATCGCTTGGGCAGCATTACTCCATACGTCACCTATGCCAGACACAGCAAGCGCAGCCCGACATCGGTTGCCGGCCTGTCGCAACCCGGCACGGAGGTCCTGGACGCTACCCTCAACTATTTCACGGCATACCAGGATTCACAGACGCGCTTCTCTCTGGGCGCACGCTGGGACTTCGCTCGCGGCATGAACCTGAAGGCACAAATCGATCATATCGACCTGGACGCCGGGTCAAATGGGTACTTAACCAACAGGAATCCTGCGTTCGAGCCCGGCGGCTCGGTCAACCTTTTCAGCCTCGCGCTCGACTTCGTATTCTGAGGGGGTTGAAATGACTTCGCGATTAACCCGGCTCGGTTTCAGCCTGCTCATTCTTCTGTCGGCCAACGTTTCCTTGGCCGATGTGGTACTCGTAGTTTCCGCGAAGAGTCCGGTTCATATTCTGACGCGTAACGAACTGGCAGACATCTATCTTGGCCGAAACAGCCGCTTCCCCAATGGACAACCCGCAGTCCCGGTCGACCAGCGCGAAAGCTCGGCGGACTACGTAGCCTTTTATCGCCATTATCTTGGTCAGACGCCCGCCCAGATAAAGATGCACTGGTCGCGCCTGATCTTCACCGGGCGTGGCCAGCCACCGCGATCCCTACCCAGTAGCCGGGCCGTGGCCGACTTCGTGGCGGAGCATGCACAGGCCATTGGTTATCTGGACGACGCCTATCTCGATGAACGCTTGCGGAGGGTCTCCATTGAGTGAGCCCACCCCGCACGCCGAAACGATGGAGTCCAACGCGGGGCGTCGATGGCTGCTGCGAGTACTCGATCCCGGAGTGCTGTTTCCCGGGCTCGCTGTGCTGACGCTAACCGCCGTCTGGCTGATCACGTTCAATCTCGTCGATCGAGAATACAGGACGGCAGACCGCCGCCTGGCGGCGCTCGTATCGGATATGGCACAAACCTACGAGGCGCAGGCGGTTAGGGCGCTGCGCGAGATCGATACTACCCTCAAACTGGTGCGCTACAGCCTCGACGCACGTCCGCCACAAGAGGTGCTGGATGAACTGAGCCGCCGGGATATGCTGCCCCCCACCCTGCTGTTCGAAGTTCGTATTAGCGATGCCGAGGGACATGGCATCGCTAGCACTCACGATCTTTACAGCACTCGGAAGACTAGCCGTATAACCGAGCAGTCGGGGTTGGTCGTCGAGCTTGAAGGCGAGGCTGCCACAGGCGCCGATCAATCGCTTGTCTTCAGCCGTCGCCTGGCGGAAGAAGCACAGGTCTCAGGCACGGTCTCGGTAATAGTTAACCCAGCCTACTTCGTCAGTGGCTATGACATGAATACGATGGGGGTGCAGGGAGTACTCGCCCTCGTGGGGGACGGTGGCATCTCGCTGGTGCGACGCACAGGGGAGAACGTTCATACGGGTGAGGCAACCGAATACGAGCGCCTGCTTTCGGACAGCAGCCTGGTCGGCGAACCTGCCGGGCTAAGCGTCAGCGAGTGGGACGGCCTGGAACGCTATCTCGTGGCAAGGGCATTGTTCGAGTTCCCAATCGCCATCGTCGTCGGCCTTTCTCGAGCGGAGCAGATGGCAGCCACCAATGCGACGCGACGTGCCTATTACTGGCGTGCGCTACTGGTGAGTCTTATCTCGATCGCAGTGCTGACACTGCTCGGACGGCTCAGCCGGAAACTCCGCCTGATACAAGCCAAGGCCCTTGAGGAGCGCCTGGAACATGCCCGACGTGCTGAGCACCTGGCTTTCCACGACACCCTCACGGGCCTGCCGAACCGGGCACACTTCAGCCATCTGCTGACTCACGGCATGCAACATGCCGGCCGCTATGACAAGCGGTTGGCTCTTCTCTTTCTGGACCTGGACCGTTTCAAGGCGATCAATGACTCGCTGGGCCACGATGCCGGTGATGAGCTGCTTAAAGAGGTTAGCCAGCGGCTCATTCGCTCGGTGAGGAAAAGCGATCGGGTAGCCCGATTGGGCGGCGATGAGTTCGTGGTTCTCCTCCCTGAAATCGAGGCAGCGGATCAGATTAACCGTGTCGCCGAAAAAATCCTCGCCGCCGTCAGCGCCCCCTTCCTCCTGGCGGGCCAAGAGTTCCATATCACGGTGAGCATCGGAGTCGCGCAATATCCCTCTGACGGAGAGGATGAACAAACCCTGATGAAGCATGCCGACGTGGCGATGTACCACGCCAAGGAAGAAGGCAAGAACAACGCACAGTTCTATTCCGAGGAGCTGAAATCAGGCTCTCTTGAGCGCCTGACTCTCGAGCAAAGCCTGCGCAGGGCATTGGAACGCAAAGAGTTCTTGCTCTATTACCAGTCGAAGGTCGATATGGCGACCGGCCGTATCATCGGCATGGAAGCCCTGCTGCGCTGGCAACATCCAGAGCTCGACTTGCTGCTGCCCCATCAGTTCATCCCCCTGGCCGAAGAGAACGGCCTTATCGTGCCCATCGGCCGCTGGGTCATCTATACAGCCTGCCAACAGAACGTTGCCTGGCAGCAGGCGGGGCTACCTGCACTGTCAATGGCAGTCAACGTCTCGGCCCGACAGTTCCTCGACGACAGCCTGCTGAGAGACATCAAGGGGGCGCTAGCGACAACAGGCATGTCACCTCAGCTTCTCGAGGTGGAGATCACCGAAGGCGCAATGATGGTGGATATGCCAAGAGCCGTCAGTGTGCTGCAGCAGCTCAGGAAGATCGGGGTACGCATCGCAATCGACGACTTTGGCACTGGCTTCTCTGCACTTTCCAGGCTGCAGGCCTTTCCCCTCGACACCATCAAGATCGACGGTTCGTTCATTCACGATCTTCCAGGCAGCTCCGCAGACAGGAGCCTGGCCGACGCCATCATCGATCTTGGCAGGTGCTTGGGCCTGACCGTCGTTGCCGAGGGCGTCGAGTCGGCAGAACAGGTGGACTACCTGCGTCGGCACTCCTGCGATCAGGTCCAGGGCTACTACATGCATGAGCCCCAGCCGGCATGCGATGCCGTCCACGCCATTCAGAAGAATTTAATCAGCGAACCTTGATCACTCCACGGCCAAGATCCAGCGCGCCGCTTTCTCGGCAATCATCAGCGTCGGTGAATTGGTGTTGCCGCTGGTGATGGTCGGCATCACGCTGGCGTCCACCACCCGCAGGCCGTCGACGCCGTGCACTCGCAGGTGTGAATCGACCACCGCCATGGGGTCATCAGCGCGGCCCATCTTCGCCGTACCTACCGGATGGAAGATGGTGGTGCCGATGTCGCCGGCCAGCCGCGCCAGGTCCTCGTCGCTCTGGTACTCGACGCCGGGCTTGACCTCCTCCGGCTGATACTTGGCAAAGGCCGGCTGCTCGGCGATGCGCCGGGTGACCCGCAGCGAATCCGCCGCCACCTTGCGATCCTCTTCGGTGCTCAGGTAGTTGGGCGCAATGGCCGGGGCCTGCCGCGGGTCGGCGCTCTTGATGCGCACCGTGCCACGGCTGGTGGGGTTGAGATTGCAGACGCTGGCGGTGATCGCCGGGAAGTCATGCAGCGGCTGGCCGAAGGCCGGCAGGCTGAGCGGCTGCACGTGATATTCGAGATTGGGGTGACGATAGTCGGCGCTGCTGCGGGTGAAGGCGCATAGCTGCGACGGCGCCATGCTCATCGGGCCGGTGCGGTGGAGCAGATACTCTAGACCGATCCTGGCCTTGCCCAGCCAGCTCGCCGCCAGGGTATTGAGGGTCTTGGCGCCGCTGACCCGATAGACCGAGCGGATCTGCAGGTGATCCTGCAGGTTCTCCCCCACACCCGGAAGTTCGCGCACCACCGCAATGCCGTGCTGAGCGAGCAGGTCAGCGGGGCCGATACCGGAGAGCTGCAGCAGCTGCGGCGAACCGACGGCACCGGCTGAGAGGATCACCTCACGGCCCGCGCGGGCCAGCACCTCCGCGCCGTTGCGCGCGACGCGCACCCCGCTGCAGCGCGGCTTATCCCCCTCGGCAAACGCCAGCCCCAGCACCTGGCTGGAGTGCCAGAGTGTCAGGTTATCGCGCTTTTCGACGCCGCGCAGGAAGGCCTTGGAGGTATTCCAGCGCCAGCCGCCACGCTGGTTGACCTCGAAGTAATCGACGCCTTCGTTGTCGCCGCGGTTGAAGTCGTCGGTGCGCGGAATACCCGCCTCCACCGCCGCCGCGGCGAAGTCGTCGAGCACCTCCCAGCTCAGGCGCTGCTTCTCGACCCGCCACTCGCCGCCGTGGCCGTGAAAATCGCGGTGGCCGGCATCGGCGTCGCCGCCTGCGTCTAGGCGCTGGTGATCCTCATGCTTGATGAAATCCGGCAGGCAGTTCTCCCAGCGCCAGGCATCGTCGCCCAACGCCTCGGCCCAGCCGTCGTAATCGCGGGCCTGGCCGCGGATATACAGCATGCCGTTGATGCTCGAGCAGCCGCCCAGGGTCTTGCCGCGCGGGTAGATCAGCGAACGGCCGTTGAGCCCCGGGTCCGGTTCGGTACGAAACAGCCAGTCGGTGCGCGGGTTGTCGATGCAGTAGAGATAGCCCACCGGAATATGAATCCAGTGGTAGTTGTCGCGCCCGCCGGCCTCGATCAGCAGTACCCGGTTGGCCGGGTCGGCGCTCAGGCGGTTGGCCAGCAGGCAGCCGGCGGTGCCGGCGCCTACCACGATGTAGTCGAACTCTGCCGCATCACTGTGCATCGTCGCACCATCTCCCGTCGCTGTATCTGCGGCATCGACGCCGCTGGCCCACCCCAGCCTACCGGGATTACCGCCGCCAACAATTGACCTTTCGGTTAGCGGGCGAGCGCGCGGTGGATGATAGAATGCTGGACTCGCAGCGACGTCGGGGATGGCAGCGATGAAAGTGCTGGTGGTGGAAGACAATGACAATCTGGCGCGCTCCATCTCGGCGGCGCTCGAAGGCACCGGATTCCAGGCCGACGTGAGCCGCGACGGCCGCAGTGCCGAACACTGCCTGGAGGTGGGCGCCTACGACCTGCTGGTCCTCGATCTGGGGCTGCCGGAGCTCGATGGCATCAGCCTGCTGCGTCGCCTGCGCCAGCGTCAGGACACTATCCCGGTGCTGATCATCTCGGCGCGGGATGCCCTCGATCAGCGCATCCTGGGACTCGAAGAGGGTGCCGACGACTACCTCTGCAAGCCCTTCTCGCTGGACGAGGTGGCCGCCAGGGCCAAGGCGCTGGTGCGCCGCGCCAAGCAGTTCGGCGGCGATACCCTGCGCAGCGGTCGCCTGGAGTTCCATCCCGATGCCATGGAGCTGCGCCTCGACGGCGAACCGGTGGCACTGCACCGCCGCGAGCTGGAGGTGATGGAGTATCTGCTGATCAACCAGGGCCGCCTGGTCAGCAAGGGGCAGATCGCCGATCGCCTCTCCACCACCGACGACCCGGTCAGCCACACCGCGGTGGAGACCTATGTATCTCGCCTGCGCAAGAAACTGGGCGTCGATGTCGGCCTCAAGACGGTGCGCGGCCTGGGCTACCTGCTTGACGCCCAGGGTGCAGATTGATGCGTTCGATTCGTGCCCGCCTGCTGATCTGGATCGGCCTGCCCTTCACTGGCCTGGCCCTGTTGGCACTGCTAGCCAGTCACTACCTGCTGTCGCACCAGATCAACGAGACCTTCGATGACATGCTGCTCAACGCCGCCGAGCGGGTCGAGCGGCGCATCCACGCGGTGGATGGCGAGCTGCGCGTCAACATGCACTATTTCAGCATCAGCACCCTTGGCAGTCGCGGTGATGGCAAGATCTTCTATCGCATCCAGGAGGTCGATGGCGGCATGCTGGTTGGCTTTGCGGGCCTCGAAGGGCCGCCTGACGTGCCCGAGCAGCCGCTGTTCTACGACGTCGACTATGCCGGTAATTCGCTGCGCGCCGTGGCTCTGACCTTCCCACTGACCCGCGCCAACCAGTCCCGCCAGATCGAGGTGATCGTCGCCGAGTCCACCGAAGCGCGCCAGGCCCTGGTCAGCGACTTCATGCTCACCTTGAGCGGCCTGATGGCGGTCGGCGGGCTGCTCGCCATCTCCATCGCCCTGCTCGCCATCCACAAGGGCCTGGCGCCGCTGAATGCCATCCGCCGCGCCCTGCACCGCCGCTCGCAGCATGACCTGGAGCCGCTGGCTGGCGAGGTGCCGCGGGAAGTCGCGCCGCTGATCCAGAGCATCAACCAGCTGATGGAGCGCATGCGCCTGAGCATCCAGAATACCCAGCAGCTCAATGCCGACGTCTCGCATCAACTGCGCACGCCGGTCTCGGAGATTCGCGCCCTGAGCGAGTTGACCCTGACGCGCAGCGACGAGCCTGAGACCCGCGCCAACCTCGGTGAGATCAGCCGCATTGCCGAGCACGCCGGCCACACCGTCGAGCAGCTGCTCAGATACGCCAAGACGCGCCATGAGCTTGTCGACAGCGCCACCCTGGCCAGCGTCGACCTGGTCGCCATTTGTCGCGACGCCTGCAGCCAGGCTGCAGCAAGCGTCTATCAGCGCGGCCAGGAGCTGGCCCTGGAAGCCGACGAGTCCGCACCGCCACTACTTGGCGACCCCATCATGCTGCGCTGGATGGTGCAGAACCTGATCGACAACGCCAGCCTCCACGCCGGTGGCGAGCAAGCCTACCGCGGCAGCATCCAGGTCGCCGTCGAGTGCCACGATGGCCGCTGCTCGCTGGCCGTGCGCGATGATGGCGTAGGCGTCGCGGAGGAGCGCCTGATACGTCTCACCGAGCGCTTCTATCGCGCCGATACGCGCACCCAGGGCAGCGGCCTGGGGCTGGCCATCGCCGAGCAGATCGCCCAGGCCCACGGTGCCCGGCTGACCCTGCGCAACCGTGACGCGGGAGGGCTCGAGGCCCTGGTCAGCTTTCCGGCCCTGGCCGTGCATAGCGCGCCCGCACCCAGCGCAGCATCCACGGCGTCAGCGCGATAAGCAGCAGCAGGCGTAGTACATGGTGTGACACTACATAGACCGGGTCGACGTCGACGGCCACGGCGATGACCGCCATCTCGCCCACCCCACCGGGCAGCAGCGCCAGCAGCACCGCGACGAAGCTCAGGTCGGTGAGGAATGCCACCAGCAGTGCCACCCCCGCCGCCAGGACCACGGCAAATAGGGCAAACAGCAGCCCAACGCGCCCCACCTTCACCACGCGACGCCACGAGGTCGCCGAGAAGCGCGAGCCGATGGAGCTGCCGAGGATCAGGAAGGTGGCCAGCAGGCACACGCCGGGCAGCGCCAGCGGCACACCTAGGCTGGTGAGCAGCGCACTCACCAGCAGTGGGCCGAGGAACTCGGCCAACGGCAGCCGCAGGCGGCGCCCCAGCCACCAGCTTGCCGGCGCCAGCAGCCACCAGAGTAGATCGAGGGTGAGAAGCCCGGCGTCATCCGCCATGCTGACTTCATCGACCAGCAGCGCCGCCATCAGCGCCGCCGACAACACCACCACCGCCAGGCGCATGGAGTGGGAGATGGCGATCCAGCGCACGTCGCCGCCGGCGCGCTCGGCCAGTACCAGCGCCGTATTCATGCTGCCCGGGAAGGCGCAGAACAGCGCGTTGAGCGGAGCGACACCGCCGCGCAGGAAGAGCGCGCCGCCGCCGACCAACAGCAGCAGCATATAGAGCAGCATGGCGATCACGCTGGGATACCACGCCGCCAGCTGCGCCAACTCGCCGGCATCGACGCGCTGCCCGATGAATACCCCCAGCGTGGCGATGGCCAGGCGGTGCAGCCGCGTGTCCACCGCAGTAGGCACCCCCAGCAGCGACACCGCCAGCACCATGAACAGCGCCCCCAGCATCCACGCCAGGGGCAGCGACAGCAGGCTGGCAAGCGCGCCGCCCAGGGCGCCAAGGGCCAGGGTTCGCCAGGTCAGCGGCCGCATCTCGCTAGCTCGGCGCATCGGTCGCAGCGCGCCGCTTGCGGCCCAGCCGCGCCATCAGTGGCCGGCCGAACAGCGACACCAGCATCAATACCACGATGCCCATTGCCACCGGACGCTCGAACAGATAGCCAATATCACCACCGCTGATCTGGTGGGAGTGCAGCAGCGACTTCTCGGCCATCGCCCCCAGCAGCATGCCGATTACCGCCGCCGGCACCGAGTAGCCGTAGTGGCGGAACAGCCAACCGACCACGGCGAAGATCAACACCGTCGCCGGCCCGGTCATGTTGCCGGTGAGGCCGAACGAGCCCATCACCGCCAGGACCAGCACCGACGGGATCAGATAGCGCATCGGCACCTTGATGATATTGGCCAGCAGCGGGATGAACAGCAGACCGATCACCACCAGCAGGAACACCTGGGCGAAGTTGGCGAAGATGATGGCGTAGACCACATCGGTCTGCTGGCGAATGAACTGCGGGCCGCCGGTGATGTTGTGCATGGCGAAGGCGGCCAGCATCACCGCCGTGGCACCGCCGCCGGGAATGCCCAGGGCCAGCAGCGTCGCCATGGAGCCCGCTTCCGAGGTGCTGTTGGCCGATTCGGACGCCACCACCCCCTTGGGATTGCCCTTGCCGAAGGAAGCGGGGTCGGGATCGCGGCGCTGGGTCTCGACGTAGGAGAGCAGGTTCGACACCGACGACCCCACCCCCGGCACCGCGCCGACGAAGACCCCGATCAGGCCGCCGCGGATCATCACCCACGGATAGCGGAGGGCCATGCCAAAGCCCTCGAAGATCTCGCCGATGCGCACCTTGCGCGACGCCTCGGACTCGACGATAAAGCCCTTGTTGGCCAGCTTGAACAGCTCGGAGGCGGCGAACATGCCCATCATCGCCGGGATCACCGGCACGCCGTCGAGCAGGTAGGTCTGGCCCATGGTACCGCGCGCCATGCCCAGCTCGTTGAAGCCGATGGTGCCCACCAGCAGGCCGACGAAGCCCGCCATCAGCCCCTTGAGCACCTGTTCACCCTTGAGGCTGGCGATCAGCGTCATGCCCCACAGGATCACCGCGAACATCTCCGCCGGGCCCAGTTTCAGGACCATCAGCGAGAGCGGCTGGATCATTACGAACAGGATCAGATAGCCCATCAGCACGCCGATCACCGACGACGCCAGGGCGATGCCCAGGGCCTGGTTGTGGCGCCCCTGGCGAGCCATCGGATAGCCATCGAAGGCGGTGGCGATCGCCGATGAGGTGCCGGGAATATTCATCAGGATCGCCGGGATGCCGCTGCCGAAAGAGCCGCCGGTGAAGATCGCGGTCAGAAACAGCATCGCCTGGACGAAGTCCATATACAGCGTCATCGGCAGGAAGATCGCCATGGCCATGGAGATCTGCAGCCCCGGCGTGGCACCGAAGATCAGGCCGATGATGATCCCCGGCACCACTACCAGCCAGGGGCTGAAGTCGGAAAACAGCAGATTCAGGCCCTGCTCGACGGCCGTGAAATCGATCATGGTGTTACCCCGTTAGCCCTGGAGGATCAGCATGTGCATGGGATAGGGCAGCATCAGCGCAAAGAAGAACGCCACGCCGAAGCCGAAGGCCAGGCTATAGCCGCCGAGTAGCAGCCAGTTGCGCTCGCCTTTCAGCACCAGAAAGGCCGCAATGAAAAGCACCGTGGCCACATCGAAGCCGAGCGTCTCGAGCGAGATCACATAGGCGGCGAAGAGCCCCACCACCGGCAGCGTCTGGCGCAGCGGCTCGGCGTCGGGGCGCACCAGCAGCGTGCCCTTGCGCAGCCGTATTACCAGCTCCAGCAGCACGATACTCAGCACGATCAGGGCCAGCGGAAGAATCAGCAGCAGGTTCTGGACGGCGGACGATACGCTAATGGCATCGAACAGATACCAGAGCGTAAAGCCAGCCAGGGCCATGAGGACCAGCAGGTCCCCATAGTCGCGATCGCGGGTGGTCATCACATCACTCCCAGCCGCCCCATACAGGGTATGGGGCGGCGGCAACGGATAGCATCAGTTGAGCAGGTGGGCGTACTTCTCGAAGGTCTCGTAGTTCTCGCGCATCAGCGCATTGGCACGCTCGGGGCCGACCCAGACGCCGCCGATGTCATTGCTTTCAAGGTGCTCTTGGACATCCTTGCGCGCCAAGGTACTCTGAATTGCATTGCTAAGCTTCTCGAAGCGTTCTGGGTGCTGACGTTCAAACTCTGAAGAAACTGCCAGCCCGCGCATAGAGCCTTGGAAAACGGGAACCTCTATATTGAGAGACGCAAGAGCCTCGTTGAGTGCTGGGGCATCCCACTGCGAGACACGCTCATCGTTAACAATAGCTAATGGGGTAAGAAACTCCCGGATCCCTTCGCTACCTTGAGCACTGATGGCAATGAAGTCAACTTGGCCACCAGCTACGGCAGAACGAGCCTCACCACCATTTTGATAAGTCACCAGATTGAGATTTTCTTGTGGGATATCCATTTCATCGAGAAGCATTCGAGTCGTCAGATGGCCAGCAGACCCCTGAATGACAGCACCCCGAACTTGGCCAGGATTCTTCCTGATGTTCTCTATCAGAGCAGCCAAGTCTTCGTAACCCGCATCACGATTGGCAGCAATGATGTCCATATCGAACCATTGAATATTAACAAACGAAAAATCTTCAATCGAAAAATCAGCGCCATTAGCAACAATGGCATTAGGCAAATAAGGGGCAAAAGTAGATGACAAGATATTATAACCATCATCTTCGACACTAAGAAGGTAGTTTGCTGCCAACTGACCACCAGCTCCTGGACGGTTCACAACACGGACTGGCACACCGACCTCTTCGGCTAGGTAACTAGATATTGCACGTGTCATGCGGTCGGCGCTTCCCCCGGTGCCGAAACCGACCACCATGTTGATGGGGCGATCGGGAAACTCTTCGGCGGCCACCGGCAGCGCCAGCGTGGTCAGCATGGCGGCAGCGCCGATCAGCAGCGACTTCCCCTTGATGATATTGAGCGTATTGAGCATGACGTTTCGCCTCTTGTAAGCATTTATTGTCACAGGCAAGCACCTGTGTAGGAACGAACGCTATCCGACGAAGCTGTCATCAAGCTTGCACGGCGCCAGATGTAGACCAAAGTTCAAGGAATTCGCCACTCCCCTCGCCACCCTGACGACATGACGCGTCACGCCAACTAAACGACGCCTGGCGTAGCGTCGGTACGCCGCAGCTCGGCGACACTCCCTGCATCACATCCATTCGCGGGAGGAGCCTCTCCATGAATCGCAACGTCATCCTGACCTGCGCCGTTACCGGCGCCGGCGACACCACCGCCAAGAGCGACAAGGTCCCCGTCACCCCCAAGCAGATCGCCGACGACTGCATCGCCGCCGCCCAGGCCGGCGCCAGTATTGCGCATATCCACGTGCGCGACCCCGAGACCGGCGCTGTCAGCCATTCCCTCGAGCACTTCCGCGAGGTGATGGAGCGGGTCCGGGAGGCGGATGTGGATATCGTCATGAACATCACCGCCGGCGGCGGCGGCGACTGGATCCCCGACGCCGCGGACCCCACCCGCGGCGGTCCGGGCAGCGATATCCAGACCCCGGCCCAGCGCCACGAACCGGTCGGCGAGCTGCTGCCGGAGCTGTGCACCCTGGACTGCGGCAGCCTCAACTTCGGCGACATGATCTACGTGAACAGCGCCGACTGGCTGCGCGAGCATGCCAGGCTGGTGCAGGCCGCCGGGGTCAAGCCGGAGCTGGAGTGCTTCGACCTGGGCCATGTGTGGTTCGCCCGCCAGCTGCAGCAGGAGGGCCTGATCGACGGCGACCCACTCTACCAGCTCTGCCTGGGCATCCCCTGGGGCGCCGAGGCGGACACCGAGACCATGCTGGCCATGCGCAACAAGCTGCCCGAGGGAGCCCACTGGGCAGCCTTCGGCATCGGCCGCCAGCAGATGCCGATGGTCGCCCAGGCGGTGCTGCTGGGCGGCCATGCCCGGGTCGGCCTGGAGGACAACCTCTATCTGAAGAAAGGGGTACTGGCCAGCAACGGCCAGCTGGTGGAGAAGGCCGCCACCCTGATCGACAACCTCGGCGCTCGGGTAATGACCCCCGCCGAGACCCGCGCCCAGCTCAAGCTGCGCGACCCGCGCAGCGGCCAGACCGTGGAGAACGTCGTCGGAGGTGACGCATGAGCCGCCAACTCAGCGTGATCGGTACCGGGGTGATCGGCAACGGCTGGATCGCCCGCGCCCTGGCCCAGGGTTGGGACGTGGTGGCCTTCGACCCGGCCCCGGACGCGCCACAGCGCACCCGCGCCTTCGTCGACAACGCCTGGGCCTCGCTTTCGCGCCTGGGCCTGGCCAAGGGCGCCAGCCGCGACCGG
The DNA here is from genome assembly GCF_031451695.1 of Franzmannia qiaohouensis. Lineage (NCBI taxonomy): Bacteria > Pseudomonadati > Pseudomonadota > Gammaproteobacteria > Oceanospirillales > Halomonadaceae > Franzmannia > Franzmannia qiaohouensis. The sequence continues at coordinate 45,749 of NZ_JARWAM010000015.1, forward strand.
CTGACCTTCGTCGATAGCCCCGAGGCCGCCGTGGCCGGCGCCGACCTGATCCAGGAGAATGTGCCGGAGCGCCTCGAACTCAAGCGCGAGATTCTCGCCGCCCTCGACGCCGCCGCCGAGCCCGAGGTGCTGATCGGCTCCTCCACCTCCGGCTTCAAGCCCAGCGACCTGCAGCGCGACTGCACCCGGGCGCCGGGGCGGGTGATCGTCGCTCACCCCTTCAATCCGGTCTACCTGCTGCCGCTGGTCGAGCTGGTGGGCGGCGACGCCACCAGCGCCGAGCATACCCGGCGCGCCCAGGCGCTATACCGCGAACTGGCCATGCGTCCGCTGGTGGTTCGCCGCGAGATCGAAGGGCATATCGCCGACCGCCTGATGGAAGCGCTGTGGCGCGAGGCCCTGCATCTGGTCAACGACGGCGTGGCCACCACCGAGGAGATCGATGCCGCGGTGGTCTACGGCTGCGGCCTGCGCTGGTCGCTGATGGGTACCTTTCTGACCTTCCACCTGGCCGGCGGCGAACCGGGCATGCGCCATATGCTCGAGCAGTTCGGGCCCGCGTTGAAGCTACCCTGGACCAAGCTCGAGGCCCCCGAGCTCACCGATGAGCTGATCGACAAGGTGGTCGAAGGCTGCGAGCACCAGGCCGCCGGCCGGCCGGTCAGCGAGCTCGACCGCCGCCGCGACGACTTCCTGGTCGAGCTGCTCGACCTGGTGCACAAGTACTGGCCGGAAGCGGAAGGCCTGGAGGGGCGCATCTGATGGTGATCCTCGAGACCCGGGTGGCTCCGGAGTGGGTCGACTACAACGGCCATATGAACGACGCCGAATACGCCAGGGTCTTCTCCCTGGCGGTGGAGGCGCTGATGGAGCGTATCGGCCTGGATGCCGCGGGGCGCAGCCGCCATCGCTACACGCTCTATACCCTGGAGACCCACCTCTGCTACCGCCGCGGCGCCCTCCAGGGCCAGCCGCTGCGGGTGGCGCTGACCCTGCTGGATCGCGACGCCAAGCGGCTGCACGCCTTCTTCGAGCTGTTCGACGAGGAGCGCAACCTGCTGGCCAGCAGCGAACAGATGCTGATGGGTATGGACCAGCAGAGCGGCCGCCCCAACGCCTTCCCGGCGCCGGTGACCGAGGCCATCGCCGCACTACCCCACGCCGAGCAGGGGAACTGGCCGGCGCTGGCCGGGCGCAGCATCGCTATCCGCCGCTAGGCGCATTGCCGGCCCCTGCTGCATCCTCGGCGGGGGCACGCTACTCTGGCCGCCATGAGACTCCACTACCGCGGCCCTGAGCCGGAACCCATCGGATTTCTGCTGCTACCGCGCTTCGCCATGGTGGCGCTCTTTTCCGCCATCGAGCCGCTGCGGATTGCCAACCGCATGGCGGGTCGCGAGCTGTTCCGCTGGCAGTTGATCAGCAGCGACGGCGCCCCGGTGGAGGCCAGCAACGGCATGCCCCTGGGGGTCGAGATGGCCCTGCAGCAGGCACCCGACTTTCCCAGCCTGGCGGTCTGCGCCAGCTTCGCCCCCGAGGTGGGCCTGACCCCATCGCTGCTGGCTGGGCTCCGCGAACGGGCGGCTCGAGGCGGCGTGCTGGGCGGCGTGGATACCGGCTGCGTAGCGCTGGCCGCGGCAGGGCTACTCGACGGCCAGACCGTGACCCTGCACTGGGAGAGCCTGCCCGACTTCCGCCGCCGCTTCCCCACCATCGATGCCGTGGAGTCGCTCTACGAAGTGGATAGCCGGGGCTTCTCCTGCGCCGGCGGCAGCGCCGCCATCGACATGGCCCTGGACCTGGTGCGACGGCGTCACGGCGACGCCCAGGCGGCGCGGGTCAATGCCCAGCTGGTGCACGCCCGGGCTCGCCTGCCCGCCAGCCGCCAGCGCCCCGGCGCGCCGCCTCACCTGCCCATTGAGCTGCGCCGCGCCATCGGCCTGATGGAGGCGAACCTGGAGTCGCCGCTGGCCATCGCCGACCTGGCCCAGCGCCTGGCGCTCTCCTGGCGTGGCCTGGAGCGCCTCTTCCTGCGCTACCTGCAGCGCTCGCCCCGCGACCATTACCTGGGGCTGCGCCTCGACCACGCCCATGGCCTGCTGCTGGAGACCCCCCACCGGGTGCTGGATATCGCCCTCGCCTGCGGCTTCGCCTCTGCCTCCAGCTTTACCCGCGCCTTCCGCCAGCGCCACGGCCTGACGCCCAGCCAGCTGCGGCGCCAGCAGGATCGGGCCTGGCTGTCGAATGGTGCATAGTCGGCGTCGAATGGTGCTGCTTCCCGCGGCGGCGGTGCAGACAAGCTAGGCGACTCCACTCCCTCAAGAGAGGTCGCCATGAACTCGTTCTCGTCCCTGCCGCTCACCCCGGACTACGACAGCTGGCCCATCGAGGCCGATATTGTCTCGGTCGACCACGACGCCCGGGTGGTCACGCTGGGCTGGAGCGACGGTCGCAAGAGCCGCTACCACGGCATCTGGCTGCGCGAGAACGCCGCCGACGAAAGCACCGTGAATCCAGCGACCCGCGAGCGCATCCTCGACCTCTCCAGCCTGCCGGGCTGGCCAGAGATCGCCGCCGCCGAGATCGATGACGCCGGCGCGCTGTGCGTAGCCTTCGCCGCGGAGGATCGTCACCTGCGCTTCCACCCCGGCTGGCTGCGCGCCCACGACTACGACAACGCCGGCGACCCCGAGGCGCCGCTGGTGCCGGTCAGGCTCTGGCACGGCGGCCCCGGCGCAGATCCAGACAGCCTCGAGGCCAGCGGCCTGCTCGATACCGAACCGGCTGGCGACGCCGAGGAGGCAATCCTCGCCCCCGCCCTGGAAAGCGTCCTCGGCAAGGGGCTGGTGCGCCTGCGCGGCCTGCCTACCGAACCCGGTTCGCTGGAGGCCATCGCCCAGCGCATTGGTCCGGTCCGGCCCACCAACTTCGGCCTGCTGTTCGACGTCAAGGCCAAGCCGGACCCGGACTCCAACGCCTACACCTCCATCGCCCTGCCGCCGCACACCGACCTGCCGACCCGCGAATATCACCCCGGCTTGCAGATGCTGCACTGCCTGGAGAACAGCGTGGCGGGCGGCGAGGCGGTGATGCTCGACGGCTTCGCCGTGGCCGAGGCGCTACGCCAGCGCGCCCCAGGCGCCTTCGCCACGCTTACCCGGGTGCACTGGTGCTACGCCAATACCGCCAGAACCACAGACTACGTCTGGTATTCGCCGATGATCCGCCTCGACGCCCGCGGCGAGCTGCTCGAGGTACGTATCGCCGACTTCCTGCGCGGCCCCCTGCAGGCCCCCTTCGAGGAGGTAGAGCCAGCCTACGAGGCGCTGATGACGCTGCAGGCGATGCTGCGCGAGCCGCACTTCGCGATCCGCTTCACCTATGCGCCCGGCGACCTGGTGATCTTCGACAACCGCCGGCTGCTGCACGCCCGCGACGCTTTCGAAGGCAGCCGCGGCCACCGCTGGCTGCAGGGCTGCTACATGGAGCGCGACGAGATCCGTTCGCGCTATCGCATGATTCAGCGCGCCCGGCGTCAGCGGCAGGTCGCCGAAGGCAAGCCGGCCTAGAGCGAGCCCCGCTCGGCGGTGGTACTCGGGGCCTCATTGAAGCGGCGCCGATAGGCCCGCGAGAAGTGCGCCGGCTGGGTAAAGCCGGCGGCCATGGCCGCCTGGGTGACGCGGCAGCGGCTGTCGGCGAGAATCCGCCGCGCCTGATCGAGACGCAGGCCCAGGTAGCACTGCTTGGGGCTCTCGCCGAAGTGGGCCATGAACAGCCGCGTCAGCTGGCGCTGGGACTGGCCCACCAGACGACACACGTCGGGAATCGGCAGCGCCTGGGCCAAGTTGGCCTCCATCACCGCCAGGGCGCGCACCACGCTGCGCGGCAGCTCTTCATAGAGGTGACGCTGGGCCAGGGAGGCCTCGCCCCGGGCTCGCTGGTGGACCAGCTGGCGCCCCACCGCATTGGCCAGCGCCGGCCCGTAGGCGCGTTCGATCCAGTCCAGCATCATGTCGATCCCCGCGGAGCCCCCGGAGCCGGTCAGCCGCTCGCTGCCGAACTCGTAGCGGGCCTGGCTGATCGCCAGGTGGGGAAATTCCTGACGAAAGGCCGGCACGCTCTCCCAGTGCAGCGCCACCCGATACCCCTCCAGTACCCCAGCCCGGGCGAGGATGAAGGGCGCCGTATCCAGCCCACCCAGCCAGCCGCCATGGGCAGCGATGCGCCGCAGCACGGCGCGCTCCGCCGCCCCCACCGTCAGTTCCGCCTCATAGGAAGAGACCACCATCAGGCCGGCACCGTCGGCGAGCGTCTCCAGCGAATCGTCCACGTCGATACGCACCCCGTTGCTGGCCACCACCGACTGCCCGCTGGCGGAGCGCAGGCGCCAGGCGAAGAGATTGCGGCCGAAGCGGTTGGCCACCCGCAGCGGCTCGAGCAGACAGAACAGCGTCAGCATCGAGAACTTGGGCACCAGCCACACGTCCATGGTGTGCTCGGCCTCATCGGGGGTCAGCAGCGGCGGAGAGTCCGGCCGCGGATAGGGCCACTTGTCGGGGTAGATGTCCATCATGGCCAATAAAATCAAGCATACGGCCAATTTTATCAAGTCCGCACCCGCCACCGCGGATATGGTAATAAGCACTCACCCAACGCCAGTGACCGAATCTTGTGGAGACGCCGTCATGACTCACGTCAGGCTCCAGTCCGAAGGCCAACGCCTGGTCCTCGACCAGCGCGATCAATCACGGGAGTTCACCGCCCTGTGGCTGCGCGAGCGCAGCCCCGACCCCCAGACCCGGGACCCGCGCACCGGCCAGCGCCTGATCGAGGCCGCCGAGCTGCCGCTGGACCTGCGCCTGGAGTCGGCGGAGAGCGTCGATCACGCCCTGAGGCTGCACTTCAGCGATGGCCACCGCTGCGACTTCCCGCTGCAGGAGCTGCTCGACGAGGCCGTCGACCCGCCCCAACGCCTGTGGGACGCCGCCAGCGCCCCCGCACCCCGCGCCGACTTCAGTGCTGCCCTGCGCGACGACGCTGCCCTGCTGGCCATGCTCGAGGCGCTGCAGCGCGACGGCTTCGTGATGGTCTCCGGGGTCCCCGACGCAGAGGACGGCATGCGCCCGCTGATCGACCGCATCGGCCCGCTGCGGCGCACCAACTGGGGTGGCATCGCCGACGTCAAGTCGGTGGCCAATGCCTACGACCTGACCATGACCCAGCGCGGCCTCGAGCCGCATACCGACAACCCCTACCGCGACCCCATCCCCGGCTACATCTGGCTGCACTGCCTGACCAACGCCGCCGAAGGCGGCGACAGCACCCTGGCCGATGGCTTCATGGCCGCTCGGCTGCTGCGCGAGCGCGACCCTGAGGCCTTCGCCTGCCTGAGCCAGGTGCGTCCCGGCTTTCGCTACCGTGACGACACCACCCACCTCGAGAGCGAAGGGCCGCTGATCGAACTGGATAGCCACGGCGAGCCCATGCGCGTGCGCTACTCCAACCGCACCGAACGGGTACCGGCCCTGGCGCCGGATGACCTCGATGCCTATTTTGCCGCCCGCCGCGCCTTCCATGAGCTGATCACCGGCGAGGAGCTGACCCTGCATCTCAAGCTCGACCCGGGCCAGATGCTGATCATCGACAACTACCGCCTGCTGCACGGGCGCCGCGCCTATCAGCTGGCCGGCGGCGTGCGCCACATGCGCCAGGGCTATGTCGACCGCGACAGCACCGCCAGCCGCCGGCGGGTGCTACGCCGCCATGCCGAGACCAACGCCCCAGGAGAGCCCGCATGAATCAAGCTCGTTTTCGCCACTTCGGCGAGGCCCAGCGCGACGACTGGGCGCTGATCGACGCTCGCTTCCGCGACTATGTCGAGGATGCCCCGCGCCGGGTGCTGGCCCATCTGCACAACCTCGCCGGCGACACCCACGGCTACCCGGTGGACCGCTACCAGCACTGCCTGCAGACCGCCACCCGGGCGCTGCGCGACGGTGCCGATGAAGAGATGGTGGTCTGCGCCCTGCTCCATGACATCGGCGACGACCTGGCCCCGGCCAACCACGCCGAGGTCGCCGCGGCCATCCTCGAGCCCTTCATCGACCCTCTCAACGCCTGGATGATCCGCCACCACGAACTCTTCCAGGGCTACCACTATCGCCACTATTTCGGCCAGGACCGCCACGCCCGCGAGGCGTATCGCGATCATCCGGCCTATGCGCGCACCGTGCGCTTCTGTGACGACTGGGACCAGGCCAGCTTCGACCCCGACTACGACACCCTGCCCCTGGAGCACTTCCTGCCCATGGTCGAGCGGGTACTCCGGCGTACGCCCCACGGCGGGCTGCCCGAGCCGCTGCCCGAGCACCGCGTGGAGCACGACTGACATGCCCCAGACCTGTGCCAACTACCTGCTGCGACTGCTCGAGGCCTACGGCGTGGACACCGCCTTTGGCATTCCCGGCGTGCATACCATCGAGCTCTACCGCGGCCTCGGCGACAGCGCCATCCGCCACGTCACGCCGCGTCATGAGCAGGGCGCCGGCTTCATGGCCGATGGCTATGCCCGCGCCAGCGGCAAGCCCGCGGCCTGCTTCATCATCAGCGGCCCGGGCATGACCAACATCGCCACGGCCATGGGCCAGGCCCTGGCCGACTCGGTGCCCATGCTGGTGATCTCCAGCGTCAACCGCCGCGACACCCTGGGGCGCGGCCAGGGGCGGCTCCACGAGTTGCCCAGCCAGCAGCAGACCCTGTCCGGCGTCAGCGTCTTCAGCCATACCCTGCTCGACCCGGCGGCCCTGCCGGAGGTGATGGCGCGGGCCTTCGCGATTTTCCACGGGGCTCGGCCGGGGCCGGTGCATATCGAGATCCCGCTGGACCTGCTGGCCGCGCCCATGGAGGCAGCGCCGCCGCGCCCGCTGCGAGTCTTCCCGCCGGCGGCCCCGGCCGCGGCCATCGCCCAGGCCGCCGACTGGCTGGCCGCGGCCGAGCGCCCCCTGCTGCTGCTGGGCGGCGGCTGCGCCAGTGCCCCGCAGGCGGCCCGCGCCCTGGTCGAACGCTTGCAGGCCCCGGCGCTGACCACCATCAACGCCAAGGGGGTTCTGGGGCAGGATCACCCGCTGGACCTGGGCGCCACCGCCAGCCTGCCCGCCGCGCGCCGCCTGGCCGCCGAGGCCGACGTGATCCTGGCCCTCGGCACCGAGCTCGGCGAGACCGACTATGATCTGGTGTTCGATAACGGTTTCCGCCTCCACGGGCGGCTGATCCGCGTCGACATCGATCCCCAGCAGCTGGGTCGTAACCAGGCCGCCGACCTGGCGCTGCTGGCCGACGTCGGCCAGGTGATGCACGACCTGGCCGAGGCCCTGCCGCCGCGTGCCGACGACGGCCGCGCCGCGGCGGTACGCCACCAACTGGCCCTCACCGAGGATCCGCAGCTCGCCGCCTATGTGCCGCTCTATGCCACCCTGCGCGCGGCGCTGCCCGACGCCATCCTGGTGGGCGACTCCACCGGGCCGGTCTATGCCGGCAACTTCCTCGCCTCGCTGCCGGCACCGCGGCGCTGGTTCAACGCCGCCACCGGCTACGGCACCCTGGGCTACGGCCTGCCGGCGGCCCTGGGCGCGGCGCTGGCCTGCCCGCAGCGGCCGGTGGTGGCCCTGGTCGGCGACGGCGGCCTGCAGTTCGTCCTCGGCGAACTGGCCACCGCCCGCGACCTGGGGCGGCCCGTGGCAGTGGTGATCTGGAACAATCACGGCTACGACGAGATTCGCCGCTATATGGCCATGCACGAGGTGCCCCAGCTCGGCGTCGATCTGGCGCCGCCGGACTTCGCCGACCTCGCCAACGCCTACGCCTGCCGCTACCGGACGGTGGGCGACCCCGCCTCCCTCGGCGAGGCGCTTGCCCTTCTCGGCGACGACGTCTCACCGCTGCTGATCGAAGTGGACGCGGCGGCCTGGATGGCGGTCACCGCGCCACCCTCGCATCGATAACCCACAACAAGGATCCCTGACATGCGCAATACCACCCGACTCACCGGCCTCATCCTCATCGGCCTGCTGCCGCTCACCGCGCTTGCTTACCAGGACGCCAGCGATGAGCTGCGTCTCGTCGTGCCCCCCTGGCCGGGGGTTACCGTCAAGTCGGAGATCTTCGCCCAGCTGGCGGAGCCCCTGGGGTATCGGGTCAAAGCGCTGGAGGTCAGCTCAACGGTGGGCTACCAGACCCTGCAGAGCGGCGACAGCGACGCCTTCCTGGCCGGCTGGCTGCCCTCCCAGCAGCAGAGCTACGACGCGGCCATGGACACGGGCAGCATCGTCGACCTGGGCAACAACGTCAGCGGCGCGCGCATGGGCTTCGCGGTACCCGGCTACGTTTACGAGGCCGGCGTGACCCACGCCGAACAGCTGGCCGACCCCGAGATCCGGGAGCGCTTCGGCGCCGAGATCTACTCCATCGTGAGCGGCTCCACGGTCAGCGACCACCTCCACGACGCCGCCGACGCCGATACCTACGGGCTCAGCCAATGGCGATTCCGCGAGTCCTCGACGCCGGGCATGCTCGCCGAAGTGGACGCGGCACAGCGTGACCAGCGCTGGATTCTCTTCTACGGCTGGACGCCGCACTGGATGGCCCCAGCGTATGACATGCAGATCCTCGATGATCCGGCGAGCGTGTTCGGCGAGAACAATGGCGCCAGCGATGTGCGCACCATCGTCGCCAGCACCTACCACGCGGCCAACCCCAACATGATCCGGCTGCTGGACCAGTTCGAGCTGACGGCCGACGAGCAGAGTGAGTTCATCCGCGACTTCGGCCTCGAAGAGGGCGAACTGGAAACCGTCGCTCGCGACTGGCTGCTGGCCAACCCCGGGCGCATCGAAACCTTCCTCGAGGGTGTTACCACACGCGACGGCGAGCCGGGCCTGGCGGCGGTTCGCGCCAGCCTGGAGTGAGGCCCCCGGGCCGGCGTGACGCCGGTCCCAGCACGTCTGGAAGCGAGAGACCCTATGCACTATTCACGACTGACCGGCCGCATCGCCGGCGAAGGGGCCGCGGCCTGGGATATCCACTACCGCGCCCTGGCCCGCCAGGCCGCCGGCGAGGCAATCACCGTGCTCTCGGTGGGCGACCCTGATTTCGCTACCCCGGCGCCCATCGTCGAGAGCGCCGTGGCCAGCCTGCGCGGCGGTGCCACTCACTACCCCGACGTGCAGGGCAAGCTGGCGCTGCGCCAGGCAATCGCCGACGACTACCGCCGCCTGGGCCTCGACGTCGGCCCGGATAATGTCATCGTCATGGCCGGCGCCCAGTGCGGCCTCTACGCTGCCGCCCAGTGCCTGCTCGACCCCGGCGACGAGGTGCTGGTCCCCGAGCCCAGCTATGTCACCTACGAGGCGGTGCTGCGTGCCACCGGCGCCGAGCTGGTGCAGGTGGCGCTCAACGGCGAGGCGGACTTCCGCCTCGACCCGGCGGCCCTGCAGGCAGCCATCACCCCGCGCACCCGGGCCATCCTGCTCAATAGCCCGCACAACCCCACCGGGCAGTTGATCGACGCCGAGAGCTGGGCGGCGATCGCCGCGCTGTGCCACCGCCACGATCTGTGGCTGATCTCCGATGAGGTCTACGCCGAGCTGATCTTCGAGGGCGAGCATATCTGCCCCGCCAGCCTGGCGGGCATGGCCGAACGCAGCGTGGTGATCAGCAGCCTTTCCAAGTCGCATGCCATGACCGGCTGGCGGCTGGGCTGGGTGCTGGGCCCCGAGACGCTGATCCAACACCTGACCCACCTCGCGCTGTGCATGCTCTACGGCTGCCCCGACTTCATCCAGGACGCCGCCTGCGACGCCCTGACGACGCCGCCCGCCGAGCTGCAGGCGATGCGCGAGGTCTATCGGGCGCGCCGCGACGCCGTCTGCACGGCACTCGCCGAGAGCCCGGCGGTGACGGCGATCCGCCCGCCTGCGGGGATGTTCCTGATGGTGGATATCCGCGCCACCGGCCTCTCGTCCCAGGCCTTCGCCGACCGCCTGCTCGACGAGGAGGGCATCTCGGTACTCTCCGGCGAGGCCTTCGGCCCCTCGGCGGCGGGCTTCGTGCGCCTCAGCCTGACCGTGGAGGCCGAACGCCTCGCCGCGGCCAGCCGGCGCCTGGCGGCCTGTGCGCAACGCGCTCGAGATGAGCGCGCCCTGTCACCGTCCCCGGCCTCGGAGGCCGATTGCCTATGACATCATCATTCGAGCATCCCCTCCGTCCCCAGGCCGCCCTCGCAGTGGTGGCCGACCACCTGATCAAGCGTTTTGGCGAATTGGAGGTACTCAAGGGCGTCTCGCTGAGCGTCGCCGAGGGCACCGTCACCTCGATCATCGGCGCCAGCGGCTCCGGCAAGAGTACCTTGCTGCGCTGCATGAACCTGCTGGAACGCCCCGACCGCGGCGAACTGGCGATTGCCGACGAGGCGATTCGCTTTACCCGTAACCCCCAGGGCGACATCGTCGGCCTGGATCGGCGCCAGCTGCAGCGGCTGCGCGCCAAGGTCGCGATGGTCTTCCAGCAGTTCAATCTTTGGCCCCACTTGAGCGTGCTGGGCAATGTCATCGAGGCCCCCATGCGGGTCAAGGGGATCTCCCGCAAGCAGGCCACCGCCCTGGGCGAACACTACCTGGAACGGGTCGGCATGGCCGACAAGCGCGACGCCTATCCTGCCTTCCTCTCCGGCGGCCAGCAGCAGCGGGTCGCCATCGCCCGCGCCCTGGCCATGGAGCCGCGCCTGCTGCTCTTCGACGAGCCCACCTCGGCGCTGGACCCGGAGCGGGTCAACGAGGTGCTGGGGGTGATCCGCGGCCTCGCCGACGAGGGCCGCACCATGCTGCTGGTCACCCACGAGATGCATTTCGCCCGCGAGGTTTCCGACCAGCTGGTCTACCTCGACCAGGGCCGCATCGCCGCCGAAGGTACGCCGCAAGACGTTTTCGATGATCCCCGCTGTCGCCACTTCGTGGCGCCCGCGGCCTGAAGGCTCCACCTAACCATAACGACAGGAGAAGACCATGAAGTTCCCCCTGATGATCGCTAGCGCCGCGGCCGCCATCAGCCTCGGCCTCACCGCCCAGGCCGCCGACCCGCTCAAGGTGGGCATCTCCGGCGAGCCCTACCCGCCCTTCACCTACAAGGCCGCCAGCGGCGACTGGACCGGCTTCGAGGTGGAGCTGGCCCACGCCATCTGCGACGCCATGGGCCGCGACTGCGAGATCACGCCCACCGGCTGGAGCGGTATCATTCCCGCCCTCAATGCCGGACGCATCGACATGATCATGAACTCCATGTCGATCACCGAGCAGCGTCAGCGGGTCATCGACTTCACCCGCCCCTACTACTTCACCCCCGGCGCCTATGTCGCCGCCAGCGATCTGGCGCTGGATATCCCCGACGGCCTGGACGGCCTGGTGATGGGGGTGCAGAGCGCCACCACCAACGCTACCTACGCGCGCCGCGAGCTAGGCGACAGCGGCGTGGATATCCGCCTCTACGACCAGGCGGAACAGGTCAACAACGACATGCTGGCCGGGCGCCTGGATCTGATCCTAGCCGACGAGATCGCCATGCTGCAGTTTCTCGGTCGTGAGGAAGCCGGAGGCTTCGAGGTCAAGGCCACGGCACCCCACCACGAGGCCTACGGCGAGGGCATCGGCATTGGCCTGCGTCAGGAGGAGGACGACCTGCGCGAGGCGCTCAACGCAGGCATTACCGCGGTGATCGAGGACGGCACCTGTGGCGACCTCTCCGAGCAGTACCTGGGCACCGACGTCTGCGTCTACGACTGAGCCTTCTACGGCTGCCATACCCCCGGTGCCAGCAGCGCCGGGGGACTTCGTTGTGTGACCGAGGAAAGGCTCAACCATGACTGCGATGACACCGGAGGGGCTCGGCGACTGGGCTGGCCCGATCATGGCCGGGGCCCTGACCACGCTGCAGATCGCCGTGCTGGCCTACGCCATCGGCCTGCTGCTGGGACTGCTTGGCGCCGGCGCCAAGCTCAGCCCGTGGGCGCCGCTGCGCGGCCTGGCCACCGGCTACTCGACGCTGATTCGCGCGGTGCCCGAGCTGCTGCTAATCATTCTGCTCTACTATGCCGGCGCCCAGGCGCTGGAGGCTCTACTGGCGCATCTGGGCATGGCCGGGGCCGTGCAGATCACCGGCTTCGCCACCGCCGTGGGGGTTCTGGCCTTCGTCCAGGGCGCCTACATGACCGAGGTGTTCCGCGGCGCCATCCTGGCCATCCCGCAAGGCCAGCTGGAGGCCGCCGACGCCTTCGGCTTCTCGCGCTGGACGCGCTTTAACCGCATCGTACTGCCGGGGATGCTGCCCAACGCCCTGCCGGGCATGTCCAACCTGTGGCTGATTCTGATCAAGGACACCGCCCTGATCAGCGTGATCGGCTTCAACGAGCTGTTCTTCACCATCCAGCAGGCCGCCGCCAGCAGCCGCGCCTACTTCCTCTTCTATGCCGCCGCCGGCGTCATCTACCTGCTGATGACCCTGACCTCCACGGCGCTGTTCGCCCACCTCGAGCGCCATGTGCGCCGCGGCCAACCCACGGAGGCTTGAGATGGACTTTTCCTGGCTGAGCGATCCCTTCTACCAGGCCTACCTGTGGGAAGGCTTCGTCAACACCCTGTGGCTGTTGCTGGTCTCGGCGCTGGGCGGCCTGCTCCTCGCCGTGGCGGTGGCCCTGGCCCGGCTGCGCGGCCCGCGCCCGCTGGCCTGGCTGGCCTGGGCCTTTACCACCGTGATCCGCGGTACGCCGCTGCTGGTGCAGCTGTTCTTCTTCTACTACGGGGTGGGGCGGCTGCTGGAGGGCGTACCAGGCATCCGCGACAGCCTCTTCTGGCCACTGCTGCGCGAGCCGTTCTTCTTCGGCGCCCTGACCTTCACCCTCAGCGTCGGCGCCTACTCCGGCGAGGTGATCCGCGGCGCCATGCAGAGCGTGCCGCGGGGCGAGCTGGAAGCCGGCCGCGCCTTCGGCCTGTCGTCCTTCCAGGTGCTGACCCGGCTGTGGCTGCCGCGGGCCATCCAGCTCTGCCTGCCAACCCTCACCGGCGAGATGATCCTGCTGCTCAAGTCGGTGCCGCTGGTCTCCACCATCGCCATGATGGACCTGCTGCAGGCGGCCAATATCATCCGCGACGAGACCTTCCTGGTCTACGAGCCGCTGCTGCTGATCGCCGGCATCTACCTGGCCACCACCGTGGTGCTGACCCTGGTGCTGCGCCTGGTGGAACTGAATTTTCCCGGCATGCAGCCGACCCGGCGCCGCTGGCTGCCCATGCGCTAAGCACGCCGCGGCTTGCTGCCACTGCCGTCCGGCCGGTTTCGCACCTCCCGCGGCGACATGCCGAACTGGGCGCGGAAGGCGCGGGCGAAGCTCGAACTCGAGGTGAAGCCACAGGCGAGCCCCGCCGCGAGCACGTCGAGGTCGGTCTCCTCGAGCAGCTGCCTGGCTCGCTCGAGCCGCCGCCGCAGGTACCATTGGCGCGGCGAGGTGGCGAGATGCTGCTCGAAGAGCCGCTGCAGCTGACGCGGCGAGACACCGCTGCGGCGTGCCACCTCGGCGAGGCTCAGCGGCTCTTCGAGGTGGCGCTCGATCAGCGCCACGGCCTCTATCAGGCGGCGATTGTGTGTCCCCAGACGACGTACCAGCGACATGCGCTGCTGGTCATCGCGGGTGCGCATGCGCTCATGCACCAGTTGCTCGGAGACATCGATGGCCAGCTTGGTGCCATGGCGCCGGGCGATCACCTCCAGCGCCATGTCCATGGCCGCGGCCCCGCCGGCGCAGGAGAAGCGCCGCGAACCGAGCTCGAACAACTCGTCGGAGGTGGCAATCGCCGGGAAGCGCTCGCGAAAGGCCGGCAGGCTCTCCCAGTGCAGCGTCACCCGCTCGCCGCCGAGCAGCCCCGCCGCGGCGAGCAGGAAGCAGCCGGTATCGAGCCCGCCCAGCACACAGCCGGCCTGGTCGAGGTGGTGCAGCCAGGCCAGCAGCGGGCGCTTGAGGTGCTGCTCCGGCGCAAAGCCGCTGCACACTGCCAATGACGGCAGGTCATGTACCTCGCCGACGGCCTGATCGACGAGCAGGGTCATGCCGTTGGAGGCGGTGACCGGCGCGCCATCCTCGCTGATCAGCGTCCAGTCGAACAGCGGTCGGCCGCTGAGGCGGTTGGCAATGCGCAGCGGCTCCACCGCGGCGAAGAAAGCCATCATCGAGAAACTCGGCAAGAGCAGGTAGCCGACGGTTTCGGGTAGCGCGCCGCGATAATCGAGTCGCAATCTCTCCTCCTCCCGGTGGGCGCCCAACAGACGTCTAGAGCCAGTCCTCGAGGCGCAGTGCCCGGCTGCTCCAGGCCCCCAGCCGGCGCAGCCAGCTGCCCGGCTCGCGGCGCAGCACCTCGGGCTGGTCGGCGTTATCGGTATGCCACTCGAGCCCGCCGGCCTCATCCAGGCCCACGGCATAGCTCAGCGCAGGGCTCATGCCCAGCTCGGCCAGTGCCCATAGCTCACGGTTGAGGGCCTGGCTTTCCACCAGCACGCCCACTTCGCTGTTCCACCAGATCGAGCGCGGGTCGATATTGTAGCTGCCCACGAACAGCCGCTCGCGGTCGAAGCCCAGCGCCTTGATATGCAGGCTCGACGACGACGCCCCCGGCACGCCGAGGCTGGCGCTCTCCTGGTGATCGGCCCGCAGCTCATAGAGGCGCACGCCGCTTTCGAGCAGCGCCGGGCGGTAGCCGGCGTAGGCGCCATGCACCGGCGGCACGTCGGTGGCTTCCAGCGAGTTGGTGATCACCGCTACCTCGACGCCATCCCGTGCCAGGCGCTGCAGCTGGGCGGCGCCCTGGGGAGTGGGGATGAAGTAGGCCGAGATGATCAGCAGTCGCTGCTCCAGCTCATCGATGACCTCGACCAACTCCCCGGAGAGGGTCTCCTCCAGCGCCGGCCGCCCGCGCCCCGCCAGCTTGCCGGGCGGATCCCACAGCGCCTGCCCCGGCGCCCAGGTCAGCGGCGCCAGCAGCGCCCCGGGGCTGGTCTCGGCGAAGCGCTGGCGCAGCGCCACCAGGTAGGGCGAATCGTGGCGCTGCTCCTCGAGCCACGCCGCCAGGTCGTCGCGCAGCTCGCGCCAGGCGCCGGGTTCGGCCTGGCGGAAGCGCGCCAGCGGCAGCGCCAGGTGATGGCGCCAGTAGTCGTCGAAGCTGCGCGACAGGTCGCGCGCCACCGGCCCCACCGCCAGCAGGTCGAGGTCGGCGAAGTTGCGCTGCTCATCGGCGTTGAAGTACTCGTCGCCGAGGTTGCGCCCGCCGGTAATCGCCACCGCGCCATCGCTCAGCCACAGCTTGTTGTGCATGCGGCGATGCTGGCGGCGCAGGTCGGCGGCCATCATCACCCCGCGACTCAGCAGCGTGCCGCGCCCCCGCAGCAGCGGATTGAACAGCCTCACCTCCACCTGGGGGTGACTGTCGATGGCGACCAGCAGGGCTTCGTTGTTGAGGCTGGCCAGGTCGTCGAGCAGCAGCCGCACCCTGACACCGCGCTCGGCGGCGTCCAGCATCCGCACCAGCAGCACCCGCGAGGTGAGGCCGTCGTCGGCGATATAGGTCTGCACGTCGAGGCTACGCTCGCTGCGCGCCAGCAGTGCGGCACGCAGGGCGAAGGCCTCATCGCCGTCGACCAGCAAGCGAAAGCCACTCTGCTCGGGGGCCTGCTGCGCCTGCTGATCGGCCACCCAGCCGCCCAGCGCAGTCGCCTCGCTCTCGTGCAGCGGCAGGGTCCAGGAGTGGCTGCGCGCCACCGGCACCGGTGCACAGCCCGCCAGCAGCAGGCAGGCAACCAGCAGCGATGTCAGGACGAGACGCGCGCCGCTCCTGGCGCGACCAATCACCGCAGGTCACTCGTCATGCTGGTGCGCCACCTGCTGCTTGCGTCGCTTGTTGCGCCGGTAGAGTCGCGCCAGCGCAATGCCCAGCGCCACGGCCACCATCAGCGCCAGGGTCACGCCCTGCCAGGCGCGGGCGGCGTCGCCGAGCAGCGTTTCCAGGGTGATGATCACGATGAAGCCGAGTGCCTGGCTGGCGATCGCCAGGACGCGCAGAATATCGAAGGCAGGCTTGGCCATGTGCAGCTCCGGGGGTGACAGTCGAGCAATGCAACAGTACGCTTCTTGCGCACAATGCTGCGCGGCCATAGTGTAACAGTGGCCGCTCGTCGTCGCTGCCCCCTGCCGCTGTCCTGACCTGTTGGAGCCCGCCGGATGGATGCCATCGCCATTGGCCCAGTGTTGCTTTCCCTGCCCCGCCTGTACGCCTTCGGCGCGGGGCTGATCCTGCTGTTGGTGAGCCTGATGCTGCTCGGCCTGCCCAAGGGCACCCATGCCCGCTGGTTCAATACCCTGGTGATCGTATGGCTGATCGGCGCGCGGCTTGGCCACGTGCTCAGCCACCCCGATGCCTATGCCACGGCGCCGCTGGATATCGTCAAGTTCTGGCAGCCCGGCTTCCACGGCCTGTGGGGGCTGCTGGCGGCGCTGATCTGGACCGCCTGGGCGCTGCGCGAGCACCTGATCAAGATGCTCGGCGGCATGGCACTGGTGATCGGCAGTTCGGCACTGTGGCTTGCCGTGGTGACCGTCTCGCCGCTGGGCGGCGAGATTGCCCTGCGCGAACTGCCCGACCTGACCCTGGACAACCTCGACGGCGAGCCTGTCACCCTCAGCGAGATCCAGGACGAGCTGGTGATCGTCAACCTGTGGGCCACCTGGTGCCCGCCCTGCCTGCGCGAGATGCCGCTGCTGGTCGAGGCCGACCAGCGCGACGGCGTCAGCGTGGTGATCGCCAACCAGGGCGAGGACCTGATGCAGGCCATGCGCTATCTCGATGAGCAGGAGTTCGTGCTCAGCTACCCGCTGCTCGATCCGCATCAGGAGCTGACCGTGCTCACCGAATCGCCGGGGCTGCCCACCACCCTGCTGTTCGACGCCGATGGCCGCGTCCTCGAACAGCACATCGGTGAGCTGACCCGCGCCCAGCTCGACGGCTGGCTCGACCGCCACTGAACGGCGGGGCAGCCGCACGCGCTACGATCAGCGCTTAAGTGCCGCGCCAGTTTCCGTTACCATACCGCGCCCCGCCAGCGTCGTCGGCCCACCGCCGTGACAGCGGGGCGCGTTTTCGTTGAGCATCCGAGGCATCATGAGCGAATTTTCTCCCGGTCAGCGCTGGATCAGTGACGGCGAAGCCGAGCTGGGCCTGGGCACCATCCTGAACGTCGATTTCCGCAGCGTCACCGTGCTATTCAGCGCCAGCCAGGAAACCCGCACCTACAGCGTGCGTCAGGCGCCGCTGACCCGGGTGGCGTTTGCCCCCGGCGATCGCGTGCAGTCCGCCGAGGGCTGGCAGATGACCGTCGACGACAGCAAGGAGCTCGACGGCCTGGTGGTCTACATCGGCGAGGACGACCAGGGCAACCTGCGCGAGCTGCCCGAAGTACGGCTCGCCGACAGCATGCAGTTCGACCAGGCCCGCGACCGCCTGCTCACTGGCCAGGTCGACCGCAACGACTGGTTCGACCTGCGCTTTCGCACCCTGCACCACCATCAGCGCATCGAACAGAACCCGGCGCTGGGCCTGGCCGGGCCCAAGATCGACCTGATCCCTCACCAGCTCTACATCGCCGACGAGGTCTCCCGGCGCCACGCCCCGCGGGTGCTGCTGGCCGACGAAGTGGGCCTGGGCAAGACCATCGAGGCGGGGCTGATCCTGCACCGCCTGCTGCTCACCGGCCGCGCCGAGCGCGCCCTGATCCTGGTCCCCGACAGCCTTACTCACCAGTGGCTGGTCGAGCTGCTGCGCCGCTTCGCCCTCGACGTGCGGCTGCTCGACGAGCACCAGAGCCTGGCCCACCTCGACGGCAACCCCTTCGAGTCGGCGCAGCTGATCCTGGCCAGCCAGCAGTGGCTGTTCGCCAACCCGCAGCGCCAGACCCAGGCCCAGTCCTGCGACTGGGACCTGCTGATCGTCGATGAGGCCCACCACCTCGACTGGCATCCCGAGCACGTCGGCCCCGGCTACGCCTGCGTCGAGGCGCTGGCGGCCCGCACCGAAGGCGTGCTGCTGCTCACCGCCACCCCGGAGCAGATGGGAGTGGAGAGTCACTTCGCGCGGCTGCGCCTGCTCGACCCCGAGCGCTATCAGGATCTCGAGCACTTCAAGGCCGAGGAGCTCGGCTATGCCCAGGTCGCCGAGGCGGTGGACGCCCTCGAACGGCTGGCCGGTGAGGATGCCCCCCGCGACGCCGACCGCGACAGCGTGGCGGCGGTGATCGACGACAGCGACAGCCAGGCGCTGCTGGCGGTGCTGGTCTCCGCCGAGAGTAGCGTTGAGCAGCGCCAGGTGGCGCACCGCGAGCTGCGCGAACAGTTGCTCGACCGCCACGGCACCGGCCGGGTAATGTTCCGCAACAGCCGCCGCCACGTCGGCGGCTTCCCGGCGCGCCGGCTACACGTCACGCCGCTGGCGCTGCCCTCGGCGTATCGCCGCGTGCTGCGCCGCATCGAGCGCGACGAGGACGCGCTCGACGAATTGCTGATCGAAACCGGCCTCGACCACCCCGAGGTAGTGCTCTATCTCGACGCCATGTATCGCGCCCTGCCCCACGATCCGCTCAACGAGGAGCCGTGGTGGCGCATCGACCCCCGCGTCACCTGGCTGCTCGAGCTGCTCACCGAGGTCGGCCGCGACAAGCTGCTGGTGATCGCCCATGACCGCGACACCGCCACCGACCTGGCCAAGGCGCTGCAGGCGCTGGGCGGCATCCACGCGCCGGTGTTCCACGAGGGGCTGTCGCTGATCGAGCGCGACCGCGCCGCGGCGGCCTTTGCCGACCTGGAGGACGAC
The DNA here is from genome assembly GCF_031451695.1 of Franzmannia qiaohouensis. Lineage (NCBI taxonomy): Bacteria > Pseudomonadati > Pseudomonadota > Gammaproteobacteria > Oceanospirillales > Halomonadaceae > Franzmannia > Franzmannia qiaohouensis. The sequence continues at coordinate 64,699 of NZ_JARWAM010000015.1, forward strand.
GGCTGCCAGGTGCTGGTATGTTCCGAGATCGGCTCGGAAGGCCGCAACTTCCAGTTCTGCCGCCACCTGGTGATGTTCGACCTGCCGCTACACCCCGACCAGCTCGAGCAGCGCATCGGCCGCCTCGACCGCATCGGCCAGCGCCACGCCATCGAACTCCACGTGCCGGTGTTCGAGACCAGTCCGGGAGAGCGCCTGCTGCGCTGGTACCGCGACGGCATGGATGCCTTCAGCGCGCCCCAAGGCATCGGCAGCGACCTGTTCGCGGCCTTCGGCGACGCCCTCGCCGACGCCCTGCTCGACGAGGAGAGCCTCGCCGAGGTGATCGACGAGACCCGCACCCTGTTCGAGGCGCGCCTGGCCGAGCACGATGCCGGCCGCAACCGCCTGCTGGAGTGGGGGGCGTGTCGCCCGGCCCGCGCCGATGCGGTGATCGACGCCATCCGCGAACTCGACCACGACAAGGCGCTGCCGCGCTATCTCGACCAGGCCATGGATATCTTCGGCGTCGACAGCCAGGAGCTCGGCGGACGGGTACTGCACCTGCAGCCCAGCCAGCACATGATCGACGGCCTGCCGGGGCTGGTCAAAGGCGAAGAGGGCTTCTCGGCGACCCTGTCGCGCAGCGTGGCCCTGGCCCGCGACGACGTCCAGCGCCTCTCCTGGGAGCACCCCCTGCTGCGCGAGATGATGGGCCGCATCCTCGACGGTCAGATGGGCAACACCGCCCTGGCGCTGCTCAAGCATCCGGCTATCCCCGCCGGCCGGCTGATGGTCGAGCTGGTGTTCCGCACCCACTGCCCGGCGCCCAGGCGGCTGCATCTCAACCGCTTCCTGCCGGCCACCGCGGTGCGTGTGCTGCTCGATGAGTCCGGCGCCAATCTCTCCGACAAGGTGTCGTTCAGCGGGCTGTCCAAGAACCTGCAGAAGGTCAAGAAGGCGGTGGCCCGCGATCTGATCAAGAGCCGCCACGACCAGCTGCGCGGGCTGCTGATCCAGGGCGAAGCCGAGGCCGAGCGCGAACTACCCAGCATCGTCGAGGCGGCGCAGATCCGCATGCGCGAGGCCCTCGACGGCGAGCTGGCGCGCCTGCAGGCGCTGGCCGAGCGCAACCCGGCGGTACGCGCAGATGAACTCCGCGCGCTGGTCGACGAACGCCGCGCCCTCGACGCGGCCATCGAAGGCACGCGCCTGCGCCTCGACGCAGTGCGCGTGATCGTCACCGTGGACCACGACAGCCGCTGAGGCGGCGCTGGCCACGGCTAGTCGAGAATCGCCGCCAGCGCCTTGTCCAGGGTCGGATAGGTGAAGGTGAAGCCGGCCTCCTCGAGGCGCGCCGGGCGCATGTCGGCACCGGTCAGCAGCAGCCTCGACATCTCGCCGAAGGCGGCCTTGAGCACCATCGCCGGCACCGGGAAGATGGCCGGGCGCCCCAGCTGGCGCGCCAGGCTGCGGCTGAAGGCGGCGTTGGTCACCGGATGCGGCGCCGAGCCGTTGAAGGGCCCCTCGAGGTCGTCGCGCTCGAGCAGGAACTCGATGGCGCGTACCAGATCCTCGCGGTGCACCCAGGGCATGAACTGGCGGCCATCGCCGAAGCGCCCCCCCAGCCCCAGCTTGAACGGCGGCAGCATCTTCTGCAGGCTGCCGCCACCCTGGTCGAGCACCAGGCCGATGCGCAGCAGCGCGACACGGGTGCCGTGCTCCGCCGCGCCGCGTGCCACACTCTCCCAGCGCTCGCACAGCCGGTGGGCGAACTCGTCGTGGGGCGCAGTCTCCTCGGTAACCGGCTGCTGGCCAGGCTCGCCCTGTTTCGGCTGGGCGCCGTAAAAGCCCATCGCCGAGGCCGATACCAGCACACGCGGCGCCTGGCCGTTGGCCGCCAGCTTGGCGCACAGCATCACCAGGTCCTGAGTGACGTCGACCCGCGAGTCGATCAGGCGCCGCTTCTGCTCGTCGCTCCAGCGCTTGGCGGCGATCGATTCTCCGGCCAGGTTGACCAGGGCTTCGGGCGCCGCGTCGAGCGCTTCCAGCACGTTGGCGATGACCTGCGTGCCCTCGGGCAAGCGGCGGCGGGCTGCCGCCGGGTCGCGAGATACCACCATCAGCTGGTGGTTGGCGGCCAGTCGCTGGCACAGTCGCTGCCCCACGAAACCGCTGCCGCCGGTGATCAAGATGCGCATGGCCAAGCTCTCCTTGCCAAGTCAGTGACGGGTTCGCCAAAAGTTATACAGTGCTTGTACTATACCTGATAATCTATCCGACATTCTCATACCGACATGGATAACGCCATGCCTTCGCCCTCTTCAAGCATAGCGGTGATCGGCGCCGGTATCGCCGGCCTGAGTTGCGCCCGTAGCCTGCATGACGCCGGCCATGCCGTGACGCTGTTCGACAAGGCCCGCGGCCCCGGCGGCCGGCTGTCCAGCCGCCGCGCACCCGGCGCCATCGTCGATCTTGGCGCCCAGTACTTTACCGCCCGCGACCCCGCCTTCCAGGCCGAGCTGGCAGGCTGGCTCGAACGTGGCCTGGTGGCGCCCTGGCCCACCGCGCTATGGCGCGTCGACGCCCATGGCTGGCAGCAGCACAGCGACGACCTGCCGCGCTACTGCGCGGTACCGCGCATGAGCGCCCTGTCCCGGCACCTCGCCGAGGGCCTCGAGCTCAACGCCGGCGCGCGCGTTCTTGGCCTCGAACGGCGGGCCAACGGCTGGTACCTCGAGGATGACCAGCAGCGCCGCCACGGCCCTTTCCAGCGCGTGGCGATCAGTGCCCCGGCGCCCCAGGCCGAGGCGCTGATCGCCGCCCATGATCACACCCTGGCCGAGGCCTGTCGCAGCCTCGAACAGTCGCCCTGCTGGGCCGGCTATGCGCTGTTCGACGCGCCGCTGCCCGAGCTGCCCGGTGTCGATGGCAGCTGGCAGGCGGCGTTTATCAATCAGGGGCCACTGCGCTTCGTGGCGCGCAACCATCATAAACCCGGCCGCGCCGAGCAGGGCGAGAGCCTGACCCTGCTGGCCACCGCCGAGTGGAGCCAGGCGTGGCTGGAACGGTCCGCCGAGCAGGTCGCCGAGGCGCTCTATGCGGCCCTCCTCGAGCAGCTCCCCGGCACGCTTCGGCCGCCGACACCACGGCTTCTGGCGGCCCACCGCTGGCGCTACGCTCAGCCGCTCCATGCCGCGATGGGCCCAGGCTATCGACTCGGCGAGCAGGGGCTGGCGCTATGCGGCGATGGCTGGCTGGGCCCACGGGTCGAAGACGCCTGGTGTTCCGGCAGGCGCCTCGCCGAACGCTGGCTCGGGGTGACCGGCTGACCGGACATCAGTGCATTGGGCGTTAACACAACAAGCCTCGCCGTTGGCCGGCAGCAGCGCTAGAATAGCCTCGCTTTGTACAGGGGCATTGCCTTGTACAACATTTTGCACCATCCTGAGCATCATATACGTTAAGGTGATCGCCGCCATTGATCACCACTATGAACGAGAGGCATCAGAGCGCATGAGTGACAAGGCGACCCATCCGGCCGATGCGCCGCTCTATCCGATCCGCGAGGTCTCGCGCCTGACCGGCGTGAACTCGGTCACACTGCGTGCCTGGGAACGCCGCTACGCCTTGATCTGCCCGCAGCGTACGCCCAAGGGGCACCGCCTATATGCCCGCGATGACATCCAGCGCATCGAGAGCATTCTGCAGTGGCTCAATCGCGGGGTGCCGGTCAGCCAGGTGCGCGAGTTACTCGACCAGCCACGCACCGTCGAAGCCCCGGAGCCCGCCGCCGGCGACTGGCCCAGCCAGCGCCAGCAGCTGATCGCCGCCGTCGAGAGCCTCGACCTGGTGCGCCTCGATACGCTCTATAACCAGTGCATGGCGCTCTATCCGGTCAGCACCTGCCTAAGCGAACTGTTCAAGCCGGTGGTCGAGGCGCTCGAGGAGCACTGGGACGAGCAGCTCGGCGCCGCCCTGCAGCGGCGGACCCTCGAGGCGTTCCTGCGCACCCGCATCGGTACGCGGCTCTACCACGCCAACCTCAATAGCCAGGGCGCCACGCTGCTGATCAACCGCCTGCCCGACGATCACGGCACGCTGTGGGATCTGCTGGTGGCGCTAGCCGCTAGCCAGGCCGGCTACCGAGTGCAACTGTTCGATGCGCCGCTGCCGCTCAACGAGCTGCCGCTGGCGGTGGAGCGCCTGCGCGCCGGCGCGCTGCTGCTTTGCAGCGGCCACTCCGAGCGCGCCGATCTGGTGCGCCGCCAGCTGCCGCGACTGGCCGAGCAGCTCGAGGTACCGGTGGGGCTGTGCGGGCCCATCGCCCGGATCCGCGCCGGTGATCTCGCTGACAGCCAGGTCGCGGTACTTGGCGATGACCCGCTGCAGGCCATGTCGCGTCTGGCGCCGCTGCTGCGCGCCTGAGCCGCGCCCCAGCCCCGCAGCATCGCCGGCCGCCATGTCGAACACGACTGCCGAACAAGGATGCCCGCCATGACGCCTCGCCTGGTCTGGTTTCGTAGCGACCTGCGCACCCACGACAACACCGCCCTCGCCGAGGCCGCCGCACGCGGCCCGGTGATCGCCGTGTTCCTGCGCTGTCTCGGCCAGTGGCAACAGCATGGCCACGGTGCCAACAAGCTCGACTTCTGGGCGCGCGGCGTGGCCGCGCTGCGCGACGACCTGGCCGGGCTCAACATCCCCCTGCTGCACCGCGATATCGGCCACTTCGGTGCCGCCCCTCAGGCGCTGCTGGCGATCGCCCGCGAGCACGCTGCCGAGGCACTCCACGTCAACGCCGAATATCCCCTCGACGAACGGCGCCGCGACCAACAGGTGGCCGCCGCCTTCGACGAGGCTGGCCTGGCGTTTCATGCCCACCGCGACGCCGTGGCCTTCGACCCCGGCGAACTGCTCACCGGGCAGGGCGACTACTACAGCGTGTTCACGCCCTTCGCCAAGGCCTGGCATCGCCAGGTCGATGCGGAGCGCCTCGCCCTGCGCGAGACACCCGCTCCCCAGGCGCGCCTGGCGATCGAAAGCGATCCGCTACCGGCCCTGCCGAGCCTCGTCGACACCCCCATCGACGGCCGCCACTGGCCGGCAGGCCAGGGCCCCGCCGCCGATCGCCTGGAGCGCTTCCTGCGCTACCGCGGCAAGCACTATCACCAGCAGCGCGACTTCCCGGCGGTGCGCGGCACCAGCGAGCTATCGCCCTACCTGGCGCTGGGCATGATCTCGCATCGCCAGTGCCTGCAGGCGGTGATGAGCGAGAACGGCGGCCAGCTGGCCGACGGCGACGCTGGCCTCAGCGCCTGGGTCAGCGAGCTGATCTGGCGCGAGTTCTACCAGCACATCGTGGTCGGCTTTCCCCGCGTGTGCCGGCACCGCGCCTTTCAGCAGCACACCGAAGCCCTCGCCTGGCGCGACGACGATGCCGGCTTCGCCGCCTGGTGCGAAGGGCGCACCGGCTATCCGCTGGTCGACGCCGCCATGCGCCAACTGGTGCAGACCGGCTGGATGCACAACCGCCTGCGCATGGTCACGGCGATGTTCCTGACCAAGCACCTGCTGATCGACTGGCGCCGCGGCGAGCGCTTCTTCCTGCGCCACCTGGTCGACGGCGAATTTGCCGCCAACAACGGCGGCTGGCAGTGGGCGGCCTCCACCGGTACCGATGCCGCCCCCTATTTCCGCATCTTCAACCCCACCACCCAATCGACGCGCTTTGACCCGCAGGCCGATTTCATTACTGAATTTGTACCCGAATTGTCCAACCTGGCGACCAAGAAGCGCCATGCCCCCGTGGGCGACCTCCTCGACAGCGCCGCTTACCCAGCCCCCATCGTCGACCACAAGGCCGCCCGGGCGCGCGCACTGGACGCTTTCAAGACCCTGAAGAACTAGCCCCCTACCCGGCCACCTCTAACGGAGCCCGCCATGCACCAGGATCCTGCCCTGGAGTCGTTCTGCGACTTCTTCAATAAGCTAGACAAAACCTCTACACATCTGCTGCCAGAGGTATACACTAGTGACGTGGTATTCCAAGATCCGCTGCACCGTATCGACGGTATCGCGGCTCTGACCGGCTACTTCGAGGGGCTCTACGCCAACGTCGAAACCTGCCGCTTCGCCTTTGGCGAGCGCCAGCGCCTGGCCGACACCGCCTTCGTGACCTGGACCATGTCACTGCGTCATCCCCGGCTCGAGGGCGGACGGGACTACCACGTAGAGGGCTGTTCGCGGCTGCGCTTCGCCGCCAGCGACGGCCCCCACGGCGAGCGGGTCTGCCAGCATCGCGACTACTTCGATGCCGGCGCCATGCTCTACGAGCGGCTACCGCTGCTGGGCAGCGTGATCCGCCAGGTCAAGCGTCGCGTCGGCTAGGCACTGAGACAGGCAGTGCATCCAGCCTCGCCCTGGCCACGTACATGATCAGGACGGCCGGCGCCGTCGAATCGCTGGCCAGGAGGAGGCATGACCACACTGCAACAACCGCGGCGCATCTGGTTGACGGGGGCTACGTCCGGCATTGGCCTGGCGCTTGCCGAACGGCTGCTGGCCGATGGCCACCGCGTAGCGCTGAGCGCGCGCAATGTCGATAAGCTCAATGCCCTGGCGGCGAGCTCCGACAACGCCCTGGTGGTCCCCCTCGACGTCGCCGATCGCAGCGCCGTACGCGCCGCCGGCCAGCGCCTCGAGGCACAGCTCGGCGGGCTCGACCTGGCGATACTCAATGCCGGCACCTGCGAGTATCTCGATGCGCGCCGTTTTGACGTGGACCTGGTAGAACGCGTCTTTGCGCCCAATTTCTTCGGTGCCCTGTACGCCATGGAGACGGCGCTGCCGCTGCTGCGCCGCGCCCGCGACCATGACGGCATTCGCCCGCTGCTGGCCGCCACCTCGAGCGCCTCGGCCTATGTGCCGCTGCCCCGCGCCGAGGCCTATGGTGCCTCCAAGGCCGCCCTCAGCTACTTCCTGGAGTCGCTGCGCCTCGATCTCGACGCCGAAGGCATCGACGTCAGCGTGATTCATCCCGGCTTCGTCAAGACGCCGCTCACCGACCGCAACGACTTCCCGATGCCGATGCGCATCAGCGCCGAGCAGGCCGCAGCGGCCATCGTCAAGGGCCTCGACCGGCGCCAGCTCGACATCCATTTCCCACGCCGTTTCACCAACCTGGTACGGCTGATGGGCATCCTGCCACCGCGTCTGCGGCGGCGCCTCGGCCTGCGCATGGTGCAAGGCGACGGCCACACCAGCGGAGGTAACGCATGACGTCGCGACAGCGTATCGCCATCGTCGGCAGCGGCATCAGCGGCATGGCCGCCGGCTACTACCTCACGCCTCGGCATGAGGTAACCCTGTTCGAGGCCGAGTCCCGGCTCGGCGGCCATACCGCGACCATCGACGTCAGCCTCGACGGCCGCGACTTCGAGTACAACGGCCACACCCTCACGTCGCTGTTCGCCCAGCGGCGCAACCTGGTGAGCCTGCGCTTCCATCGCATGCTGCGCGATATCCTGCGCTTCAACCGCCAGGCCAGCGCCGACCTCGACGCCGAGCGCCTCGACCCGGCCATGACCCTTGGCGACTATCTCTCGGCCGGCGGCTACGGCGATGACTTCCGCACCCGCTACCTGCTGCCCATGGGCGCGGCGATCTGGTCGGCGAGCATCGGCGACCTGATGGCCTTTCCGCTGCAGTTCTTCGTGCGCTTCTTCCGCCATCACGGGCTGCTGTCGGTCAGCAACCGTCCCCAGTGGTACACCCTGGTGGGCGGCTCAAGCGCCTACATTCCGGCACTCACCGCGCCTTATCGCGAGCGCATTCGCCTGGCGAGCCCGGTACGCGCAATACGCCGCGACGCCCAGGGCGTGACGCTGACCAGCCGCCACGGCGAGGAGCGTTTCGACCAGGTAGTGCTGGCCTGCCACGCCGACCAGGCGCTGGCCATGCTCAGCGACCCGAGCGACGCCGAGCGCGAGATCCTCGCGGCGCTGCCGTATCAATCCAACGACGTGGTCCTGCATACCGATACCCGCCTGCTGCCACGCCGCCGGCGCGCCTGGGCCAGCTGGAACTATCGGCTCGATGGCCGCGACGCCGATGCCCGGGTCTCGGTGACCTACGACATGAATATTCTCCAGCGCCTCGAGAGCCCGCACACTTTCTGCGTGACGCTCAACGACAGCCAGGCCATCGACCCGCAGAAGGTGCTGGGGCGTTTCGACTACGCCCATCCCCAGTTCACCCTCGCCGGCGAGACCGCCAAGGCGCGCCACGCCGAGATCTCCGGCAGCCAGCGGCGGACCCACTTCTGCGGCGCCTACTGGCGCAGCGGCTTTCACGAAGACGGCGTATGGAGTGCGCTGCGCGTGGCCCGGTCGCTGGGCAGCGACGCAGCATCTCCGGCCGGCACCCAGCCCTTGGCCGAGGAGCGCGCATGAGTCAGCCACACTCGCGCATCTACCGCGGCGAACTGCGCCACCGGCGCTTCACCCCGCGCGCCCACGCCTTCAGCTACCAGGTGTGGATGGCCTGGCTCGACCTCGACGAGCTGCCCGCGCTGTTCGACGGCGTGCCGGGTTTCAGCGCGCGGCGCCCGGCACTGGCACGCTTCCGACGCAAGGACTACCTGACGCCCCACGACCGACCGCTGGCGACGGTGGTGCGCGAGGAGCTCGAGCGCCAGCTCGGTGCGGCCCCGGGTGGGCGCATCTGCGTGCTGACCCAGCTGCGCACCCTCGGCATGGGCTTCAACCCGATCTCGGTCTACTACGCCTACGACCGCGACGGCGCCCTGCGCGCGGTGCTCGGCGAGGTCAGCAACACCCCCTGGGGTGAGCGGGTGCGCTACGCCTGCGCAGTCGATCCGCAGCGTCACAGCCATGCCGCCGAGTTCGCCAAGGCCATGCACGTGTCACCCTTCAATCCCATGGACATGACCTACCGCTGGCGCTTCAACGCCCCCGGCGAGCAGCTGCTGCTGCACATGGAGAACTGGAAGGACGAGCGCTGCCACTTCGACGCCACCCTGACCCTCGAGGCACGTCCGGCAACCCGCGGCGTGCTGCTTGCCAGCCTGGCGCGGCAGCCGTGGATGAGCCTCAAGACCCTGGCCGGCATCCATTTCGAGGCGCTGCGGCTGTGGGCCAAGGGCGTCCCCGTTCATGATCACCCCCATCGCGAGGAGACACCGTCGTGAGTACGACACGCTCTGCCACCTCACAGGACCTGCCACGCCACGGCAGCCGTCTGATTCGTCTCGTCAAGCCGCGCCTGCTGGCCCAGCTGGACGCCCTGGAAGGCGGTCAGGTCACCTTGATCGAGGGCGACCACTGCCAGCAGCTGGGCCGCGGGGGCCCGCTGCACGTCACCCTGCGGGTGCACCGCCACGGAGCCTGGAAGCGCCTGGCGCTGGGCGGCACGGTGGGTGCCGCCGAGGCCTACATGGACGGCGACTGGGACTGCGACGACCTGGTCGCCCTGACGCGACTGTTCGCCATCAACCTGGAGCGCGTCAACGGCGAGGTCGAGAACGGCAGCGCGCGGCTCGGGCGCTGGCTGCTGAATGCGCTCTACGGCCTGCAGCGCAATACCCTGCGCGGTTCGAAGCGCAATATCTCGGCCCACTACGATCTCGGCAACGATCTGTTCGAGACCTTTCTCGACCGCCAGCACTGGATGTACTCGAGCGCGCTGTTCCCCCACGCCGAGGCGAGCCTGGAGCAGGCCTCGACCCACAAGCTCGACGTGATGCTCGACAAGCTCGATGTCGGCCCCCAGCACCATCTGCTGGAGATCGGCACCGGCTGGGGTGGCCTGGCGATCCACGCCGCCAAGACCCGCGGCTGCCGGGTGACCACCACCACCATCTCCGCCGAGCAGTACGCGCATACCGCTCAACGCATCGCCGCGGAAGGCCTCGGCGACCGAATCACCCTGCTGCAGCAGGATTATCGCGAGCTGGAGGGGCGCTACGACCGGCTGATCTCGGTGGAGATGATCGAAGCCGTCGGCCATCAGTACCTCGACACCTACCTGACGACCCTCGACCGTCTGCTCACCGATGACGGCCAGGCCATGCTGCAAGCCATCACCATTCGCGACCAGCGCTTCGAGGCCGCCAAGCGCGACATGGATTTCATCAAGCGCTATATCTTTCCCGGCGGTTTTCTGCCCTCGCATCACGCCATCCTCGCCAGCCTCAGCCGACGTACCAGCCTCAATGTTCTGGCGCTGGACGAGATCGGCCTGCACTACGCGCGCACCCTGCGCGAGTGGCGCCAGCGCTTCGAGGCCAGTCTCGACAGCATCCGCCGTATGGGGTACGACGAGCGCTTCATTCGCATGTGGCGCTACTACCTGTGCTACTGCGAAGGGGGCTTCCTGGAGCGCACCATCGGCACCTGCCACCTGCTGCTGGCCAAACCCGGGGCTCGCCCGGCACCGCTGACGGGCGCGGTATGATCCTGGCTCGCCTGCAGGATCCGCAGGTGCGGCGGGCGGTGTATAACGTGGCGGCCTTTCAGGTCGGCTGGTTCAGCTGCGTGCTGGGCGGCTCGCTGATCGGAGCGCTGGTGGCTGCGCTGGTCATCGGCGTCCACCTGCGCTGCTTGGCGGGCGCTGGGGAGTGGCGCTGGCTGGCGGGGTTCGCCGCGCTGGGGCTGGCGATCGACGGCGGATTGAGCCTGGCCGGCGGCTTCGACTTCGGCGCCGACCAGTGGGGGGTGCTACCGCTGTGGCTATGGCTGCTGTGGCCGCTGTTCGCCACCCTGCTGCACCACCCGCTGCGTTGGCTGTGGCAGCATCCGTGGCTGGCCATGCTGGGCGGCGCCACCAGCGGCCCGTCGTCGTACTTTGCCGGCGCGCACCTGGCCGGCGTCGAGCTGGCCACGTGGCTGCTGCCGGCCCAGGCCGCGGTGTGGGCTTTGCTGTGCCTGTGGCTATGTCGGCGCCTCGGTCGAGAGGCTCAGGCCGGCTGCGGGGTGCCCAGCTGATGTGCCTCGACCTCTGCCGCCGGCAACGGCCTGGAGAACAGGAAGCCCTGCACCAGCGGGCAGCCGTGCTCGAGCAGGAACTGGCGCTGGGCCTCGGTCTCCACCCCTTCGGCGATGACCTCGAGATCGAGACCGCGTGCCATGGCCAGCACCGCACTGACGATCGAGGCATCGGCCGGATCGTCGGGCAGGGCACTGACAAAGGCGCGGTCGAGCTTGAGCTTGTCCACCGGCAGGCGCTTCAAGTAGCTCAGCGACGAATAGCCGGTGCCGAAGTCGTCGATGGCGATCTGATGGCCCAGCGCGCGCAGCGCCGCCATGCGCGGGTAGATATCGCCGGCACGCTCGTCGAGCAGCACCGACTCGGTGAGCTCCAGCCCCAACAGGCTGGCCGGCAGCTGATGCTGAGACAGGCAGGCCGCCAGCCGCGACTCGAGATCGCCCTGGATCAGCTGAATGGCCGAGATATTGACCCATATCGGCACCGCCGGCATACCGGCCAGGCGCCAGTTGGCCAGCTGCGCCGCGGCGCGCTCGACCACCCAGTTGCCCAGCGCACTCATCATGCCGTGGCGCTCGGCCAGCGGGATGAAATCAGCCGGCGAGATCATGCCGTGCTGGGGATGGCGCCAGCGCAGCAGCGCCTCCATGCCAACCAGCTCGCCGCTGTCGAGACGGTGCTGGGTCTGGTAGTGAAGCTCGAGCTGACCGCCGCTGGCCAGGGCTGCGCGCAGGTCGTTGACCAGTGCCAGCTGGCGGTCACCGGCAACGTCCAGCGACGGGCGGAAGCGCTGGTCGTGATTGCGTCCGTGACGCTTGGCGCTGTACAGCGCCGACTCCAGGCGCTGAAACAGCACCCCGGAGTCGCGGCCATCCTCCGGCGCGCGGCAGCTGCCTATGGTCAACCCCAGGCGCAGGCTATGACCGTTGAGCTCGAACGGCTCGCTGAGATGCGCACGCAGGCCGGCGACCCACTTGTCGTGGTCATCGAATGTGGTGGTACGAATCACCATGAACTCGTCGCCGCCGAGCCGCCCGACCACCCCACCGGCGACGTGGCCGGCCAGGCGCTGGCCGAAGCGCGCCAGCAGCCGGTCGCCAAGATCGACGCCCATGGCATCGTTGACCGCCTTGAAACCGTCGATGTCGATCAGGGCGATATCCAGGCCCTCGCCGGCACGCAGGTGGCGCAGTCGCGAGGTCATCAGGTCATGCAGGCGGCGCCGGTTGGGCAGGCCGGTGAGCGGATCCTCGAAGCCGATCCGGCGCAGATCCTGCTCGCGGGCCTTGTGGCGGGAGATATCGGTAAACATGCCGACGTAGTGGCTGATACGACCGCGCTCATCCGGGCACGCCTGGACGCGCAGCCACTCGGGGTATTCGTCGCCGTGCTTGCGGCGGTTCCAGATTTCACCTTCCCAGCGGCCGGTGGTGGTCAACGACTGCCAGTAGCGCTCGTAGAACACCTTGTCGTGACGCCCGGCGGAGAGCATCGACGGATCCTGGCCCTCGACGTCTTCTCTGGCGTAGCCGGTGATCTTGGTAAAGGCGGGGTTGACGGCAACGATGCGATTGCGCGCATCGCTGATCATCACGCCATCCTCGGAGAGCATCAGCGCCGCCTCGGAGAGCCGCGCACGGCGATGCTCCCTGCGCACCTGGCGCCAGGCATCGAACAGGCCCAACGCAATGATCGCCACCACCGTAAGGCGTAGCCACACGCCCGGCAGCCAGCTCACCGCCGCCAGGCCGGCCAGAGCCAGCCAGACTAGCGGCCGGCTAAGCGAGAAGTGTGGCCACATGGCACAGTGTCGTGAAATCGGGGGTCAATGCGTTGCCCTGCCTCGTGGCGGTTTGTCATCATCACTGGTTTATCGGCATCATGCCCCCAGGCTGAAGGGCAATGCAAAAAATGCCCGCCAACGCAGCGACATACGGCCGGCGTGCAATCGCTGCCCGCTGTCAGTAGAATGCAGCCAATCCGCGTGCAGCGCGCGCCACAATAAATTCGACTCTCGGAACGACTCAGTGACCAAGCAAGAATCCTATAGCCGTGACGAGCTGCTGGCATGCAGCCGAGGCGAACTGTTCGGCCCAGGCAATGCTCAGCTGCCGGCCCCCAACATGCTGATGCTCGATCGCATCGTGCGCATCAACGAGGCAGGCGGTGATCACGGTAAAGGCGAGCTGATCGCCGAGCTCGATATCGTCCCCGACCTGTGGTTCTTCGACTGCCACTTCCCCGGCGATCCGGTGATGCCCGGCTGCCTGGGCCTCGACGCCATGTGGCAGCTGGTCGGCTTCTATCTCGGCTGGCTCGGCCATCCCGGTCGCGGCCGTGCACTGGGCTGCGGTGAGGTCAAGTTCACCGGCCAGATCCTGCCTGAGGCCAAGAAGGTCACCTACCATATCAATATCAAGCGCATCATCACCCGGCGCCTGATTCTGGGCATGGCTGACGGCACCGTGACCGTCGACGGCCGCGACATCTATCAGGCCAACGACCTGCGTGTCGGCCTGTTTACCTCTACCGCGAATTTCTGACAGGAGGCTCCCATGCGACGAGTGGTAGTCACCGGACTGGGCATCGTGTCCTGCCTCGGCAACGACCAGCACCAGGTCCTCGATGCGCTCAAGGCAGGGCGCTCGGGCATTCGCTTCAAGGATGAATACGCCGAGCGTGGCTTCCGCAGTCAGGTCGCCGGCGTGGTCGATATCGACCTCGATGCCCTGATCGACCGCAAGCTGCGCCGCTTCATGGGCGATGCCGCGGCCTACGCCTATGTCTCCATGGCCCAGGCCATCGAAGATGCCGGCCTCAGCGAGGCCCAGGTCTCCCACGAGCGCACCGGCCTGATCGCCGGCTCCGGCGGCGCCTCCAGCGCCAACCAGGTCGAGGCCGCCGACGTGATGCGCGACAAGGGCCTGCGCCGCGTGGGCCCCTACCGGGTGACGCGCACCATGGGCAGTACCGTCTCGGCCTGCCTGGCCACACCGTTCAAGATCAAGGGCGTCAACTACTCGATCTCCTCGGCCTGCGCCACCTCGGCGCACTGCATCGGCAGCGCCGTGGAGCAGATCCAGCTCGGCAAGCAGGATGTGGTCTTCGCCGGCGGCGGCGAGGAGGAGCACTGGACACTCTCCTGCCTGTTCGACGCCATGGGCGCGCTATCGACCCACTATAACGACACCCCGGAGAAGGCCTCACGCCCCTACGACAAGGCCCGCGACGGCTTCGTCATCGCCGGCGGCGGTGGCATGCTGGTGCTCGAGGAGCTCGAGCACGCCAAGGCCCGCGGCGCCAAGATCTACGCCGAGGTCACCGGCTACGGCGCCACCTCCGACGGCCACGACATGGTGGCACCGTCCGGCGAGGGCGCGGCGCGCTGCATGCGTCAGGCACTGGCCACCGTCAACGGCAGCATTGACTACATCAACACCCACGGCACCTCGACGCCGGTGGGCGATGTCGCCGAGCTCAAGGCGGTGCGTGAGGTGTTCGGCGACAAGACCCCGGCGATGAGCTCGACCAAGTCGCTGACCGGCCACTCGCTGGGCGCCACCGGCGTGCAGGAGGCGATCTACTCGCTGCTGATGATGGAGCACGATTTCATCACCGCCTCGGCCAACGTCGATGACCTCGACGAGCAGGCCGCCGGCTTCGATATCGTGACCCAGCGGCGCGACGGTGCCCAGGTCAACCGTGTGCTCTCCAACAGCTTCGGGTTTGGCGGCACCAATGCCTGCCTGGTGCTGGAGAAGCTCAGCGACTGAGCGTCACGCGCAGCAACCGCATAACGATGAACGGCGCCCCGCGGGGCGCCGTTCGTCGTCAAGGTCCATGCAACCGCTCAGCCGGGCAGCGGCTCACCACGCCCCACCGGGGCAGCGGGCCGCGGCACTTCGGAAATCTCCGCCAGCTGGCCCTCGATCCACGCTTCGACCTCGACCAGTACGTCTTCAGGCGTGCGACCACGGGTGTCGATCGGCTCACCGACGCGTACCGACAGCCGCCCGGGGTTCTTGACCCAGTGGCGCCCCGGCCAGCGCTCTCCGGCGTTGTGCGCCACCGGCAGCACCGGCATGCCGGCACGGCAGGCGATCACTGCACCACTCTTGTTGTAGTGGCGACGCTGGCCCGGCGCGACCCGCGTACCCTCGGGAAAGATCAGTACCGACAGCCCCGCCTCCAGACGCTGCTTGCCCTGGGTCAGCACCTGACGCATGGCGCGGGCCGGCCGAGAGCGATCAAGGGCGATGGGGTGCAGCAGGCGCAGCCCCCAGCCGAACACCGGAATATTCAGCAGCTCGCGCTTGAGCACCGTGCACACCGGCGGCTTGAGCACCTGCAGGAACAGCGTCTCCCATTCGCACTGGTGGTTGGAGAGGATCACGCAGGGCGCGTCAGGCAGTCGCTCGCGACCGCGAATGTCGTAGCGCACGCCGCAGCTGATCCGAAACCAGGCAATGATGGCGTGGTTATACAGGTTGAGCAGGCGGTAGCGTCCGGCCAGCGGCAGCAGCGGCGCCAGCGGCAGGAACAGCACGCCGCACACCAGCATGGTCAGGAAATAGCCGGCATAGAACAGCAGACTACGCAGCAGGTTCATGATGCCTCTCCAGCGCTGCGCCCGTGGCACCAGGTGTCGAGCATGCGCCCCACCTCCAGCCGCCACGGCTTCTGGTGCACGCCAAAGGCCTCCAGTACCCGCCGGCAGTTGAGCACCCGGCGCAGCGGCTGGTCGTGGTGGTGATTGAGCGCCTTGAGCGGCCCCAGTTCGACCTGCTCGCCAAGCCCTTCGAGGCGCGTGGCAAGCTGGGTGCGCACCATCGAGGCGAAGGTGTAGCCGCTGACCGGCTCGGTGCCCGCCAGGTGGTAGGCGCCCCACGCCTTGGCACCGCAGTGCTGCTGGTGCAGCATGCCGAGTAGCGCCATGGCCGCGGCATCCGCCGAAGTCGGGCAGAAGATCACGTCCTCGGCCACCCGCACCTCATCGCCGGCCAGCAGGCTGTCGATCAGCTCGCTGAGCCAGGCGCTGGCGCCATCCAGCGCGAACAGCGGCCCCAGGCGCACGATCAGGTGCTCGGCGTACTGCTGGCGAATCCGGTCGCCGACCTGGATCAAGCGCCGCAGGCTCTCGTCGCGCGGCGCAGGTATCACGTGCTCGTCGATAGGCGCGTCGTGGCCATCTTCGTAGAGCTGGTCGGAGACGCACCACACCAGCGGCGTATGCGTGGCACGACACGCCTCGAGACACGCTTCCACCGCCTCGGCGTGGGCAACGACCGCCGCCGGCTCGGCGCTGATCGGCCTGGCCAGCGGCGGGATCACCAGCGCGTCGGGCGCCAGCTCGGCGAGCGCCTCGGCGCTGATCGCCTGGCGCTCCTCGATCATCAGCCGGGTATCGCTGCGCCGATTGGCCTCACGCGCCAGTGCCAGGCTCAGGCAGTGGCCGGCATCGAGTATCAGCAGCCTCACGATCAGAACGGGATTTCGTCGTCGAAGTCGTCGAAGCTACCCGGCGCCGGCGCTCCATAGTTATTGCCCTGCTGCTGGCCGCCCTGGGCCGGCGGCTGCTGGGGAGCCGGCTGCGGCGTCGGCTGCTGCGGCCGCGGCTGCTGGCCCTGGCCAAACCCACCGCCCTGGGGGGGCGGCTGCGGCGCATTGCCGCCCTGCTGAGGGTAGCCACCCTGCTGGGGCATGCCGCCGGCATAGTTGCCCTGCTGCTGGAAGTCGCCGCCCTGGCCAGCGCCGCGACTATCGAGCATCTGCATGTCGTTGGCGACGATCTCGGTGCTGTAGCGATCCTGACCGTCCTGGCCCTGCCACTTGCGCGTCTGCAGGCGCCCTTCGATGTAGATCCGCGAGCCTTTCTTGACGTACTGCTGGGCGATCTCGGCCAGCTTGTTGAACAGCACCACGGTGTGCCATTCGGTGCGCTCCTGACGCTGGCCGCTCTGACGGTCGGTCCAGCTGTCGGTGGTGGCGATACGCAGATTGGCCACCGGGTTGCCGGAGGGCAGGAAGCGCACCTCCGGATCCTGACCGAGGTTACCGATCAAGATGACTTTATTTACTCCACGAGCCATGTCTCGCTCCTTGATTGCCGGGCGACGCCATGACGCCCCCGATGTCTTGTTGACCACCAGCCAACGGCTAGTGGTTTCGCTTGATCCCCACCACTCGCGCCAGGGCATCGCTGTCGAGGCGCTGGCGGTCGACCTTGAGATAGGCCAGCCGCTCTTCAGGCACCACCAGCACGTCCTCCACCCCAGCCACGTCGGCAAAACGCTCCATCAGCGTCTCCAGGGCATCACCATGCGCCTGCTCGTCCAACGCTACCACTTCACTGGCCAGATGGCGCGGCGCCGGCATCCCCCAGATCGCCGCCAGCCAGCCCAGCCCAACCAGCGCACTGCCATAGAATACCGCATCATAGCCCCACTGTTGGGCCAGGGCACCGCCCATGACGCCGCCCAGGAAGGCGCCCAGGAACTGGCTGGTGGAGTAGACCCCCATGGCGGTGCCCTTGGCCCCCGCCGGCGCCAGCTTGCTGATCATCGAGGGCAGCGTCGCCTCGAGCAGATTGAAGGCGATGAAAAAGCCCAGCAGCAGCAGGCTCATCGACACCAGACCAACGGGCAACGCACCGAGCCCCAGCAGGCACAGCGCCATGCCGGCTACCGCCAGCAGGAACACGCCGCGCATGCGGTGACGCTTCTCGGCAAAGATCACCAGCGGCACCATGACCACGAAGGCCAGCGCCATGACCGCAAAGTAGACCCAGCCATGGTGCGGCAGGGCGATGCCCACCTCCAGCAGGCGGAACGGCACGGCAACGAAGATCGCCATCAGGATCAGGTGCAGGGCAAAGATCGAGATATCCAGTCGCACCAGGTCGCTGCGCCCCAGGGTCGCCTTGAGCTGGGCACGGTCGAGCAGCACGTCGCGATGGCGCAGCCGGCGCGGCGCCTGGGGCACCAGCCGCCACAGCACCAGCAGACTCAGCGCCGCCAGCAGCGCGGTGAACCAGAACACCCCGGACAGGCCGAAGCCGCTGGCCAGCCACGGGCCGATGACCATTGCCAAGGCAAAGGCCACGCCGATCGACATGCCGATGGTAGCCATCGCCGCGGTGCGCACCTGCTCGCGGGTCTGGTCGGCGAGCAGCGCCATGATGGCCGCCGCCACCGCCCCGCTGCCCTGCAGGCAGCGGCCCAGAATCACCCCGCCAATGCTGTCGGCCAGTGCGGCGACCACGCTGCCGAGCATGAACAGTACCAGCCCGGCGGCGATCACCGTCTTGCGTCCAATGCGGTCGGAGAGCAGGCCGAAGGGAATCTGCAGGATCGCCTGGGTCAACCCGTAGGCACCCAGCGCCAGGCCGATCAGCAGCGGCGTGGCGCCGGCCAGGTCGTCGGCATATAGCGCCAGCACCGGCAGCACCATGAACAGCCCCAGCATGCGCGAGGCATACAGGCTGGCCAGGCCGATGATGGCACGGCGTTCGGTGGCTAACAGCAGACCAGAGAGCATGCGCAGTGCAACGTGTCGAACTCGTGTGGACGGGCGCGGGACGCCCGAGGATGACGGACCGAGTATTCTACCCACTCGCCGCCGTACAGGGAATCCATGCCGTAATGCCGCTGCATGACATGCGCCTTTGCCGCGACTCATGGCGGGGCCGTATAATCGAGCTTTTGCGCTGCGCATGAGGTGGTAATGGACAGGATTCTGGTCAGGGGTGCGCGCACCCACAACCTCAAGCAGGTCGACGTCGAGCTGCCCCGCGACAAGCTGATCGTGGTCACCGGGCTGTCCGGCTCCGGCAAGTCGTCGCTGGCCTTCGATACGCTCTACGCCGAAGGCCAGCGCCGCTACGTCGAGTCGCTCTCGACCTACGCCCGGCAGTTCCTGTCGATGATGGAGAAGCCCGACGTCGACCATATCGAGGGCCTCTCGCCGGCAATCTCCATCGAGCAGAAGTCCACCTCCCACAACCCGCGCTCCACCGTCGGCACCATCACCGAGATCTACGACTACCTGCGCCTGCTGTTCGCCCGCGCCGGCACCCCGCGCTGCCCGGAGCACGGCGAAGACCTCGAGGCCCAGACCATCTCGCAGATGGTCGACCAGGTGGTGGCGCTGCCCGAGGGCAGCAAGCTGATGCTGCTGGCACCGGTGGTCAGCGGCCGCAAGGGCGAGCACCTGCAGCTGCTCGCCGAGCTGCGCGCCCAGGGCTTCGTGCGCGCCAGGATCGACGGCCAGATCCTCGAGCTCGACGACATCGCGCCGCTGGACAAGAACAAGAAACACGACATCAGCGTGGTGGTCGACCGCATCAAGGTCCGCGACGGCCTGCAGCAGCGCCTCGCCGAGTCATTCGAGACCGCACTAGGCCTGGCCGACGGCGTGGCGGTGATTCACTTCATGGACGGCGAGCACGAGGATATCAATTTCTCGGCGCGCTTCGCCTGCCCGGTCTGCGGCTACTCCATCGCCGAGCTCGAGCCGCGGATGTTCTCGTTCAACAACCCCGCCGGCGCCTGCCCGAGCTGCGACGGCCTTGGCGTTCAGCAGTTCTTCGACCAGGCCAAGCTGATCAGCCACCCCGAACTGTCGCTGGCCGAGGGCGTGATCAAGGGCTGGGACCGACGCAGCGTCTACTACTTCAACCAGCTGCAGGCGGTGGCCAGCCACTACCGCTTCGCTCTGGAGACGCCCTGGCAGGATCTCGCCCGCCACGAACAGGAGGTGATCCTCCACGGCAGCGGTCACGACGACATCGCCTTCAGCTACGTCAACGACCGCGGTCGCAAGGTCACCCGCGAGCACCCCTTCGAGGGCGTGCTACCCAATATGCAGCGCCGCTACCGCGAGACCGAATCCAACATGGTGCGCGAGGACCTGGCCAAGTACCTCGCCGTACAGCCCTGCCCCAGCTGCCACGGCACCCGGCTGCGCCAGGAGTCACGCCACGTCTATATCGACGATCGCACGCTGCCGGAGATGGTGCGCATGCCGATCGGCGAGGCGCTGCGCTATTTCCAGCAGCTGGCACTGCCCGGGCGCAAGGGCGAGATCGCCGTCAAGATCGTCAACGAGATCCAGGCGCGCCTGGAGTTCCTGGTCAACGTCGGCCTCGACTATCTCAACCTGGAGCGCAGCGCCGAGACCCTCTCCGGCGGCGAGGCCCAGCGCATCCGCCTGGCCAGCCAGATCGGCGCCGGCCTGGTGGGGGTGATGTATATCCTCGACGAGCCCTCCATCGGCCTGCACCAGCGCGATAACGACCGCCTGCTCAAGACCCTGGTGCATCTCCGCGACCTGGGCAATACCGTGATCGTGGTCGAGCACGACGAGGAGGCGATCCTCGCCGCCGACCATGTGCTCGACATCGGCCCGGGCGCCGGCGTCCACGGCGGCCAGATCGTCGCCCAGGGTACCCCGCAGCAGATCAAGGAGTGCAAGCAGTCGCTGACCGGCCAGTACCTGGCCGGCACACGGCGCATCGAGGTACCGCCGTGGCGGATTCCCGGCAACCCCGAGAAGCAGCTGCGCCTCACCGGCGCCACGGGCAACAACCTTCAGGACGTGACCCTGACGCTGCCGCTGGGGCTGCTGGTCTGCATCACCGGCGTCTCCGGCTCCGGCAAGTCGACGCTGATCAACGGCACCCTGATGCCGATCGCTGCACGCGAGCTCAATCGCGCCACCACCCTGACCCCGGCTCCCCATGTTGGCATCGAGGGCCTCGAGCAGCTCGATAAGGTCATCGACATCGACCAGAGCCCCATCGGCCGCACGCCGCGCTCCAACCCGGCCACCTACACCGGCATCTTCACGCCGATCCGCGAGCTGTTTGCCGGCACCCAGGAGGCGCGCTCGCGGGGCTACAAGCCGGGACGCTTCAGCTTCAACGTCAAGGGCGGGCGCTGCGAGGCGTGCCAGGGCGAGGGCATGATCAAGGTCGAGATGCACTTCCTGCCCGACATCTACGTGCCCTGCGACGTCTGCAAGGGCAAGCGCTACAACCGCGAGACGTTGGAGATCAACTACAAGGGCAAGAGCATCCACGAGGTGCTGGAGATGACCGTCGAGGAGGCGCTGGAGTTCTTCTCACCGGTACCCGCCATTGCCCGCCGCCTGCAGACCCTGCTCGACGTCGGGCTCTCCTACATTCGCCTCGGCCAGAGCGCCACCACGCTCTCCGGCGGCGAAGCGCAGCGCGTCAAGCTGGCTCGCGAGCTGGCCAAGCGCGATACCGGCCAGACGCTCTACATCCTCGACGAGCCCACCACCGGCCTGCACTTTGAGGACATCCGCCAGCTGCTTACCGTGCTGCACCGCCTGCGCGACCACGGCAACACCATCGTGGTCATCGAGCACAACCTGGATGTGATCAAAACCGCCGACTGGATCATCGACCTCGGCCCGGAAGGCGGCTCCGGCGGCGGTCAGATCATTGCCGAGGGCACCCCGGAGCAGGTCGCCAAGATGGCAGGGTCTCACACCGGCCACTTCCTCAAGCCGCTGCTGGCACGTGCCAAGACCCACAAAACCGAGCCGGAGGCCACCGCTTAAATCGCCAAGTGCCATCAGGCCAGCGCTTGGCGCGTACACAAGCGAACCTCATTCTTCATGGATGAAGAATGGAGCGCCCAAGGAGGGGTTCACAGCGTGTGAGCGTTGTACGCGGCAAGAACAGCTGGCCTCCGGCTGCCTGTAAAAAAACCGGCTCCTCGAAAGGAGCCGGTTTTGTCTGCCGTGCCGAAGGCAACGCCGGGGATCACTCCTCGGCGGCAGCCTCTTCGGCAATCGGACGGTCGACCAGTTCGACGTAGGCCATGGGCGCGTTGTCGCCGGTGCGGAAACCGCACTTGAGAATACGGACGTAACCGCCCGGACGCTCGACGTAACGCGGACCCAGCTCGTTGAAGAGCTTGCCGACCGTCTCTTTCGAGCGGGTGCGGCTGAAGGCCAGACGACGGTTGGCGACGCTGTCCTGCTTGGCCAGGGTGATCAGCGGCTCGATATGACGACGCAGTTCCTTGGCCTTGGGCAGGGTAGTCTTGATCATTTCATGCTCGACCAGCGACACGCACATGTTCTTGAACATGGCCTGGCGATGCGAGCTGGTACGGTTTAAGTGGCGACCACTCTTACGATGACGCATGGTTGTGATTCCTTACCAAACTGGGACTCGAGTCGACGCTCACGCGGAGGCCTTGTCGTCCTTCAGGCTTGCCGGCGGCCAATTCTCCAACCGCATGCCTAGGGACAGACCGCGCGCAGCCAACACGTCCTTGATTTCATTCAACGACTTCTTGCCGAGATTCGGGGTCTTCAACAGCTCCACCTCGGTGCGCTGGATCAGATCGCCGATGTAGTAGATATTCTCGGCCTTCAGGCAGTTGGCACTGCGGACGGTCAACTCGAGATCGTCTACGGGACGCAGCAGGATGGGATCGATATGATCCTCTTCCTCCTCCACTTCCTGTTCCTTGTCGGCTTCCAGGTCGACGAACGCACCCAACTGCTCTTGCAGGATGGTCGCGCTGCGACGGATCGCCTCTTCCGGATCCAGGGTGCCGTCGGTTTCCAGGTCGATGACCAGCTTGTCGAGGTCAGTACGCTGCTCGACACGCGCCGCTTCAACGGCGTAGGAAACCCGGCGAACGGGGCTGAAGGTCGCATCCAGCTGCAGGCGACCAATGGCCCGTGATTCGTCATCCGCACCAAGGCGGGTATCCGCCGGCTCATAGCCACGACCGCGAGCAATCTTGAGCTGCATCTGCAGCTCGGCGCCCTCGTTGACGTGGGCGATGACGTGCTCGGGGTTGACGATCTCGACGTCGTGGTCGGTGGCGATGTCACCCGCGGTCACGATGGTCGGGCCCTGCTTGTTCAGCGAGAGCACCGCCTCGTCGCGGCTGTGCATCTTGATCCCCACGTCCTTGAGGTTCAGGAGGATCTCGATGACGTCTTCCTGGACCCCTTCGATCGCACTGTACTCGTGATCGACACCCGCGATCTCGGCTTCCACCACGGCACAGCCGGGCATCGACGAGAGCAGGATGCGACGCAGAGCATTCCCCAGGGTGTGACCGAAGCCGCGCTCGAACGGTTCGAGCACGATCTTCGCGTGGTGCGCGCTGATCTCTTCGACCTTGATATCGCGAGGACGGAGAAACTCTGTCACTGAACGCTGCATATGAACACCTTTCAGGCTGCCAAACGGATACTCGGTACTCTGCACCGGGCCCTTGCGGGCCCGGCATCACCCGTCGGGTGATTACTTCGAGTACAGCTCGACGATCAGGTTTTCGTTGATGTCGGCAGACAAGTCGCCACGTTCAGGCAGGGCCTTGAAAGTGCCTTCCATCTTCTTGGAGTCGACGTCGATCCATGCCACATCGCCGCGGTTGGCGGAGATCGCCAGTGCCGACTGGATGCGAGCCTGGTTCTTGGCCTTCTCACGAACGGACACCACGTCACCCGGCTTGACCTTGTAGGACGCCACGTTGACGGTCTTGCCATTGACGACGATCGCCTTGTGGCTGACCAGCTGACGCGCTTCAGAGCGAGTCGAGCCGAAGCCCATGCGGTAGACGACATTGTCCAGTCGGGATTCGAGCAGCTGCAGCAACACTTCACCGGTCGCGCCCTTGATGCGGGCCGCTTCCTTGTAGTAGTTGCGGAACTGCTTTTCGAGTACGCCATACATACGACGCACTTTCTGCTTCTCACGAAGCTGCAAGCCGTAGTCGGAAAGACGCTGACGGCGCTGGCCGTGCACACCCGGGATCTGCTCGGATTTGCACTTTTTCTCGAAGGGAGTGACACCGCTCTTCAGAAAGAGGTCGGTACCCTCACGACGAGACAGTTTGCACTTCGGTCCAATGTAACGAGCCATGAATCTGTCTCCTTAAACGCGGCGTTTCTTCGGCGGACGGCAGCCGTTGTGGGGAACGGGCGTCGCGTCGGTGATGCTTTGCACGCGGAAACCGGCGGCGTTGAGCGCGCGCACGGCGGATTCACGGCCTGGACCGGGGCCCTTGACCAGCACGTCGACGTTTTTCACACCATACTCGGCTGCAGCAGTCGCTGCACGTTCGCTTGCCACTTGAGCAGCGAACGGGGTGCTCTTGCGAGAACCACGAAAACCCGAACCACCGGCAGTCGCCCATGACAGAGCGTTGCCCTGGCGGTCTGTGATCGTCACGATCGTGTTGTTAAAAGAGGCATGGATGTGGGCAACCGCATCCACTACCTGCTTTTTCACCTTTTTACGGTTACTACGCGGGTTAGCCATGTTGATGTTTCTTCCTGTCTTAACGCCAGAACATGCGTGTTATTTGCGGATCGGCTTGCGCGGGCCCTTGCGGGTACGCGCATTGGTCTTGGTACGCTGACCACGCAGCGGAAGACCACGACGATGACGCAGACCACGGTAGCAACCCAAGTCCATGAGACGCTTGATATTCAGCGTCACATCACGACGAAGGTCACCTTCTACGGTGTACTTGCCGACTTCAGAACGCAGGGTGTCCAGCTCTTCGTTGGACAGTTCCTGGATCTTGGTGGTCGGCGCAATACCGGCAGCAGCACAGACTTCCTGTGCACGAGTGCGGCCAATCCCGAAGATATAGGTCAGCGAGATCGCCGCATGCTTGTTGTCCGGGATATTGACGCCTGCAATACGGGCCATCAGCTTACTCCGAAGTTTGCGAAAAACCGCTTGAATGGCTGCGCGGGCGAATCGCTGCGTTGCGCGGTGCTCGAAATCCTCGCCTATACCAATAGGCTCTGGTTCCTGCGCGCCGTGCGCCTAGCGCTTCACTCCGCTCGCCGATTCAGTCGGCGTTTTCTGAGCGGCTTGCTCGATTAATCATCTACAAAAGGCGCAACAGCATACCCCTTTCCCTACCAGAGGGCAAGGGGCATGCCGGCACCCGGTTGAATCACAGACCAGGAATCAACCCTGGCGCTGCTTGTGCCGCGGTTCGATGCAGATGACGCGCACGGCGCCATTGCGTCGAATGATCTTGCAGTTACGGCACATTTTCTTTACGGAAGCTCGAACTTTCATCGTTCTCTCCAAATCGCAACGGCGCGCCTCAGCGCATGATGCCGCCGCTACCGTAGCCTTTCAGGTTGGACTTCTTCATCACCGACTCATACTGGTGCGACATGAGATGCGACTGCACCTGGGCCATGAAGTCCATGATGACCACGACCACGATCAGAAGCGAGGTACCGCCGAAGAAGAACGGCACGTTCCACGCCACGATCAGGAACTGGGGCATCAGGGAAACCGCAGTGATGTACAAGGCACCGAACAGGGTCAGACGGGTCATGACCTTGTCGACATAGCGAGCAGTCTGCTCACCAGGGCGTATGCCCGGCAGGAAGGCCCCTGACTTCTTGAGGTTGTCAGCGACATCCTTGGGGTTGAAGACCAGCGCTGTGTAAAAGAAGCAGAAGAATATCACCGCCGCGCCGAAAAGCAAGATATACAGTGGCTGTCCCGGCCCGAGAGCCAACGACGCCGTCTGCAGCCACTCCATGCCCTCGCCGGCGCTGACCCACTGGCCCAGCGAGGCGGGGAACAGCAGTATGCTCGACGCGAAGATGGCCGGGATGACACCCGCCATGTTGACCTTCAGCGGCAGATAGCTGCTCTGGCCGGCATACATCTTGTTTCCCACCTGACGGCGCGGATAGTTCACCGTGATACGGCGTTGGCCGCGCTCGATGAACACCACGAACGCCACGGTGGCGATACCCAGTACCGACAGCGCCAGCAGCGGCAGTACGTTCCAGGCGCCTTCGTTGCGCGCCAGCTCGAACGCCTGACCCACAGCACCCGGCAGACCTGCGACGATCCCGGCGAAGATCAGCAGCGAAATGCCGTTGCCGATGCCCTTCTCGGTAATCTGCTCGCCCAGCCACATCATGAACACGGCGCCGGCGACAAAGGTCGTCACTGCCGTGAAATAGAAGCTGAAGTCGGGAGTGTAGGCGATGCCCTGGCCGGCCAGGCCGACGGACATGCCGACTGCCTGGATGAAGGCCAGCACCACCGTACCGTAGCGCGTGTACTGGCTGATCTTGCGGCGGCCGGCCTCGCCTTCCTTCTTGAGCTGTTCAAGATGGGGCGAGACCGCAGTCAGCAGCTGCATGATGATCGACGCCGAGATGTACGGCATGATGCCGAGGGCGAAGATACTCATGCGCTCCAGGGCGCCACCCGAGAACATGTTGAACATGCCCAGGATGGTGCCCTGCTGCTCCCTGAACAAGGCAGCAAGCTGGTCAGGATTGATACCGGGCACGGGGATGTGGGCACCGATCCGGTACACCACGATGGCGAGGAGCACGAAGCGCAAACGCGCCCACAGTTCACCCAGACCGCTGCCCATCGCCGGCATTTTTCCTGACTTAGCCATTTAGTCCTCTACCTTGCCGCCGGCAGCTTCGATCGCAGCACGGGCACCCTTGGTGACCTTGATGCCGCGAACGGTAACCGCCGTGTTCAGTTCGCCGGAGAGGATCACCTTCGCATGCTGCGTGGCGTCCTTGAGCACGTTGGCATCCTTGAGGGACTGCAGGGTGACGTCGCCACCCGCGACCTTGGCCAGCTCGGCCAGGCGCACTTCCTCGGATACCAGCGACTTCATGGAAGTGAAGCCGAACTTGGGCAGACGACGCTGCAGCGGCATCTGACCGCCCTCGAAACCGGGCTTGACCGAGCCACCGCTGCGCGACTTCTGGCCCTTGTGGCCACGGCCACCGGTCTTGCCCAGACCGGAGCCAATGCCACGACCGACGCGCTTCTCGGCGTGCTTGGAGCCCGGTGCCGGGCTCAGGCTATTGAGTTTCATGGATTACTCTCCCTCAACGCGCACAAGGTAGTTCACCTTGTGGATCATGCCGCGTACGGCGGGGGTGTCTTCCAGTTCGACCGCATGACCGATCCTGCGCAGCCCGAGACCCTTCATGGTGGCCTTGTGCTTGGGCAGAATGCCGATGGTGCTGCGGGTCTGGGTAACCTTGAGTGTTGCTGCCATGGTGTCTTACCCCGAGATCGCTTCGACAGACAGGCCGCGCTTGGCGGCGATGTCGTCCGGAGACTGCATGGAGGCGAGACCATTGATGGTCGCGCGCACCACGTTCACCGGGTTGGTGGAACCGTAGCACTTGGCCAGGACGTCATGGACGCCAGCCAGCTCGAGCACGGAGCGCATGGCACCACCGGCGATGATCCCGGTACCCTCTGAGGCCGGCTGCATGAATACCTTGGAGGCGCCGTGACGGGCCTTCACCGGGTACTGCAGCGTGTGGCCGCTGAGGCTGACCTTGATCATGTTACGGCGCGCCTGGTCCATGGCTTTCTGGATCGCGACCGGCACTTCACGCGCCTTGCCGCGGCCGAAGCCGACACGACCATTGCCATCACCAACGACGGTCAGTGCGGTGAAACCGAAGATACGGCCACCCTTGACCACCTTGGCGACACGGTTGACCTGCACGAGTTTCTCTTGCAGATCGCCGTTGTTCTGTTCGTTCTTCGCCATCGTAAAAACCCTTTAGAATTCCAGGCCGCCTTCACGAGCGGCGTCGGCCAGGGCCTTGACTCGACCGTGGTACTTGAAACCGGCCCGGTCGAAGGCAACCTGAGTGATGCCCGCTTGCTTGGCGCGTTCGGCAATCAGCGCGCCAACCTTGGAGGCGGCGTCCGAATTACCTGTCGCACCCTCGCGCAGGGCCTTGTCCAGCGTCGAAGCGCTGGCCAGGACCTTGCCACCATCCGGCGAGATGATCTGCGCATAGATGTGGCGTGGGGTACGGTTTACGCACAGGCGGAACACGCCCAGCTCGCGAATCTTGGCGCGAGCGCGGCGGGCACGACGGAGACGAGATTCTTTCTTCGCGTTCATAACCCTGCCTTACTTCTTCTTGGCTTCTTTGCGGCGGACCTGCTCGTCGCCGTACCGGATACCCTTGCCCTTATAGGGTTCGGGCGGACGGAAGGCGCGGATTTCCGCGGCGACCTGGCCGAGCTGCTGCTTGCTCGCGCTCTTCAGCACGATGATGGTGTTCTTCGGGGTTTCCGCAGAGACACCTTCCGGCAGCGTGTATTCGACCGGGTGGGAGAAGCCGAGTGTCAGGTTGAGCGTCTTGCCACTTGCCTGGGCACGATAGCCGACGCCATTGATCTCGAGGGACTTGGTGAAGCCCTCGCTTACACCGGTGACCATGTTCTGGACCAGTGCACGGGTAGTGCCGGCCATTGCCCAGCTCTTGGCGGACTCACTCGGCACGAAGGTCAGCTGACCCTCTTCCTGGCCGATGATCACGTCGCCATGAATGCTCATGGACAACGTGCCTTGAGCGCCCTTGACGCTCAGCTGGTCGCCGTCGAGTTTAGCCTCGACGCCGCTAGGCAATTTAACCGGATATTTGGCTACGCGGGACATTCCAAACTCCTAGAATACGGTGCAGATGACTTCGCCACCGACACCAGCCTGACGGGCCGCACGATCGGTCATCACGCCATTGGAGGTGGAAACGATCGCGATACCCAGGCCATCGGCGACTTTCGGCAGTGAAGCCTTGCCCTTGTACTGGCGCAGGGACGGCTTGGACACCCGCTGAATGTGCTCGATGACGGCCTTGCCCTCGAAGTACTTGAGGGTCACGGTCAGCTCGGGCTTGGCACCTTCAGCGACGGCGAAGTCGTGAATGTAGCCCTCTTCCTTCAATACGCGGGCCACCTCGACCTTCAGCTTGGAGGACGGCATGGTGACCGTCTCCTTGGTGGCCATTTGCGCATTGCGGATACGAGTAAACATATCCGCCAGCGTATCTTGCATGCTCATTACGTTGCGCTCCTGATGATTCTACGTGGCCGTTACCAGCTGGACTTTTTGAGTCCAGGGACGTCGCCACGCATGGCGGCTTCACGCAGCTTGTTACGGCCGAGGCCGAACTTGTTGTAGAAGCCGTGCGGACGGCCAGTGATCCGGCAGCGGTTACGCTGACGCACCGGGCTGGAGTCGCGCGGCAGCTGCTGCAGCTTGAGCTGCGCGTCGAAGCGCTCTTCGTCGGAAGCGTTCACGTCGTTGATGATAGCCTTGAGCTCGCGCCGCTTGGCAGCGTACTTCTCGACCATCTTGGTACGCTTGAGTTCGCGCTCTACCATGCTTTTCTTTGCCATGATCCCACCCTTATTTCTTGAACGGGAAGTTCAGCGCGCTCAGCAGCGCACGACCTTCTTCATCGGTGTTGGCAGTGGTGGTGATGGTGACGTCCAGACCACGGATCCGGTCGATCTTATCATATTCGATCTCCGGGAAGATGATCTGCTCACGCACCCCCATCGAGTAGTTGCCACGACCGTCGAAGGACTTCGGGTTGAGACCACGGAAGTCACGTACGCGGGGGATCGCGATATTCACCAGGCGGTCCAGGAAGTCCCACATGCGCGCACTGCGCAGTGTGACCTTGATACCAATGGGCCAGCCTTCACGCACCTTGAAGCCCGCGATGGACTTGCGTGCCTTGGTGACCATCGGCTTCTGACCGGAGAGCTTCTCCAGGTCACCGACGGCATTTTCGATCAGCTTTTTATCGCTGGTCGCTTCGCCGATACCCATATTGAGGGTCACCTTGGTGATCCGGGGTACCTGCATAACGTTGGCGTAGCTGAACTGCTCTTTGAGTTGAGCCACCACCTCGTTCTGATAACGTTCTTTCAAGTTCGCCATTTTGCTACCCGACTCGCGTTAGGCGTCGATCTGCGTCTGCGTCGACTTGTAGATACGTACCTTGGTACCGTCTTCCTTCACCTGGAAGCCGACGCGATCCGCCTTACCGGTCTCCGAATTGAAGATGGCTACGTTGGACGCGTGAATCGGAGCCTCGCGCTCGACGATACCGCCCTGATTGCCCGCCATGGGATTGGGCTTGGTGTGACGCTTGATCATGTTCACACCGGACACCACGAAGCGGTTTTCGAGAACCCGCTTAACGGTGCCACGCTTGCCCTTATCCTTGCCGGCGATGACGATTACTTCGTCATCACGTTTGATCTTTTGCATATCCGCCTCGCTCCTTACAGCACTTCAGGCGCCAAGGAAATGATCTTCATGAACTTTTCATTACGAAGTTCACGAGTGACCGGCCCAAAAATACGGGTTCCGATCGGCTGCTCGTTGGTGTTGTTCAACAGAACCGCCGCATTTCCATCGAAGCGGATCAGCGAACCGTCGGGACGACGGACGCCGCTGCGGGTGCGAACGACCACCGCCTTGAGAACCTGGCCCTTTTTGACCTTGCCCCGCGGGATGGCTTCTTTCACCGTTACCTTAATGATGTCACCCACTCGGGCGTAGCGACGGTGTGAACCGCCCAGCACCTTGATGCATTGCACCCGGCGCGCTCCGCTGTTGTCGGCGACATCCAGCATTGTCTGAGTCTGAATCATCGGTTTTCTCCAAACCTAATCTGACTGCACTGGTTTCGAAGGCGCTTGTCGAACTTAGCCCTTGGCTTGCTCGACCACCTCGACCAACGTCCAGGCTTTCTTCTTGGACAGGGGACGCGATTCCTGAATGGAAACGGTGTCGCCGTCCTTAGCCTGATTCGCCTCGTCATGGGCGTGCAGCTTGGTGGAGCGCTTCATGTACTTACCGTAGATCGGGTGACGCTCGCGGCGCTCGATCATAACGACGATGGACTTGTCCATCTTGTCGCTCACCACCTTGCCGGTGAGCGTACGGGCTTTCTTTTCTTCGGCCATCTCAGTCACCTGCCTTCTCGTTGAGCACAGTCTTGACGCGGGCGATATCCCGACGGACCTGCTTGAGCAGATGAGTCTGGCTCAGTTGGCCGGTGGCCTTCTGCATGCGCAGGTTGAACTGCTCGCGGAGGAGTTCAAAGAGCTGCTCATTAAGCTCTTCTACTGACTTTTCACGAATTTCCTGGGCTTTCATCACATCACCGTCCGTTTCACAAAGGTGGTGGAGACCGGAAACTTCTGAGCGGCCAGGCTGAATGCCTCACGCGCCAGCTCTTCAGAAACGCCTTCGATCTCGTACAGGACACGGCCTGGCTGGATCTGAGCGACCCAATACTCGACCGAGCCCTTCCCCTTACCCATACGGACTTCCAGGGGCTTCTTGGAGATCGGCTTATCCGGGAACACACGGATCCAGATCTTGCCACCACGCTTGACGTGACGGCTGATGGCACGACGACCCGCTTCGATCTGGCGGGCGGTAACGCGACCGCGACCCGTGGCCTTGAGGCCATACTCACCGAAACTCACTTTGCTACCGCGATGCGCCAGGCCACGGTTGCGGCCTTTCTGCATCTTGCGGAATTTCATACGCTTGGGTTGTAACATCGATTCGCTCTCCCCTTACCTGGAACCTTTCTTCTTGGAGGGCGCGTTCGTCGGCTGCTTAGCCTTGGCGCGAACCTCTTCGATGCCCCCGAGGATTTCACCCTTGAAGACCCAGACCTTGACACCGATGATGCCGTAGGTGGTCTTGGCTTCGTAGGTGGCGTAGTCGATGTCCGCACGCAGGGTATGCAGCGGCACACGGCCTTCGCGGTACCATTCGGTACGTGCGATTTCCGCACCGCCAAGACGACCGGACAGCATCACCTTGATGCCGCCTGCGCCGAGGCGCATGGCGTTCTGTACGGAACGCTTCATGGCGCGACGGAACATCACACGGCGCTCGAGCTGGCCGGCGATGTTCTGCGCGACGAGCTGGGCGTCGAGTTCCGGCTTGCGGACCTCTTCGATGTTGACGTGCACCGGCACACCCATCATCTGGGTGACGTCGCGACGCAGCTTGTCGACGTCTTCACCCTTCTTGCCAATCACGATGCCCGGACGGGCAGTGTGAATGGTGATACGGGCGTTGTTGGCCGGACGCTCGATGTGGATGCGACTCACGGACGCATTCTTCAGACGCTCCTCGAGGAAGCGACGCACTTCGAGATCGTTGTTCAGCTTGTCGGCATAGGCACCGCGCTCGGCGTACCACACCGAGGTATGGTCTTTGACGATACCCAGCCGAATACCTGTCGGATTTACTTTCTGACCCATCTGGTCGACTCCTACTTCTCGGCTACCTTGACGGTGATGTGGCAGGTGCGCTTCAAGATACGATCCGCACGGCCTTTGGCGCGCGGCTGGATGCGCTTGAGCGTCATGCCCTCATCGACACAGATGGTCGAGACACGCAGCTCGTCGATGTCCATGCCGTTGTTTTCTTCCGCATTCGCGATGGCGGACTGAAGCACTTTCTTGACCAGCTTGGCAGCCTTCTTCGGTGAGAAGGTCAGCAGGTCAATAGCTTCGGCGACCGGTTTACCGCGCACCTGGTCAGCCACCAAACGGGCCTTCTGGGCGGATAAACGAGCGCCACGCAGCTTAGCTGTGACTTCCATCTCTCAATCCTCTCTGGCTTACCGTTTGGCTTTCTTGTCCGCCGCATGACCGCGATAAGTGCGGGTGGCAGCGAATTCGCCCAGCTTGTGGCCAACCATTTCCTCGGAGACATGCACCGGGACGTGTTGGCGACCGTTATGGACTGCAATGGTGAGGCCCACCATGTTCGGCAGGATCATGGAGCGACGCGACCAGGTCTTGATCGGTTTGCGGTCGCTCTTCTCCACTGCAGCCTCAACCTTCTTCAGCAGATGAAGGTCGATAAAAGGACCTTTCTTCAGTGAACGTGGCACAGCCGTTACCCCTTAATGTGTGTTACTTGGCCTTGCGGCGACGAACGATAAGCTTGTCGGTGCGCTTGTTCTTACGGGTCTTGTGGCCCTTGGTGGGGATACCCCACGGGGAGACCGGGTGACGACCACCGCTGGTGCGGCCTTCACCGCCACCGTGCGGGTGATCCACCGGGTTCATTGCCACGCCGCGAACAGTCGGACGCACACCTCTCCAGCGCTTCGCACCGGCCTTGCCAAGTTGACGCAGGCTGTGCTCGGAGTTGCTCACTTCACCCAGGGTCGCACGGCACTCGGCCAGGACCTTGCGCATCTCGCCGGAGCGAAGACGCAGCGAAGCATAGTTGCCTTCGCGGGCGACCAGCTGCGCGCTGGTACCGGCGCTGCGTGCGATCTGTGCGCCCTTGCCGGGCTTCAGCTCGATGCAGTGCACGGTGGAGCCCACCGGGATGTTACGCAGCGGCAGGGTATTGCCCCGCTTTATGGCTGCGTTGACGCCGGACTCGAGGGTATCGCCAGCCTTCACGCCCTTGGGCGCGATGACGTAGCGGCGCTCGCCGTCCAGGTACTTGAGCAGTGCAATGTGGGCACTGCGGTTCGGGTCATACTCGATGCGCTCAACGACGGCGGGAACGCCATCCTTGGTGCGCTTGAAGTCGACCATACGATAGTGCTGACGGTGACCACCGCCCACGTGGCGGGTGGTGATGCGACCGTTATTGTTACGTCCACCGGACTTGGACTTCTTCTCAAGCAGCGGCGCGTAAGCGCGGCCCTTGTAGATCTCGTCGTTGACAATCTTGACGACGTGACGACGACCGGCGGAAGTGGGTTTAGTCTTGACTACTGCCATGATCCGTACTCCTGCCCTTATTCGGCGCCAGAGAAGTCTTCGAGCGTCTCGCCCGCGGCCAGGGTCACATACGCCTTGCGGTAACCCTTGCGCTGGCCGATGCCATGTGCGGTGCGCTTGGTCTTGCCCTTCATGTTCAAGACCTGCACGCGATCGACCTTCTTGCCGAAGAGAGCCTGGACGGCTTTCTTGATTTCCGGCTTGGTCGCATCATCCGCCACCTTGAACACATACTGATTGCGCTCAGCGGCGAAGGCGGCCTTCTCGGTCATGTGCGGACCAAGCAGAACCTTGAATACACGTTCCTGGTTCATGCCAGCTTCTCCTCGAATTTACGCAGAGCAGAGACGGTGACCAGCACCTTGTCGAAGGCGACCAGGCTCACCGGGTCGGCAGCGGCAACGTCCACGACATCCACGTTGGGGATGTTGCGGGCGGCCAGGTAAAGCTTCTCGTCGACCTCTTCGGTCACGATCAGCACCTTCTCCAGACCCAGTTCGCCGAGCTTGGCGACCAGCTGCTTGGTCTTGGGCGCGTCGACGGTGATCTCTTCGACCGCCACCAGACGCTCCTGACGCACCAGCTCGGAGAGGATCGAACGCATCGCCGCACGGTACATCTTGCGGTTGACCTTCTGCGAGTGGTCCTGGGGACGCGCTGCAAAGGTCACACCGCCGCTACGCCACAGCGGCGAGCGGATGGTACCGGCACGGGCACGACCGGTGCCCTTCTGGCGCCACGGCTTCTTGCCGCCGCCGCGCACGTCAGAGCGGTTCTTCTGGGCACGGCTACCCTGGCGACCACCGGCCAGATAGGCGGTGACGACCTGGTGTACCAGTGCTTCGTTGAATTCTTTGCCAAAGGTCGCATCGGACACTTCGACAGTGCCGGCGCTGGCACCTGCGAGATTCAAATTCATCGGTTCCAACCCCCTCAGCGAGCTTTGACGGAAGAGCGCACGACGACATCGCTACCCGGCGCACCAGGGACAGCGCCCTTGATCAGCAGCAGGTTGCGTTCGGCGTCGACACGGACGACTTCCAGGCTCTGCACGGTGCAGCGGACATTGCCCATCTGACCGGCCATCTTCTTGCCCTTGAAGACGCGACCCGGGGTCTGGCACATGCCGATGGAACCCGGCGCGCGATGCGACAGCGAGTTACCGTGGGTGTTGTCCTGGGTGCGGAAGTTCCAGCGCTTGACGGCGCCTTGGAAGCCCTTGCCCTTGGAGGTACCGGTCACATCGATGATCTGACCAGCTTCGAAGAGGGATACGGTGAGTTCGCCACCCACTTCCGGAGCTTCGTCGCCTTCGGCGAGACGGAATTCCATCAGTGAACGACCGGCCTCGGTACCTGCCTTGGCAAACTGTCCAGCTTGCGCCTTGGTCAGGTGCTTGGCCTTGCGGGAACCGGTTGTAACCTGGACTGCGCTGTAGCCGTCGGCATCGACGGTCTTGACGCGAGTCACGCGGTTAGGCTCAACCTCGATAACGGTTACGGGCACGGATGCGCCATCTTCGGTGAAGACACGGGTCATGCCCGCCTTCTTACCGACCAAACCGATAGTCATGTTCAGTCTCCTAATAGTGTACGGGGCTATCACCCGCTATGGCTGCCCTTTCCAGAGCATTCCACTAGCACGTTGTATGACGCCATCTCGGCGTGGCGGCTGCTGCTCGGCGATCTGTATGCCGGGCGCTGGGCCGCAAGTGTCTAGTGAGGTCTCAGTCGAGTTTGATTTGCACGTCCACGCCAGCGGCGAGGTCGAGCTTCATCAGTGCGTCAACGGTCTTTTCTGTGGGTTCGACAATGTCGAGCACACGCTTGTGAGTGCGGATCTCATACTGGTCGCGCGCGTCTTTGTTGACGTGTGGCGAGATCAGAATGGTGTAGCGCTCACGATTGGTCGGCAGCGGGATCGGACCACGAACCTGAGCACCGGTACGCTTGGCGGTTTCTACGATCTCCGCGGCGGACTGGTCGATCAGGCGATGGTCGAACGCTTTCAACCGAATGCGAATCTTTTGGTTCTGCATTAGCCCTAAACTCCAATGGATGTCGACGGCGCGAGCCGTCTACCCACGCATTCAAAGGATGCGCATTATAGGCATGGTGTCAGCCGGAGTCAAACACTCTGGCGAAAACATGCGCAGAAAGGGGGCCCCCGCAGGAGCCCCCTTCGATCATCGGGTGAGCCTAAGGCTTACTGGATGATCTTGGCGACGACACCGGCGCCGACGGTACGACCGCCTTCGCGGATCGCGAAGCGCAGGCCGTCTTCCATGGCGATCGGAGCGATCAGGGTGACAACCATCTTGACGTTGTCGCCCGGCATGACCATCTCGACACCTTCCGGCAGTTCACAGGTACCGGTCACGTCGGTGGTACGGAAGTAGAACTGCGGACGATAGCCCTTGAAGAACGGCGTGTGACGACCACCCTCCTCCTTGGACAGCACGTAGACTTCGGCTTCGAAGACGGTGTGCGGGTTGATGGTGCCCGGCTTGGCCAGTACCTGGCCACGCTCGACGTCGTCACGCTTGGTGCCACGCAGCAGGGCGCCGACGTTCTCACCGGCACGACCTTCGTCGAGCAGCTTGCGGAACATCTCGACACCGGTGACGGTAGTCTTGGTGGTGTCCTTGATACCGACGATCTCGATCTCTTCGCCAGCCTTGACGATACCGCGCTCGATACGACCGGTAACCACGGTGCCGCGACCCGAGATGGAGAACACGTCCTCGATCGGCATCAGGAACGGCTGATCGATGGCACGCTCCGGCTCCGGGATGTACTCGTCCAGGGCCTTGATCAGGTTGGCAACGGCGGTGGTGCCCATGCCGTTGTCGTCTTCACCGTTCAGCGCCATCAGCGCAGAGCCGATGATGATCGGGGTGTCGTCACCCGGGAAGTCGTACTCGGAGAGGAGTTCACGCACTTCCATCTCGACCAGCTCGAGCAGCTCTTCGTCGTCGACCATGTCGGCCTTGTTCAGGAACACGACGATGTACGGCACGCCGACCTGACGCGACAGCAGGATGTGCTCGCGGGTCTGCGGCATGGGGCCGTCGGCGGCGGAACAGACCAGGATAGCGCCGTCCATCTGGGCAGCACCGGTGATCATGTTCTTGACGTAGTCGGCGTGGCCCGGGCAGTCGACGTGCGCGTAGTGGCGCTCTTCGGACTGGTACTCGACGTGAGCGGTGGCGATGGTGATGCCGCGCTCACGCTCTTCCGGAGCGTTGTCGATGCTGTCGAACTGGCGCCATTCGCCGCCGAACACCTCGGCAGACACGCGAGTCAGGGCCGCAGTCAGTGTGGTCTTACCGTGGTCGACGTGACCGATGGTGCCGACGTTGACGTGCGGTTTGGAACGTTCAAATTTTTCCTTAGCCACTGCTATAACCTCTTTACGTTAGCTAACGGTTAACCGTTCTGGTTGATGACGGCTTCAACGACGCTGGAGGGCGCCTCGTCGTACTTTGCAAACTCCATGGAGTAGCTTGCGCGGCCCTGGGTCTGAGAGCGCAGGTCGGTCGCATAACCGAACATCTCGCCCAGCGGCACCATTGCGCGGATGATCTTGCCCGAAGACGAGTCATCCATGCCCTGCACCAGACCGCGACGACGGTTCAGGTCGCCCATGACGTCACCCATGAATTCCTCGGGGGTCACGACTTCGACCTTCATCATCGGCTCCAGCAGCACGGCCTTGGCCTTTCTGGCACCTTCTTTGATCGCCATGGAAGAGGCGATCTTGAACGCGGTCTCGTTGGAGTCCACGTCGTGATAGGAGCCATCATACAGCGTGACCTTGACGTCGATCATCGGGTAGCCCGCGATGACACCGTTTTGCAGCTGCTCGTAGGCCCCTTTCTCGACAGCGGGCACGTATTCCTTGGGAACCACGCCGCCGACGATTTCGGAGGAGAACTTGAAGTGGACTTCTTCGTCCTCTTCCTTTTCCGCTTGGGTAAACGGCTCGATGCGCAGCCAGACATGGCCGAACTGGCCACGACCGCCGGACTGGCGCACGAACTTGCCTTCCTGCTCGACGCTGCCGCGAATGGTTTCGCGGTAGGCGACCTGCGGCTTGCCGATGTTGGCCTCGACCTTGAACTCGCGACGCATGCGGTCAACGATGATGTCGAGGTGCAGCTCACCCATGCCGGAGATGATGGTCTGGCCGGTCTCTTCGTCGGTCTTGACGCGGAACGACGGATCCTCCTGGGCCAGCTTGCCCAGTGCCACGCCCATCTTCTCCTGGTCGGCCTTGGACTTCGGCTCGACGGCCACCGAGATCACCGGATCCGGGAACTCCATGCGCTCCAGCACGATCTTGTCGTTCAGGTCGCACAGGGTGTCACCGGTAGTGACATCCTTGAGGCCGATACAGGCGGCGATGTCGCCGGCGTAGACCTCTTTGATCTCCTCGCGCGAGTTGGAGTGCATCTGCACGATACGGCCGACGCGCTCCTTCTTGCTCTTGACCGAGTTGAAGATGCTGTCGCCCGACTTCAGCACGCCCGAGTAGACGCGGATGAAGGTCAGGGTGCCGACGAACGGGTCGGTGGCAATCTTGAACGCCAGGGCCGCGAACGGCGCGCTGTCGTCAGCTTCGCGGGTGGCGATGGTGCCATCCTTGTCGTCCAGCTCACCCTCGATGGCCTTGACCTCGGTGGGTGACGGCATGAACTCGATGACGCCGTCGAGCACGGCCTGGACGCCCTTGTTCTTGAACGCCGAACCGCAGGTGACCAGCACGATCTCGTTGGCCAGGGTGCGCGCGCGCAGGCCGGCCTTGATCTCTTCGATGGTCAGCTCGCCGCCCTCGAGGTACTTGTCCATCAGCTCCTCGGAGCCTTCGGCAGCGGCCTCGACCATCTCCTCGCGATACTTCTCTGCGGTTTCCTGCAGCTCGGCGGGGATGTCGGCCAGGTCATAGCTCATGCCCAGGTCTTCTTCATTCCACAGAATCGCCTTCATCTGCAGCAGGTCGATGACGCCCTTGAAGTCTTCCTCGGTGCCCCAGTTGATCTGGATCGGCACCGCATTGGCACCGAGGCGCTCCTTGAGCTGGTCGACGACCATGAAGAAGTCGGCGCCGGCGCGGTCCATCTTGTTGACGAACACCATGCGCGGCACTTCATACTTGTTGGCCTGACGCCACACGGTCTCGGTCTGCGGCTGCACGCCGGAGGAGCCGCACAGCACCACTACCGCGCCGTCGAGCACGCGCAGCGAACGCTCGACTTCGATGGTGAAGTCGACGTGCCCCGGGGTGTCGATGATGTTGATGCGGTGCTCATCGAACTGCTTGTTCATGCCCTGCCAGAAGCAGGTGGTCGCTGCGGAGGTGATGGTGATACCACGCTCCTGCTCCTGCTCCATCCAGTCCATGGTGGCGGCGCCATCATGAACCTCGCCAACCTTGTGCGACAGGCCGGTATAGAACAGGACACGCTCGGTGGTAGTTGTCTTACCGGCGTCAACGTGGGCGACGATACCAATGTTGCGGTAACGCTTGAGCGGAGTCTTGCGTGCCACGATGGAATTCCCCATTGGTTGCACGTGCTACCCGTCAGGGCAGCACGTCGTGTATGGAAGTCGGCGAGCGCGCCGTGCTTAGAACCGGTAGTGGG
Source organism: Franzmannia qiaohouensis (assembly GCF_031451695.1). Taxonomy (NCBI): domain Bacteria; kingdom Pseudomonadati; phylum Pseudomonadota; class Gammaproteobacteria; order Oceanospirillales; family Halomonadaceae; genus Franzmannia; species Franzmannia qiaohouensis. The sequence goes on from NZ_JARWAM010000015.1 coordinate 103,944, forward strand.
AGAAGGCCTTGTTGGCTTCTGCCATGCGGTGCACGTCTTCGCGCTTCTTGACTGCCGCACCCTTGCCTTCGGCAGCATCCAGCATTTCGCCGGCGAGACGCTGCACCATGGTCTTTTCACCACGGTTGCGAGCGGCGTCTACCAGCCAGCGCATGGCCAGGGCCTGACGGCGAGAGGGACGAACTTCCACGGGCACCTGGTAGGTTGCACCACCGACCCGACGAGACTTGACCTCGACCATGGGCTGGATGGTTTCCAGCGCCTTGTCGAAAATCTCCAGCGGCTCTTCCTTGCTGCGCTCGATGACGATATCCAGCGCACCATAGACGATCTTCTCAGCAACAGACTTCTTGCCGCTGATCATCAGGTGGTTCATGAACTTAGCCAGGCGCTCACTTCCGAACTTGGGATCCGGCAGAATCTCGCGCTTCGCTGCTACTCTTCTTCTAGGCATGATAAGCCCTCAGTAAAGGGTCCTTCAGGTAAACCCGAGACACGCCCAGCGGGCCGCTCGACCTTACTCTTATCTGACCGTTGCAATGCTGTGTGTCGTGACGTCCCGAGTTAGGACTTGGGACGCTTGGTGCCGTACTTGGAACGGCCCTGCTTACGGTTCTGGACACCCGAGGTGTCGAGAGCGCCGCGCACGGTGTGATAGCGCACACCGGGCAAATCCTTGACGCGGCCACCGCGAATCAGGACCACGGAGTGCTCCTGGAGGTTGTGGCCTTCACCGCCGATGTAGGACGACACTTCGAAGCCGTTGGTCAGGCGCACGCGGCATACCTTACGCAGGGCCGAGTTCGGCTTCTTCGGGGTGGTGGTGTAGACGCGGGTGCAAACGCCGCGCTTTTGCGGGCAGGCCTGCAGCGCCGGCACGTCGCTCTTGGCGACGGGACGCTTGCGCGGCTTGCGCACGAGCTGATTGATAGTTGCCATGGTCTGTTGCTGACTCCAATGATTGCCTTAGCCTTTCCTGTGGGTGCGGGCGTACCCACCCCACTATTAAAGGCTGCGCATTCTACTGTCTTGCTGCAATGCCCGTCAAGCCTAGGCCCGACCAGTGCGGCGCCGTTGCCGGCGCCGCAATGCAAGACACTGCCTAGATGTCGTCGTCATCGGCATCGAGGGCGGTGAGCTGAGCGCCCAACTCCTGCTCGACGTCGAAGGCCGACGGGCTGAGCGTAAGCTCGGCGTCTTCACGCTTGCGCTTGCGCTCGGCGTGGTGGGTGAGGCCGGTACCGGCCGGGATCAGGCGTCCCACCACCACGTTTTCCTTGAGGCCGCGCAGGTAGTCGCGCTTGCCGGTCACCGCCGCTTCGGTCAGTACCCGCGTGGTCTCCTGGAAGGAGGCCGCGGAGATGAACGACTCGGTGGCCAGGCTGGCCTTGGTGATGCCGAGCAGCAGGCGGTCGTACTTGGCGGGGAACTTGTCCTCCGCCGCCAGCCGCGCGTTCTCTTCCAGCACCCGCACCAGCTCGACCTGATCGCCGGTGATGAAGCTGGAGTCACCGGCATCGGTGATCTCGATCTTGCGCAGCATCTGACGCACGATCACTTCGATGTGCTTGTCGTTGATGCCGACGCCCTGCAGGCGGTAGACCTCCTGGACTTCGGCGGTGATGTACTTGGCCAGCTCCGCCACACCCAGCAGACGCAGGATATCGTGGGGGTTGCTGGGACCATCGGAGATCACTTCGCCCTTCTCGACGGTCTCGCCCTCGAACACCGCAATCTGGCGCCACTTGGGGATCAGCATCTCGAACGGATCGCCGGATTCCGGGGTAATCGCCAGGCGGCGCTTGCCCTTGGTCTCCTTGCCGAAGCTGATCACGCCGCTGATCTCGGCCAGGATCGCCGGCTCTTTCGGCTTGCGCGCTTCGAACAGGTCGGCCACGCGGGGCAGACCACCGGTGATGTCCTTGTTGCCGGACGCCTCCACCGGAATGCGCGCCACTACCTCACCGATACCAACCTTGGCGCCGTTCTCCGCCGAGATGATCGCCTTGCCCGGCAGCAGATACTGCACCGGCGTGTTGGAGCCCGGCAGTGCCACGTGCTCGCCAGCATCGTTGGTCAGCATGATCATCGGGCGCTTTTCACGGCCGGCGGCGGGACGCGCCGCCGACTCGATCACCTCGATCGACGACAGGCCGGTCATCTCGTCCACACTGCGGTGGATGGAGATGCCTTCGTCCATGTCGATGTACTGCACCTTGCCCTCGACCTCGGCAACGATGGGGTGGGTGTGCGGATCCCACTTGGCCACCGCCTGCCCGGCGTCGACGGCATCGCCGTCCTTGACCGACAGCTCGGCGCCGTAGGGCAGCTTGTAGTACTCGCGCTCGCGGCCGTGGTCGTCGGCGACGGCCAGGGCGCTGGAGCGTGAAACCACCACCAGCTTGCCGTCGGCGCGCTCTACCGACTTGATGTTGTGCAGGCGCACGCGCCCACCGTGCTTGACCTGCACGCTGTCCACCGCCGAGGCCCGCGAGGCGGCACCACCGATGTGGAAGGTACGCATGGTCAGCTGGGTGCCCGGCTCGCCGATCGACTGGGCGGCGATGACGCCCACCGACTCACCGATATTGACCTGATGGCCACGCGCCAGGTCGCGACCGTAACAGGCCGAGCAGACGCCGTGAGCGGTCTCACAGGCGATGGTCGAGCGCACCACGATCTCGTCGACACCCATGGTGTCGAGGTCGGCGCACCACTTCTCGTCGAGCAGGGTGCCGCGCGGAATCAACACTTCGTCGGTGGCCGGGTCGATGACGTCCTGCGCCACCACACGGCCCAGCACACGCTGCGCCAGGGAGACGATGATGTCGCCACCCTCGATCACCGGGTGCAGGGTCAGGCCCTCTTCGGTGCCGCAGTCGGTCTCGGTAATCACCAGATCCTGGGCGACGTCGACCAGGCGACGGGTCAGGTAGCCGGAGTTGGCGGTCTTGAGTGCCGTATCCGCCAGGCCCTTACGCGCGCCGTGGGTGGAGATGAAGTACTGCAGTACGTTCAGACCCTCACGGAAGTTGGCGGTGATCGGGGTCTCGATGATCGAGCCGTCGGGCTTGGCCATCAGGCCACGCATGCCCGCCAGCTGGCGGATCTGGGCGGCACTACCACGCGCCCCGGAGTCGGCCATGATGAACACGCTGTTGAACGAGTCCTGCTCCACCTCGTTGCCGTCGCGGTCGACCACGGTCTCCTTGGAGATCCCCGCCATCATCGCCTTGGCCACCTTGTCGTTGGCCTTGGACCAGATGTCGATGACCTTGTTGTACTTCTCGCCGGCGGTAACCAGGCCCGAGGAGAACTGGTCCTCGATCTCCTTCACCTCGTCCTCGGCGGCATCGACGATGCCCTTCTTGGACTCGGGGATGACGAAGTCGTTGACGCCGATCGAGGCACCCGACCAGGTCGCCATGCGGAAGCCGGTGTACATCAGCTGGTCGGCGAAGATCACCGCTTCCTTGAGGCCGGCGCGGCGGTAGACCTCGTTGATCAGCTTGGAGATCGCCTTCTTCTTCATCGGCTGGTTGACCAGCTCGAAAGGCGCCCCCTTGGGCAGAATACGGAACAGCAGGGCACGGCCCACGGTGGTATCGAAGATCGAGGTCTGTTCGATCTTCTCGCCGCCATCTTCCTCCGCCAGGTACTCGGTCAGACGCACCTTGACGCGAGCGTGCATGGAGACGCTCTGGGTACCGTAGGCGCGTTCGACCTCTTTGAGGTTGGAGAAGACCATCCCCTCGCCCTTGGCGTTGATCTTCTCGCGGGTCATGTAATACAGACCCAGCACCACGTCCTGGGACGGTACGATGATCGGCTCGCCGTTGGCCGGTGACAGCACGTTGTTGGTGGCCATCATCAGCGCCCGCGCCTCGAGCTGGGCTTCCAGCGTCAGCGGTACGTGGACCGCCATCTGGTCACCGTCGAAGTCGGCGTTGTAGGCGGCACATACCAGCGGGTGCAGCTGGATCGCCTTGCCCTCGATCAGCAGCGGCTCGAAGGCCTGGATGCCGAGGCGGTGCAGGGTCGGCGCGCGGTTGAGCAGCACCGGGTGCTCGCGGATGACATCGGCGAGGATGTCCCACACCTCGGGCAGCTCGCGCTCGACCATCTTCTTGGCCGCCTTGATCGTCGAGGCGTAGCCCAGCGACTGCAGCTTGGAGTAGATGAACGGCTTGAACAGCTCCAGCGCCATCTTCTTGGGCAGGCCGCACTGGTGCAGGCGCAGGGTCGGGCCCACGGTGATCACCGAACGGCCGGAGTAGTCGACGCGCTTGCCCAGCAGGTTCTGACGGAAGCGCCCCTGCTTGCCCTTGATCATGTCGGCCAGCGACTTCAGCGGGCGCTTGTTGGACCCGGTGATGGCCCGGCCGCGACGGCCGTTGTCGAGCAGCGCGTCCACCGACTCCTGCAGCATGCGCTTCTCGTTGCGCACGATGATGTCCGGCGCATTGAGGTCGAGCAGCCGCTTGAGACGGTTGTTGCGGTTGATCACCCGGCGGTACAGATCGTTGAGATCCGAGGTCGCGAAGCGGCCGCCGTCCAGCGGCACCAGCGGACGCAGGTCCGGCGGCAGCACCGGCAGCACTTCCATGACCATCCACGCCGGCGCATTGCCGGACTTGTAGAAGGCCTCGAGCAGCTTGAGGCGCTTGGACAGCTTCTTGATCTTGGTTTCGGAGTTGGTCTGCGGAATCTCCTCGCGCAGCCGATCGATCTCCTCGGCCAGATCGATGTCCTTGAGCAGCGCCTGGACCGCTTCGGCGCCCATGCGGGCGTCGAAGTCGTCACCGAACTCCTCGAGGGCCTCGAAGTACTGCTCGTCGTTGAGCAGCTGGCCGCGCTCCAGCGTGGTCATGCCCGGGTCGATGACCACGAAGCTCTCGAAGTAGAGCACGCGCTCGATGTCGCGCAGGGTCATGTCGAGGAACATGCCGATGCGCGACGGCAGCGACTTGAGGAACCAGATGTGCGCGACGGGGCTGGCCAGCTCGATATGGCCCATGCGCTCGCGGCGCACCGCAGCCTTGGTCACCTCGACGCCGCACTTCTCGCAGATGATGCCGCGGTGCTTCATGCGCTTGTACTTGCCGCACAGGCACTCGTAGTCCTTCACCGGACCGAAGATCTTGGCGCAGAACAAGCCATCCCGCTCCGGCTTGAAGGTGCGGTAGTTGATGGTCTCGGGCTTCTTCACTTCGCCGTAGGACCAGGAGCGGATCATTTCCGGTGACGCGAGCGTGATCTTGATCGCGTCAAACTCTTCGGACTGAGCCTGCGATTTGAGGACTTTCACCAAATCTTTCATTGGGGGGCTCCTAGCTCTCTAACTCGATATCGATGCCCAGCGAGCGGATTTCCTTCACCAGCACATTGAAGGACTCCGGCATGCCTGCCTGCATGGTGTGGTCGCCGTCGACGATGCTCTTGTACATCTTGGTCCGCCCTTCGACGTCGTCGGACTTGACCGTGAGCATCTCCTGGAGGGTATAGGCTGCGCCGTACGCCTCCAGCGCCCAGACCTCCATCTCGCCGAAGCGCTGACCACCGAACTGCGCCTTGCCGCCCAGCGGCTGCTGGGTGACCAGCGAGTAGGAGCCGGTAGAACGCGCGTGCATCTTGTCATCGACCAGGTGGTTGAGCTTCAACATGTACATGTAGCCCACCGTCACCGGCCGGTCGAAGGATTCGCCGGTACGCCCGTCGAACAGCGTCATCTGACCGGAATCCGGCAGGTCGGCAAGGGTCAGCAGGTGCTTGATCTCGTGCTCCTTGGCGCCGTCGAAGACCGGGGTCGCCATGGGCACGCCGCCCTGCAGGTTCTTGGCCAGGGCGATCACCTCGTCGTCGGACAGCGAATCGATGTCCTCATGACGGGTACCAGCGGTGTTGTAGATCTTGCCGAGGAACTCGCGGATCTCGCCGACCTGCTGGTCGCGAGCCTCGCGCAGCATGCGCTCGATCTTCATCCCCAGGCCACGCGCGGCCATGCCGAGGTGGGTCTCGAGGACCTGACCGACGTTCATCCGCGACGGCACGCCGAGCGGGTTGAGGACCACGTCGACCGGCTCGCCACCGGCGTCGAAGGGCATGTCCTCGATCGGCATGATGGCCGAGATGACGCCCTTGTTACCGTGACGCCCAGCCATCTTGTCACCCGGCTGGATACGCCGCTTGACCGCCATGTAGACCTTGACGATCTTGAGCACGCCCGGCGCCAGATCGTCGCCCTGGGTCAGCTTGCGCTTCTTGTCCTCGAAACGCTCGTCCATCTCCTTGCGACGATTCTCGAGCTGTTCGTCGGCCTGGGCCAGCAGCTCGTTGAGCGACTCGTCCTGCAGACGCAGCTTGAACCACTGCTGACGCGGCAGCTCCTCGAGGTACTCGTCGCTGAGCACGTCGCCCTTCTTGAGCTTGGGCCCACCGTTGACGGCCTGGCCGTCGAGGGTGCGCTTGAGGCGCTCGAAGGTGGCGTCTTCGGCGATGCGGTAGGTCTCCTGAAGATCCTTGCGCACTTCGTCGAGCTGCATCTGCTCGATGGAGAGGGCCCGTGAGTCCTTCTCGACACCGTCGCGGGTGAAGACCTGGACGTCGATCACGGTACCGCGCATGCCGGTCGGCGCGCGCAGCGAGGTGTCCTTCACGTCGCTGGCCTTCTCGCCGAAGATCGCGCGCAGCAGCTTCTCTTCCGGGGTCAGCTGGGTCTCGCCCTTGGGCGTGACCTTGCCGACCAGGATGTCGCCGGGGCCGACTTCGGCACCGATGTAGACCACGCCGGCCTCGTCGAGCTTGCCGAGGGCCGACTCACCCACGTTGGGAATGTCCGAGGTGATCTCCTCGGCGCCCAGCTTGGTGTCGCGAGACACGCAGGTCAGTTCCTGGATGTGGATGGTGGTGAAGCGATCTTCCTGCACCACGCGCTCCGAGACCAGGATCGAGTCCTCGAAGTTGTAGCCGTTCCAGGGCATGAAGGCGATGCGCATGTTCTGGCCCAGGGCCAGATCACCCATGTCGACGGACGGGCCGTCGGCGAGGATGTCGCCGCGCGCCACTTCGTCGCCGGGGCGCACGATGGGACGCTGGTTCATGCAGGTGTTCTGGTTGGAACGCACGTACTTGGTCAGGTTGTAGATATCGACGCCGGCTTCGCCGCCGATGATCTCGTCCTCGTTGACCCGCACCACGATGCGCTTGGCGTCGACCGAGTCGATCACACCGCCGCGGCCGGCCACGGCGCAAACGCCGGAGTCGCGGGCCACGAAGCGCTCCATGCCGGTCCCCACCAGCGGCTTGTCGGCACGCAGGGTCGGTACCGCCTGACGCTGCATGTTCGACCCCATCAGGGCGCGGTTGGCGTCATCGTGCTCGAGGAACGGGATCAGCGCCGCGGCCACCGAGACCACCTGGCGCGGCGAGACGTCCATCAGGGTCACCTTGTCGGGCGCCATGAAGGTGGTCTCGCCGCGGTGGCGGACCTGCACCAGGTCGTCGATCAGCTTGTTCGACTCGTCGACGGTGGCCGAGGCCTGGGCGATGATGAAGTCGCCCTCCTCGATCGCCGAGAGGTGCACCACATCGTCGGTGACCTGACGATCCACGACCTTGCGGTACGGTGTCTCAAGGAAACCGTAGCTGTTGGTGTGGCTGTAGGTGGCCAGCGAGTTGATCAGGCCGATGTTGGGGCCTTCCGGCGTCTCGATCGGGCACAGGCGACCGTAGTGGGTGGCGTGAACGTCACGCACCTCGAAACCGGCGCGCTCGCGGGTCAGGCCGCCCGGGCCGAGTGCCGACACGCGACGCTTGTGGGTCACCTCGGAGAGCGGGTTGTTCTGGTCCATGAACTGCGACAGCTGGCTGGAACCGAAGAACTCCTTGACCGCCGCGGCGACGGGCTTGGCGTTGATCAGGTCCTGGGGCATCAGGCCTTCGCTCTCGGCCATGGAGAGACGCTCCTTGACCGCACGCTCGACGCGCACCAGGCCAACGCGGAACTGGTTCTCGGCCATCTCGCCCACGCAGCGGATGCGACGGTTGCCCAGGTGATCGATATCATCGACGTCGCCGAAGCCGTTGCGGATCGCAATCAGCTCTCTGAGCACATCGATGATGTCCTGGTTGTCGAGCACCCCGGAGCCAGTGTCGCCTTCGCGACGCAGGCGACGGTTGAACTTCATGCGGCCAACGCCCGACAGGTCGTAGCGGTCTTCGCTGAAGAACAGGTTGCGGAACAGTGTCTCAGCGGCCTCCTTGGTGGGCGGCTCGCCGGGGCGCATCATGCGGTAGATCTCGACCAGCGCCTCGAGCTGCGACCGGGTGGTATCGAGCTTCAGGGTGTCGGAGATGAACGGACCGCAGTCGAGATCGTTGGTGTACAGCGTCTCGAGGCTGGTGATGCCGGCCTGGGCCAGCTTCTCCATCAGCTCCGGCGTGATCTCGGTGTTGCACTCGCAGATCAGCTCACCGCTGTTGGGGTCGACCTGATCGCGAGCCAGGGTCTTGCCGTACAGGTACTCCATCGGCACCTCGAGACGCTCGAGGCCCGACTTTTCCATCTGCCGGATATGCTTCTGGGTCACCCGGCGGCCTTCCTCGACGATCACGCTGCCGTCGACATCCTTGATGTCGAAGGTGGCGGTCTCACCGCGCAGGCGTGACGGCACCAGATCCACCGAGAAGCCGGACTTCTCGATGTGGAAGGTGCTGGTCTCGAAGAACTGCTCGAGGATCTCTTCGGCGCTCATGCCCAGCGCGCGCAGCAGCACCGAGGCCGGCAGCTTGCGGCGACGGTCGATGCGCACGAACACGCTGTCCTTGGGATCGAACTCGAAGTCGAGCCAGGAGCCGCGATAAGGAATCACGCGAGCCGAGTAGAGCAGCTTGCCGGATGAGTGGCTCTTGCCCTTGTCGTGATCGAAGAACACGCCCGGGGAGCGGTGCAGCTGGGAGACGATGACGCGCTCGGTACCGTTGACCACGAAGGTACCGTTCTCGGTCATCAGGGGGATCTCCCCCATGTAGACTTCCTGCTCCTTGATATCCTTGATCGCCTTGTTGGATGACTCGCGATCGTAGATGATCAGGCGTACCTTGACGCGCAGCGGTGCAGAGTAGGTGACGCCGCGCAGCTGGCACTCCTTGACATCGAAGGCCGGGGTGCCGAAACGGTAGCTGACATATTCGAGCGCGGCATTGCCCGAGAAGCTCTCGATCGGGAAGACCGACTTGAAGGCGGCATTGAGGCCGATCTCCATGCGTTCTTCCGGCGCCCGATCCTGCTGGAGGAAGTCGTAGTAGGAATCAAGCTGGATGGCCAGCAGGTAGGGCACATCCATCACTTGGGGCAGTTTGCCGAAATCCTTGCGGATGCGTTTTTTCTCAGTGTATGAGTAAGCCATCTGTATTCCCCAGCTTGTTCACCATGGGTGACCGATGCGTGTCGGCGCCACCCGACGAGAGCACTACCGTCAGGCGCTGACGGCAAGCCCCCGTATGAGAGCTCGCCGTCGGAATTCGGCTAGCGGCTACGCCAACATGGCGGCCGGCTAGTAACAACAGAAAAAGGCCGGCAGCGGGTGTCCCGCCACCAGCCGTGGAAGCTTACGCAGCGCGTGAAGCCGTGGGCACAAGGATTACTTGAGCTCCACAGACGCGCCGGCTTCTTCCAGTTTCTTCTTTGCTGCTTCAGCGTCGTCCTTGGACATCGCTTCCTTGATGGTCGCCGGCGCGCCGTCGACGGCACCCTTGGCTTCCTTCAGGCCGAGGCCGGTGATCTCGCGAACAACCTTGATCACGTTGACCTTCTTCTCGCCAGCGCCAGTCAGCACCAGGTCGAACTCGGTCTGCTCTTCAGCAGCTTCGCCAGCGGCAGCCGGGCCAGCCACGACGGCAGCGGCAGCGGACACGCCGAACTTCTCTTCCATCGCTTCAACCAGCTCGGCGACTTCCATCACGGACATGTCGGCGACGGCGTTGATGATGTCTTCTTTGGTCAGTGCCATTGTCAAATTCCTAAACTTTGCGGGAGCCTCGGTCGCCCGAGCGCTCGTTGATACAGTGTTCGATTCAGACAGCGGGATCGAGTTCGCCGATCAGGCGGCCTCTTCCTGCTTCTGGTCACGCAGCGCAGCGAGAGTACGAACCAGCTTGCCAGCGGACGCTTCCTTCATGACGGACATCAGCTTGGCGATGGCCTCGTCGTAGGTCGGCAGCGTTGCCAGGCGATCCAGGTCGGAAGCCGGGATGAACTCGCCTTCGTATGCCAGCGCCTTGACCTCGAAGTCCTTCTGACCCTTGGCGAACTCCTTGAACAGGCGGGCAGCAGCGCCCGGGTGCTCATAGGAGAAGGCCAGCATGGTCGGACCCGAGAACGTCTCGTTGAGGCACTCCCAGGGAGTACCTTCGAGGGCGCGACGTGCCAGGGTGTTGCGCACAACACGGATCTGCACGCCATTCTCGCGCGCCTGCTTGCGCAGGTCGGTCATTGCCCCTACGGCAACGCCACGCGAGTCGGCAACGACGACGGAGAGCGCATCCTTGGCCGCTTCACTGACCTCGGCAACGATCGCTTTCTTGCCTTCGAGTGCTAGTGGCACGGTGATCACTCCTTCGTGCCGGAAGCCCATATCGAGCATTCCGGTGGTTACCATCTCCCCCACCCGCCAACTGGCCCGGTGGAGGTCCTGGATGATGGTGCTCACCAGATGACTGGCGGCCACACCATCTGCGCAGGCACCCTCAAGGGGCGATTAAGCCGCTCCGAGGAGCGGCACCTGCGGTCTTTGACGGTGCCCCGCCGTTACGCCTTGACGCCGCGCACGGGGACCGCAAAGTTACTGCCTGTTGCGTCGATACTCGCCTGGCTTACACCAGCGCAGAGTGGTCGACGGTGATGCCCGGGCCCATGGTGGTGGACAGGGTCATCTTCTTGAAATACACGCCCTTGGAGGTGCTCGGCTTGAGCTTCTTGAGATCGGCGACAAGCGCGTCAAGGTTGCCCTGAATCGCGGCTGCGTCGAAATCGACCTTGCCCAAGGTAGTGTGGATGATACCGTTCTTGTCTGTACGGAAGCGCACCTGGCCAGCCTTGGCGTTCTTGACGGCGGTGACCACATCGGGGGTCACGGTGCCGACCTTGGGGTTCGGCATCAGGCCGCGCGGACCGAGGATCTGGCCCAGCTGGCCAACCACGCGCATGGCATCCGGTGACGCGATGACCACGTCGAAATCGAGCTGGCCTTTCTTGACCTGCTCGGCCAGGTCGTCCATGCCAACGATATCGGCACCGGCTTCCTTGGCGGCATCGGCATTGGCACCCTGGGTAAAGACGGCAACGCGCACGTCCTTGCCGGTACCGTTGGGCATGACGGTCGCGCCACGCACCACCTGGTCGGATTTACGCGGGTCGACGCCAAGGTTGATGGCGACGTCCAGCGACTCCTTGAACTTGACGGTGGACAGCTCGTTGAGCAGCGCCACGGCTTCTTCCAGGGAGTAGACCTTTCCGGCCTCGACCTTTTCGTTGATCAGCTTGGCACGCTTGGTCAGTTTAGCCATGATCAGAGGCCCTCCACGTTGAGGCCCATGCTACGGGCACTACCGGCAATGGTACGCACGGCGGCGTCGAGATCGGCAGCCGTCAGATCCGGCTCCTTGGTCTTGGCGATCTCTTCGAGCTGCTCGCGGGTCACGGTACCGACCTTCTTCTTGTTCGGCTCGCCTGAGCCGGACTTGATACCAGCGGCCTTCTTCAGCAGCACGGCTGCCGGCGGCGTCTTGGTGATGAAGGTGAAGCTACGGTCGGAGTAGACGGTGATGACCACGGGCGTCGGCAGACCCGGCTCGATGTCCTGGGTCTCGGCGTTGAACGCCTTGCAGAATTCCATGATGTTGACACCGTGCTGACCCAGCGCAGGGCCCACGGGGGGACTCGGATTGGCCTTACCAGCTGCGACCTGCAGCTTGATGTAAGCCTGTACTTTCTTGGCCATGGGTAGACTCCAGTTGGGTAATAACGCCTTGCGGCTCCCCGGGTTAATGAACCGCCCAGCGGCTCATACGATACGTTCAGGTCGAAACTCAGTCCTTCTCGACCTGTGAAAACTCGAGCTCGACAGGCGTCGAGCGGCCGAAGATCAGCACGCTGACCTGCAGGCGGCTCTTGTCGTAGTTGACCTCTTCGACCACGCCATTGAAATCGGCGAAGGGGCCATCGACGACGCGCACCGACTGACCCGGCTCGAACAGGGTCTTGGGGCGCGGCTTGTCGGTACCATCCTGCACACGGCGCAGGATGGCATCGGCTTCTTTCTGGGTGATCGGCGCCGGCTTCTCCTTGGTGCCACCGATGAAGCCCATTACGCGCGGCGTCTCGTTGACCAGGTGCCAGGTGCCATCATCCATCTCCATCTCGACCAGCACATAGCCGGGATAGAACTTGCGTTCGCTCTTGCGACGCTTGCCGTCGCGCATCTCCACCACTTCCTCGGTCGGCACCAGAATCTCGCCGAAGCGGTCCTCCATGCCATACATCTTCACGCGCTCGATGAGCGAGCGCATGACATGCTTCTCGAAACCGGAGTAGGCATGCACGACATACCAACGCTTGGACATGGAATCTCCTAACCGATGACGCCGGACATCGCCCAGCCTAGAATGGTGTCCATCAGCCATAGCATCAGGCCCACCACCAGCACCGCCACCAGTACGATGGCAGTGGTCTGAATGGTCTCGGGGCGGGTCGGCCAGACCACGCGCTGAATTTCCTTGCGCGCACTGCGAGCAAGCTCGAGCAGATCGCGCCCCTTGGCAGTAGTAAAGCCGACTACCGCGGCCAGCGCGCATAGCGCCACCACGCCCAGCACTCGATAGAGGATGGCCTGATCGGCAAAATAGGAATTGCCAACCACGGCAACGACCACCAAGGAAACGACCACCGCCCACTTGAGCCCGTCGTGGCGCGACTCCTGCACCTCGGCGTTATGTTTCATGAAAACGAGACTCCTCAGGGTGCGGCAATCGAAACATGAAAGTATAAGAGATATCGCCAGCCTGGGGAAGACTGGCAGGCCAGGAGGGAATCGAACCCCCAACCTGCGGTTTTGGAGACCGCTGCTCTGCCAATTGAGCTACTGGCCTGTATCGGCGCTGCTACCTCACCCCTTTTGCAGGCGGCCTATGCAACAGCGGGCGCAATGATAGCGGAAGCGATTCCGCCTTACAACCCCCGGCACGCCTCCGGGAAAAGAAAAGGCGAGCACTTGGCTCGCCTTTTCCAATATGGAGCTCATGGACGGATTTGAACCGTCGACCTCACCCTTACCAAGGGTGTGCTCTACCCCTGAGCTACATGAGCAAAACTCTACAACTTTCTACAACTACTGCACTGACCAGAAACTGGAGCGGGTAGCGGGAATCGAACCCGCACCATCAGCTTGGAAGGCTGAGGTTCTACCATTGAACTATACCCGCCTACCCACTTTTGCAGCCGGACGGCAGTACGTCGGCAAAATCTGGTGGAGGGGGAAGGATTCGAACCTTCGAAGCTTTCGCGGCAGATTTACAGTCTGCTCCCTTTGGCCACTCGGGAACCCCTCCAGGCCGCGGCAAATTCTACCGCTTTTCTCAGATTTGTCAAGCGCTTACCCGATGGATATCTGACTGCCTTCGGGTGCCGCTATGGCTGAGAACGCGCAAAATTATGTCAAAGCAGCATCGAGAAGGCAAGCCCTGCGCGTATCTTTTCCAATGCCACCGGCGCCGGGACCTGCGGCGCACCCGACAGCCGACCGGCCCGCTCGGCGCTGGTCAGCGGAAAGCAGGCTTCCAGGCCGCCGTAGACCATGTCCGGCCACAGCGCATGGGGTACGCGCATGCCGCGCGAGATGACCCGCGCATCGCCGCCGGTCAGCAGCAGCGGCATGGCCACACCCTCGCGATCGCAGACCTCGGCATAGATCCGATTCACTGCGCTTACGGCCGCCATGTAAATGCCGTGATTGACCGCTTCGACGGTATTCTTGCCCGGCGCCAAAAGCTCATCGGCCTCGCTGTCGGGGTCGATGGCCACATTGCGGGTGCCCAGCTTGAGACTCTCCTTCATCAGCCTCAGTCCGGGCAGGATATAGCCGCCCAGGTGACGCCCGCCGGGTAGCACGAAATCGATGGTGATGGCGCTCCCGCAGTCGACGCTGCAGCAGCCGCCGGCCAGATGATAGCTGGCCAACGCCCCCATCCAGCGGTCGACCCCCAGGCGGCCAGGCTCCTCGTAGCCGTTGGTGACCCCCAGCGCCTCACGAGTAGAGCGGGCCACATGCACCACACCGACCCGCCGCTGCAGAAGCGCCACAGTGTCCTGCAGCACCGCTCGTCGCGCTACGCTGGAGATACGCACCGCCTCCACTACATCGAGGTCAGGGATATCCGAGCCTGGCCGCCACTCCTCACGGGTCCACACTGCGCCCCGCGAGCGAATCTCGCTGCTGACACTGTCCTTCAGCCGCCACTTGGAGAGCGTATTGCCGATGTCCAGATCGAGAATCATGAACGCCCACGCACGCTGATTTCACCACCCGCCAAGCGCCGCTGCTCACCGGCGTGGCGTACCAGCAGGTTCCCTGCGCCATCGATACCCTCGACCCGCGCCACATAGCGTCCATCACGCTGGATCACCTCGATCTCCCGGTCGGCATAGGCATGGCGACGCGACCACGCCGGCTGCCAGGCAGCGAACCCCTCTTGCTCGTAGCGCGACAGCAGGTCGAGCAGCCCAGCCACCAGCTCTGCCGCCAACTGGTTACGCGACGCCTCTGGCGCCACATCATGTACGGCGGCCACCGGCTGATCGATCCCCGCGCGCACCTCAGCGGACAGATCGACATTGAGCCCCAGGCCGACCACCACCTCGCACGGCCCCGCCAGATCGCCGCTCACCTCGAGCAGGATACCCGCCAGCTTGGCCAACCCATCACGTGTCTCGAGCAGCACATCGTTGGGCCACTTCAGCGCCACCACCAGACCGTGGCGCTCCAGCACCTCAGCCACTACCACCGCCACCGCGAGACTCAAGCCCTCCAGAACGTTGGCGCCGCCCTCGAACCGCCAGCCCACCGATAACATCAGACCACGCCCCCAGGGGCTCTCCCAGCCGCGTCCGCGGCGTCCGCGGCCGGCGCTTTGCGATTCAGCCAGGCACACCTCACCGTGCCCCGCCCCCTGCTCGAAACGCTCGCGCAGGTAGGCATTGGTCGACGGCACGCTCTCTTCGATAATCAGGCGGCTCAGGCTGGTACGACTACTACGCGGTAGCTGGGCGACGATACCGGCACCGTCGAGAAGCTCCAGGGGCGTGGCCAGACGATAGCCGAGCCCCTTGACCGCCTCTAGGGGAACATCCATGGCCTCGAGCTTCTTGAGCTGCTTCCACACCGCCGTGCGCGACACGCCCAGACGCTCACCCAGCTGCTCGCCGGAATGAAACTCACCATCACGCATCAGGCGGATCAGGTCACCAATGGTCATTACAACGGCCCCAGCCGGGAAAACCCATATTCTATCGGAAGCGGCCTACCGGCGGGAATGCCGCGACCAAAGTGCAACGCCCACCCGCCCCAAACGACGAAGCCCCGATCTCTCGAGAACGGGGCGTCTGGACATGAAAAAACCCCAGCCTCTTTCGAAGCTGGGGTTCTGTTATAGGTGCCTGACGATGACATATCTCACATGGGGGTGAGACCGCCCGGCCCTTCGCGGCACCGCCGCGAGGGCGGTCGAACGCCCCGAGCGGGCGAGGGGCCGGCCCGCGAAGCGGCCCCACATAGAACGAGCGGGTTTCCCCATGCCCATGAAAAAACCCCAGCCTCTTTCGAAGCTGGGGTTTCGGTATAGGTGCCTGACGACCGGGGCGGCCTCCCGCTACTCTACTTGGGAGACCCCTAAACGACGAAACCCAGCCTCTTGCGAAGCTGGGTTTCTGAATAGGTGCCTGACGATGACCTACTCTCACATGGGGAGACCCCACACTACCATCGGCGCTGAGCGGTTTCACTGCTGAGTTCGGCAAGGGAT
>NZ_JARWAM010000016.1:0-109496 GCF_031451695.1 Franzmannia qiaohouensis
CGAGATGCCGTGTGGTGCCCCATGCACCCAAGATGGCGTTGCAAACTCATCTTGGCACAAGGGGGGACGGGTCCATCCCATTTCCCACACTAAAGAGGGCGCCGAGCAGCAAGCGAGGGACGCTGGCGGTAGGTCGCAGAGGGGGTTCTATGCCAGGGATGGTTTACAGCGCCCCCTCGTAGGCCTACCGCCAGGTAAGTCCCGAGCGGAGGCGGGGGTGGTCCTAATCAACTCGCTGGGCGCTGCAACCTATAACGCAGGGGAACAATAATGGCGACACGACAGCTCAAGGCGCCAACCAAGGTCAAGCTGCACCGTTGGAAGTGGGCCGGCAAGGGCCCCAACGGGCGCAAGGTGCAGGGCGAGATCGTCGCCAGCCAGAAGGCCGAGGTGGAACGCGAACTGGCCGGGCAGAGCATCATCATCAAGAGCGTGCGCCGCAAGAGCTCGCTGTTCGGCGGCATGGGCACGATCAAGTCCCGTGACGTAATGCTGTTCGCCCGCCAGATGGCGACCATGATTCGCGCCGGGGTGCCGGTGCTGCAGGCCTTCCAGGTGGTCGCCGAGAGCCTCAAGAAGCCCGCCATGAGCGCCCTGGTACAGGAGCTGATGAACGAGGTAGCAGCCGGGGCGAGCTTCTCCGAGGCGCTCAAGCGCCATCCCGAGCACTTCGATCGGCTGTTCGCCAACATGGTCGAGGCCGGCGAGCAGTCGGGCTCGCTGGACCGCATGCTGGAGCGGGTGGCGACCTACAAGGAGAAGGTCGAGTCGCTCAAGGGGCGGGTCAAGAAGGCGCTCTACTACCCGATCGCGGTCATCACTGTGGCCATCGGCGTCACCGCGCTGCTGCTGATCAAGGTAGTACCGCAGTTCGAGAGCCTGTTCCGCGGTTTCGGCGCCGAGCTGCCGGCGATGACGCGCATGACCATTACGCTCTCCGAGTTTGCCCAGGCCTACTGGCTGTGGGGCATCGTCATCGCGGTGGGGACGGTAGTCGGTATCCGCCAGGGCATGAAGCGCTCCGAGGCCTTCGCCTACCGCATGCACGCCCTGTCGCTGCGGATTCCGGTGATTGGCGACATACTCGACAAGTCGTGCGTGGCGCGCTACTCGCGCACCCTGGCCACCACCTTCGGCGCCGGGGTGCCGCTGGTCGAGTCGCTGGAGACCGCCGCCGGCGCCGCCGGCAACAAGGTCTACGAGCGCGCCGTACTGCAGGTGCGCGACGACGTTGCCACCGGCCAGCAGCTCTACTTTGCCATGCGCCTCACCGAGCGCTTCCCGCCGCTGGCCGTGCAGATGGTCAGCATCGGCGAGGAGGCCGGCTCGCTGGACGCCATGCTCAACCGCGTGGCCGACTACTACGAGGAGGAGGTCGACAACAAGGTAGACGCCCTCACCTCGCTGCTAGAGCCGTTCATCATCGTGGTCCTCGGCGTGCTGGTGGGCGGCCTGGTAGTCTCGATGTACCTGCCGATCTTCGAACTGGGGAGTGTACTTTGAGCGTGACGCTAGACCTTCCAGCCGCGGTGCTCTGGCCGCTGGCCGCTCTGCTCGGGCTGTGCCTGGGCAGTTTTCTCAACGTGGTGATCACCCGCCTGCCGGTGATGCTGATGCAGGGCTGGCGGGCCGAGGCGCTGGATGCCCTGGAGCAGCAGCCGGAGGCAGTGCCGCGCTTCAACCTGCTGACGCCGCGCTCGCAGTGCCCCGGCTGCGGCCAGCCGATTGCCTGGCACGACAACATCCCGCTGCTCGGCTATCTCAAGCGCCGCGGGCGCTGCGCCGGCTGCAACGGACGGATCAGTCCGCAGTACCCGCTGATCGAGCTGGCCGGGGCGATACTGACGCTCGCCGCAGTAGCGCTGTACGGCGCCAGCCTGGCCGGGCTGTTCATCGTCGGCGCCTGCCTGACGCTGCTGGCGCTGGCGGTGATCGACCTGCGCACCCAGCTGCTGCCCGACATCGTGACCCTGCCGCTGCTATGGGCAGGGCTGCTCTACCAGTTGCTGTTCCAGCCGCTGCTGCTGCCCAGCGCGGTGATCGGGGCGATGCTCGGCTATCTCGCACTGTGGAGCTTCTACTGGCTGTTCAAGCTGGTCACCGGCAAGGAGGGCATGGGCTACGGCGACTTCAAGCTGCTCGCCGCACTCGGTGCCTGGCTAGGCTGGCAGTACCTGCCGCTGCTGCTGATCCTGTCTGCCGGGGTCGGCGCGCTGATCGGCATCGCACTGCAGCTGGCGCTGCCCAAGCTGCGCGGCGCGCCTATGCCGTTCGGCCCCTTCCTGGCCATGGCCGGCTGGATCGCCCTGCTGATGGGCGAGCCGCTGATGGCGTTCTATATCGGGATCGTCGGTGTCTAGTGCTGCGCCCCCGCCGGGGTGGCCACTGGTGACCGCGAATCAGGGGCCGTTTATGCTTGGGCGGAGCTGAACGTGGACAACTGGCGGGAGCATTCATGAGCCTTTGCGTAGGCGTTACCGGCGGCATTGCCTCCGGCAAGTCGAGCGTGGCGCGGGCCTTTGCCGAGCACGGTATCCCTTGGGTGGACGCCGACGATGTAGCCCGCGACGTGGTCGAGCCCGGCGAGCCGGCGCTCGAAGAGATCGCCGAGCGTTTCGGCCCGCGGGTGCTGGAGGACGACGGCCGCCTGAACCGCCGCGCGCTTCGTGAGATCGTGTTCCAGGATGCCGACGAGCGACGCTGGCTGGAGTCGGTGACCCATCCGCGTATCCGCGAGCGCCTGGTGGCACGGCTGGCGGAGATGGCAGAGAGCCCGGCGCCCTATCATCTGCTGGTCTCGCCGCTGCTGTTCGAGTCGGGCCAGGCGGCGCTTACCGACCGCACCCTGGTGATCGATGTGCCAGAAGCAGTGCAGGTCGCGCGCACCGCGGCACGCGACGGCGTCGACGAGGCTCAGGCCAAGGCCATCGTCGCCGCCCAGCTGCCGCGCACCGAACGCCTGGCCCGCGGCGACGATATCCTCGACAATGGGGGGGATCTCGCGGCGCTGACCCAGCGCGTCGCCGAGCTAGACCGCTACTATCGACAACTGTGTCGGCAACTCGCCAACGACTTACCACGGAAGTGACATGAGCCAGCGTCAGACCCCATCACGCCCTCTCGAGGTTCCCTGCCCTCGCTGCCAGACGCCGGTGGCCTGGGTGGAGGAGAATCTATTCCGCCCGTTCTGCTCAGAGCGCTGTAAGCTGATCGACCTCGGCGCTTGGGCCGACGGCAGCCACCGTATCGCCGGCGAGCCGGCGATGGACGAGACCGAGATCGATGAGATGATCATGCGCGCCGAGCGCGGCGACACAGGCCGAGACGACTAGCCGTGGCCGCTCGCCCACCCACCGAGTACCGCCTGCTGGCCGAGCTTGAGGCGGCATTCGATCGGCTGATCGAGCGGGTCGAGGGGCTGTGCGAGGTGTATCGCCAGGCACCGGGAACGGCCTGGGCGCTGCACACCCCGACACCTGACGCCGAGTGGCTGCGCCGTGTACTGCTGGATTTCTGGTATCAGGACGGCCAGGACGGTCGCGCCACGCGTAGCCACGTGGGGCTGGTGGCCGCCAATCAGACGCTGCTCGACGAAGTGGCCAGGGTCAATGCCGCCAAGGCGGCGTTTGCCGAGCTGCTGGCGGAGATCCGTGCCAAAGCGGCGAGCCTGGTCCCCGAGCTCAAGGCAGTGCTGCCGTTTCGCCATCCGGCGCTGCATAGCCACCTACGCGGTCAGGGCCTGGCGCGGCTGCAGCTCAAGCAGTGCTGGCGGGCAATTCCGGTCGCCGATGCGCCGCTGGCGCGGGTGCGCCTGGCGTGGTATTCGAGCGGGCGCTCGATCAAGAAGCTGAGCGTGAGCGACGCCGAGCAAAAACTGCTGGCGCTGGACAGCGAGGCGTCCCACGTACGCATTCAACTCCGGCGCCTGGCGGGGATTCCCAGCGCCGAGCCGCTGGCCCAGGTGCAGAAGCAGGCGCCGTTGATGCGCGCCAACCTGTTCTTCGCCGAGCCGCTGGCCGACGGCCGCAGCCGCCGCGCCACGAACGTCGCCCTGCCGCTGTTCATTCCTAGCCACGACGGCCGCCTGCCCGACTACAATCTGCCGCCCTTGGCGCCGCTTGAAAAGCGCACCCGAGCCAGGCGCAGCGACGAGAAGCTCGAGGACGAGGTGTTTCTGCCCAGCCTGCGGGTGTATCGCTACCGCGGCTGACTCGCCCCCAACCCCATCGCGACTGAAGTCGCTCCTACATTGGCCTTGGCGCCATTCGCCGTAGGAGCGAATTCATTCGCGATTGCAGCGCGCAGCGCTGCCTAGAACAGCCGGTTGAGGCCGTTCTGGGCGGCGACGCGGTAGGCTTCGGCCATGGTCGGGTAGTTGAAGGTTGTGTTGATGAAGTACTTGAGGGTATTCGCTTCACCGGGCTGCTGCATGATCGCCTGGCCGATATGCACGATCTCCGAGGCCTGGTCACCAAAGCAGTGGATGCCAAGGATCTCGAGGGTGTCGCGGTGGAAGAGGATCTTGAGCATGCCCACGGTGTCGCCGGTGATCTGGGCGCGGGCGGTATCCTTGAAGAACGCCTGGGCGACTTCGTAGGGCACCTTGGCGTCGGTCAGCTCGCGCTCGTTCTTGCCCACCGAGCTGATCTCGGGAATGGTATAGATGCCGGTGGGCACGTCGTCGACGAAGCGGAAGTCGGCGTCGAGCAGGTCGTCGCTGGCGTTGCGACCCTGGTCATAGGCGGCGCTGGCCAGGCTCGGCCAGCCGATCACGTCGCCCACCGCGTAGATGTGCGGGAGGGCGGTGCGGTAGTGGTTGTCGACCTGCAGCTGACCGCGGCCGTTGGCCTTCAGGCCGATGTTCTCGAGGCCCAGCTGGTCGGTATTACCGGTGCGGCCGTTGGCCCACAGGAAGGCGTCGGCGCGCAGCCGCTTGCCCGACTTGAGGTGCACCACCACGCCGGACTCGTCGCCTTCGATGCGCTCGTAATCCTCGTTGTGGCGCACCAGCACGCCGTTCTGGCGCAGGTGATAGGAGAGCGCGTCGGAGATCTCGTCGTCGAGGAACGACAGCAGGCGGTCACGGGAGTCGATCAGGTCGACCTTGACGCCGAGCCCGGAGAAGATCGAGGCGTATTCGCTGCCGATGACGCCGGCGCCGAAGATGATCAGGGTGCGCGGAGTGTGCGACAGGCCGAGCACGGTGTCGGAGCAGTAGATGCGCGGGTGGCGGAAGTTGACGTCGGCCGGCCGGTAGGGACGCGAGCCGGTGGCGATGACGATCTTCTGGGCACAGATCTCCTCGACGCCTTCGTGGTCGTCGCGTATCACCAGGGTGTGCTCGTCCTTGAAGCGCGCCACGCCGAAGAACAGGTCGATGCGGTTACGGGCATAGAAGCGGGTGCGCATCTCGACCTGCTGGTCGATGGTGACCCGGGAGCGTTCGAGTACCTTGGGGAAGGAGAACCAGCGCGGCTCGCCGATATCGCGGAACATGCGGTTGGTGTTGAACTGCATGATCTGCTTGACCTGATGGCGCAGCGCCTTGGAGGGGATGGTGCCCCAGTGGGTGCAGTTGCCGCCCACCGCCTGCTGCTTCTCGATCACGGCCACGCGCTTGCCATGCTTGGCGGCGTTGATGGCGGCACTCTCGCCGGACGGGCCGGTGCCGATCACCACTACGTCGTAGTTGTGGACTGCCATGTGCTGTCGCGTCTCCTTTCCCCTGAATGTGTTATTGCCTCGGCGCCACTCCCTGTAGGAGCGAATTCATTCGCGATCTGTGGGAGCCAATTCATTCGCGATGGCAGCGCGCGGCGCTGCCGGCAGGACTAGCGGCGAACTGCGTTGTAGCCGAGGTCGGCGCCGCGGCTCTCATCACCGCGACGGCGGGCGCTGCCGCGCTTGCGGTTCTCTTCCTCGCAGACCTCGTCCTTGCCGCCGCAGACTTCGCAGCCGTCTTTCATGCCGATGTTATTGAGCCCGCCGCAGGAGCCAGCAATCGGCTTGCGTCCGAGGATCACGCCGATGGCCATGGCAGCCATCAGCAGCAGCATGAAACCGAATACCAGTAACCAGATTGTCATCGTTCCTCCTGAGTGCCCTCGTGGGGCGACTAATCGCCAAGGTAAGGCGTCATGGCCGGGCTGATGCGTACATCGTAGCCTGTCTGGGCTGTGACAATGAAATAGGCGGCAATGCTCCGCCGCTCGGCCAGGGCCAGCGCCGCCTGAGGTGTCATGCGTAGCAGCCAGCTGGCCCAGGCGGCGGCCTCCAGCGCCGTGGTGGCCAGCACGCTGACCTCGACGACCCGCTCGCTGCCGTTGGCCAGCCACCAGCCGGCGGGGGTTTCGGCGCTGCCGGCAAGCCCCAGCCAGCGGTCGCGGAAGTCGCCCGCAGTGGCCAGAGCCAGGTCGTCGATGGCCAAGCGGCGTACCTCGGAGGCGCCGAAATCGGTGGGCTGTTCGAGGGCCAGCTGCCAGGGGCGTCGCCCGGCCTGGGTGCCCCGCGCGCGCACGTCACCACCCACCTCGAGGAAGTAGCGCGCCTCGCCCTGGGCATCCAGCCAGCTGGCCAGGCCGTCGATCAGCCAGGCGTGGGCCAGGCCCCGATGCGCCCGCGAAAACGCTGCGCCAGATACGCCAGGCGCGCTGGTCAGCGCTGCATCGAGCAGGGTGATGTGGTCGAGAAACGCCGCATGCTGGCGTTCAAAGCGTGCCAGTTCACTCTGTATGCCGACTTCGAGGGACCTTGCGTCGGCGCCGGAATCGGCATACAGGGTGAAATGGTATCCGTAGTCCAGGGCCGCGCCCTGCACGTCGAGCCGCTGGCTGCCGCTATCGCGGCACCCCGCCAGGGCAGTGGCCATCATGGCCAGCCCCAGCAGGGCCGAGATGAACAGGGCTGGCCCGCGGGCCAGCCCTGTGAGTCGCCGTGAGGCGACGCCGATCATCCGCCGAAGTCATCCAGCATGATGTTCTCGGGCTCTACCCCCATGTCGAGCAGCAGCTTGATCACCGAGGCGTTCATCATCGGCGGCCCGCACATGTAGTACTCGCAGTCCTCGGGCGCCGGGTGGTCCTTGAGGTACTTCTCGTAGAGCACGTTGTGGATGAAGCCGGTGGGGCCTTCCCAGTTGTCTTCCGGCAGTGGGTCGGAAAGCGCCAGATGCCACTCGAAGTTGTCGAACTCCTCGGCCAGCTGGTCGTACTCTTCGTTGTAGAAGGTCTCGCGCCAGGAGCGCGCGCCGTACCAGAAGGAGATCTTGCGCGTCGACTTGAGGCGCTTGAGCTGGTCGAAGATGTGGCTGCGCATCGGCGCCATGCCGGCACCGCCGCCGACGAAGACCATCTCGGCGTCGGAATCCTTGGCGAAGAACTCACCGAAGGGCCCCATCACCTGGACCTTGTCGCCCGGCTTCAGGTTGAAGACGTAGGTCGACATGATGCCCGGCGGGTGGTTGGTGCCGGGAGGCGGCGTGGCGATACGGATGTTGAACTTGAGGATACCCACTTCTTCGGGGTAGTTGGCCATCGAGTAGGCGCGGATGGTCTCCTCGGGGTTCTTGTGCGATATCTTGAACAGGTCGAACTTGTCCCAGTCACCGCGATACTCCTCTTCGATATCGAAGTCGGAGAACTTGATGTCGTAGGGCGGCGCGACCAGCTGCACGTAGCCGCCGGCCCGGAAGTCGACGTTCTCGCCTTCCGGCAGCTTGAGGTTGAGCTCCTTGATGAAGGTGGCGACGTTGGGGTTGGAGATGACCTCGCACTCCCACTGCTTGACGCCGAAGACCTCCTCGGGCACCTCGACCTTCATGTCCTGCTTGACCGGCACCTGACAGGAGAGCCTCCAGCCCTCCTTCTTTTCACGCATGGTGAAGGCCGACTCTTCGGTGGGCAGGATCGAGCCGCCGCCCTCTTCCACGCGGCACTTGCACTGGGCGCAGGAGCCGCCGCCGCCGCACGCCGACGACAGGAAGATGCCGTTGGCGGCCAGGGTGTTAAGCAGCTTGCCGCCGGCCTGGGTGGTCAAGGTGTGCTCGGGGTCACCGTTGACCTCGATGGTCACGTCCCCGCTGCTGACGAGCTTGCTGCGCGCCGCCAGGATCACCAGCGTCAATGCGATGACGATAATGGTGAACATGACTACGCCGAGCAAGATGACAGTTATATCAACCATGTCGGGTTCCTATTTCAATCGTTGCCTTGTCACGTGGGGCATGCCGGGCGGCGCTGCCACCCGGCACGCGACTTATAGCTGGATGCCGGAGAACGACATGAAGCCGAGCGACATCAGGCCCACGGTGATGAAGGTAATGCCCAGGCCCTGCAGGCCGCCGGGCACGTCGCTGTACTTGAGCTTCTCGCGGATGCCGGCCAGGGCGGTGATCGCCAGCGCCCAGCCGAAGCCAGCACCGGCGCCGTAGACCACCGACTCGCCGAAGGTGTAGTTACGCTCGACCATGAACAGTACGCCACCCAGGATCGCGCAGTTCACGGTGATCAGCGGCAGGAACACGCCCAGCGCGTTATAGAGCGCGGGCACGTACTTGTCGAGGAACATCTCGATGATCTGCACCAGGGCGGCGATCACGCCGATGTAGCTGAGCAGCCCGAGGAACGACAGGTCGATGTTCTCGGCGCCAGCGATGCCGGTCCAGGTCAATGCCCCTTCGGCGAGGAGGTAATTGAGCACCAGGTTGTTGACCGGCACGGTGATGGTGAGTACGACCACCACCGCCACGCCGAGGCCGAACGACGAGGAGACCTTCTTGGATACCGCCAGGAAGGTGCACATGCCGAGGAAGAACGCCAGCGCCATGTTTTCGACGAACACCGAGGCGATGAACAGGCTCAGATAGTGTTCCATGTTACACGGCCTCCTTGGGTTCGGTGTTGTGCTTCATCTTGAACTCGTTCTCTTCGATCTGCTCCGGATAGGCCTCGCGGATCACCCAGATCATCAGGCCGATGATGAAGAACGCCGAGGGCGGCAGCAGCATCAGGCCGTTGGGTACATACCAGCCGCCATCCTGCACCGGTGCGAGGATGGTGAAGCCGAACACGCTGCCGGAGCCGAACAGCTCGCGGAAGAAGCCCACTACCATCAGCACCACACCGTAGCCCAGGCCGTTGCCGATGCCGTCGATGAACGACATCTTGGGGCTGTTCTGCATGGCGAAGCCCTCGGCGCGGCCAAGGATGATGCAGTTGGTGATGATCAGCCCGACGAACACCGACAGCTGCTGGGACATCTGGTAGGCGAAGGCGCGCAGCACCTGGTCGACCACGATAACCAGCGAGGCGATGATGGTCACCTGCACGATGATGCGGATCGACGACGGAATGTGGGCGCGAATCAGCGACACGAACAGGTTCGAGAACGCACACACGAACACCACCGCCAGGGTCATGACCAGCGACACGCTCATGCTGGTGGTGACCGCCAGTGCCGAGCAGACCCCGAGGATCTGCAGGGCGATGGGGTTGTTCTTGAACAGAGGCGTTATCAGAACGCCTTTGGTGGAATCAGCAGCCATGATCAAGCTCCCTCTTCTTCGATGTCGACGTCGGCGTCCTGGGCCTCTTCGAGGCTGATGCCATCGCGGAAGCGCGCCAGGTATTCACCGAAGCCTTCCGGGCTAAGCCAGAACTGCAGCATGTTGGTCACCCCGTTGGCGGTCAGGGTGGCACCGGACAGGCCGTCGACTTCATAGTCGCCGCTGCCGCTGCCGCGGGCCACGCGAATGGCCGGATTAAGGCTACCCTCTTCGTCGTATATCCGCTTGCCTTCCCACTGCGCCTGCCAGCGCGGGTTGTTGACCTCGGCGCCAAGCCCCGGGGTCTCGCTGTGCTCATAGTAGGTGATGCCGACGATGGTGTTGCCGTCGCCCTGAATCGACATGTAGCCGCGCATCAGCCCCCACAGACCCTGGCCACGGATCGGCACAATGATCTGGTCGGGATTGTCGCCATCACCCACCAGGTAAACGGTGGCGTAGTTCTCCTGGCGGCTGAGGCCGGCGATGTCGCGATCACCCGACAGGGTGCGCGAGGACGCCGGATCGCGAGCGGCCTGGAAGTGATCGAAGGTGTCAGGATCGAACTCATCGGTGTACTCACCGGTGCGCAGATCCACCACGCGGGGCTCGATCTCGGCGAAGGCCGCTTCCACGTCCATGCCGCGCTCGTAGAGGTTGGCGACGCGCAGGATGTTGGTCTTGCGGTCGAGCTCCTCGTTGAGCGCCTGCATCGGACGCAGCGCCACCGCGGCGGTGGAGACCACCACCGAGCAGACGATGCACAGCGCGAACGCCACGATCAGGATCTTCTTGATGGAGTTATTGCTCTGTGCCATCAGGCAGTCTCCTCGGCCGGCGCACCAACGCGCTGCTGACGGCGCTTGATGTTGGCCTGAACAAAGATGTGGTCGATCAGCGGAGCGAACAGGTTGGCGAACAGGATCGCCAGCATGATGCCCTCGGGGAACGCCGGGTTGACCACGCGAATCAGCACGGTCATCACGCCGATCAGTGCGCCGAAGATCAGACGCCCCTGGTTGGTCATGGAGGCCGACACCGGGTCAGTGGCCATGAACACCATGCCGAAGGCGAAGCCGCCAATCACCAGGTGCCAGTACCACGGCATGGCGAACATCGGATTGGTGTCGGAACCGATCAAGTTGAACAGCGAACTGGTCGCGACCATGCCGAGGAACACCCCGAGCATGATTCGCCACGAGGCGATTCGCGTCCATAGCAAGACTGCAGCACCAATGAAGATCGCCAGCGTCGAGACCTCACCCACCGAGCCGGGGATGAAGCCGAAGAAGGCGTCCCACCAGCTGAACTGGGTAGTCAGGCTGGCCATGCCCTCCTGGAAGGCGATCGACAGCGCGGTGGCGCCGGTGTAGCCGTCGGCTGCGACCCATACTGCGTCACCGGAGATCTGCGCCGGGTAGGCAAAGTAGAGGAAGGCGCGGCCGGTCAACGCAGGGTTGAGGAAGTTCTTGCCGGTACCGCCGAAGATCTCCTTGCCGATCACGATGCCGAAGGTGATGCCCAGCGCCACCTGCCACAGCGGGATGGTGGCCGGCAGGATCAGCGCATACAGCACCGAAGTGACGAAGAAGCCTTCGTTGACCTCGTGGCCGCGCTTGACTGCGAACAGCACTTCCCAGAAACCGCCCACGGCGAAGGTCACCAGGTAGATGGGCAGGAAGTAGGTCGCGCCGAGCACGAAGTTGGCCCACAGGCTGCCCGGATCATGGCCGCTGGCGAGCAGCATCATGATCGCCTCGCGCCAGCCAGCCATCGACTCGTAGCCGCCGGCGATGGCGGTGTTGGCCTGCCAGCCGGCGTTCCACATGCCGAAGAACATCGCCGGGAAGGTACACATCCAGACGGTGATCATGATGCGCTTGAGGTCGACGCCATCGCGCACGTGCGCCGTGGTCTTGGTCACGCTGGGCGGCGCGTAGAAGATGGTGTCGACGGCTTCGTACAGCGGATAGAACTTCTCGTACTTGCCGCCCTTGTGGAAGTGCGGCTCGAGATTGTCGAGTGTCTGTCGGATACCCATCATCAAGCCTCTTTCTCGATCGTGGTGAGATTGTCGCGCAGGATGGGACCGTACTCGTACTTGCCGGGGCACACGTAGGTGCACAGCGCGAGGTCTTCCTCATCCAGTTCCAGACAACCGAGCTGCATGGCGGTCTCGATGTCACCGACGATCAATGAACGCAGCAGCTGAGTGGGCAGGATATCCAGTGGCATCACTGTCTCGTAGGCGCCCACCGGGACCATGGCGCGCTCGGAGCCATTGGTCGAGGTGTCAGGCGCATAGTTCGACAGGCCAAGGACCTTGGAGACATAGATACCCAGCACCGAATGACGGTTGGCACCCGGCGACAACCAGCCCATGAAGGCGCGCTTGTTGCCCTCCTCGAGCAGGCTGACCTGATTGTGGAAACGCCCCAGGTAGCGCAGCGCTCCCTCGCAGGTAGAGCCGGAGAATACCGAACCGGAAATGACGCGAGTGTCATCGGGGTTGACCACTTCACCAGCGAGCAGTTCCTCGCTGCTGGCACCCACCCGGGTGCGCAGCAGGCGAGGATTCTCGGCGCGCGGGCCGCCCAGGGCGACCACGCGGCTGACATCCAGGACGCCCTGGGCAAACAGCTTGCCGAAGGCGATCACATCCTGATAGCCGATGTGCCAGACCTGCTTGTGCAGGGCCACCGGCGACAGATAGTGGATATGGGTACCCACCAGGCCGGCGGGATGCGGGCCAGCGAACTGCTCGACTTGCACGCCGTCGACATCGCTGCCGGGCAGCTTGGCATCGGCGCCGGTACACAGGAACACCTTGCCTTCTGTCAGGCGCGTCAGCACCTTGAGGCCGTGCTCGAACGCCTCGGGCTGCTCGTTGATCACCAGCGCCGGGTCGCCGGCCAGCGGATGGGTATCCACGGCGGTGACAAAGATATTCTCGGGCGTGGCGTCGAGGGCCGGGGTACGGGAATAGGGGCGCGTGCGCAGCGCGGTCCAGAGGCCGGACTCGACCAGCTGGTCGACCACCACCTGGCGCTCCAGGCCGTCGAGCTTGTCGGCACCGTGGGCGGTGAACTCGACGCGCTCCTCGTTGCCTTCGGCGACCTTGATCACCACCGACAGCAGGCGGCGCTTTTCGCCGCGGTTGATAGCCACCACCTCACCAGCCGCCGGCGCGGTGAAGCGCACGCCGTCGATCTTCTTGTCGGTGAAGAGTAGCTGGCCCAGCTTGACGCTGTCCCCCTCCCGGACCTCCATGGTCGGCTTCATGCCAACGTAGTCGGTACCCAGGACTGCCACGTGGCGCACCGCGCGCGCATCCTCGATGCGCTGCTCGGGCACCCCGGTGATGGGGAGATCCAGGCCTTTTTTGACTTCGATCATAGTCTCGCCCAGTTAGGATCTGATGTGGAAGGAAAGGGGTTCGACGGACGCACGCGCCAGCACGGCTTGCGCCGGCCGCTCGTCACGGACTTCGAATTCTTTTCTTATCAGAAGGTTGCCAGTTCGACCCGAGCTCACTCGAGTCGTGCCAAAAATCCTGAGTATTATAAAGAGATACGCAGCGAAAGGCCACCGGCGAGAGGGCGCAAAACGGCCCGCCGAAGGTCTCGACGGGCCGTGCAGAAGCGTGGCGATGGCGCTGGGCGGCCCCGCCCAGCGGCGACGATCAGTCGCGGTCCTTGGGGAACACCAGGAAGCTGACGTTGGACATATGCTGGAGGATACGCACCACCTGGCAGCTGTAGCCGAACTCGTTGTCGTACCACACATAGAGCACCGCATTCTTGCCGTCGGCGATGGTCGCCTTGGCGTCGACGATGCCGGCGTGGCGGTTGCCGACGAAGTCCGACGACACCACTTCCGGCGAATCGACGTAGTCGATCTGCTTCTGCATCGGCGAGTGCACCGCCATGCGCCGCAGGTAGTCGTTGAGCGCCTCGGCGTCGGTGTCCTGGTGCAGGTTGAGGTTGAGGATCGCCATCGACACATTGGGGATCGGCACGCGGATGGCGTTGCCGGTCAGCTTGCCGGTGAGCTCGGGCAGCGCCTTGGCCACCGCCTTGGCGGCGCCGGTCTCGGTCAACACCATGTTGAGCGGCGCGCTGCGGCCACGGCGGTCGCCCTTGTGATAGTTATCGATCAGGTTCTGGTCGTTGGTGTAGGCGTGTACCGTCTCGACGTGGCCGTGCTCGATACCGTACTGGTCATTGATCGCCTTGAGCACCGGCACGATGGCGTTGGTGGTGCACGAGGCGGCGGAGACGATGCGGTCGTCGCTGGTGATGTCGGCGTGGTTGATGCCGTAGACGACGTTCTTGATATCGCCCTTGCCCGGCGCGGTCAGCAGCGCCTTGGCCGCCCCCTTGCACGCGAGGTGCTGGGAGAGGCCCTCCTCGTCGCGCCACATGCCGGTGTTGTCGACGATCAGGGCATTGTCGATGCCGTAGGCGGTGTAGTCGATCTCGGAGGGCGAGTCGGCGTAGATCACCTTGATGTAGTTGCCGTTGGCGATCAGCGCGCTATTCTCGGCATCCACGGCAATACTGCCCGAGAAGGGGCCGTGTACCGAGTCGCGGCGCAGCAGGCTGGCGCGCTTCTCGAGGTCCTTGGCGATATCGCCGCGACCGCGCACGACGATGGCGCGCAGACGCAGCAGATTGCCGCCGCCGGCCTTCTCGATCAGGATCCGCGCGAGGATGCGGCCGATACGCCCGAAACCGTAGAGCACTACGTCCTTGGGCTCGTTGTGGTTGCCGTTGCTCTGATGCCCGCCGACGATCTCGGCCAGCTCACGCTCGAGGAAGGCGTGGACGTCACCGTTGCCGCGGGTCTTGTAGGCCACCGCCAGCTTGCCGACGTCGATGTGGGCCGGCCCCAGGTCGAGCTCGGTCATGGCCTTGACCAGCGGGAAGGTGTCGCGCACGTCGAGCTCGGTGCCCTCGACCTTCTTGACGAAGCGGTGGTCCTTGAGGATACGAATCACCGACTGGTTGATCAGCGAGCGGCCGAACAGCGAAGTGACGATGTTGTACTGGCGATAGAGCTTGCCCAGCAGCGGAATCATTTCTTCGGCGATGGCTTCGCTACCTTGCCACTCCTCAAAGACGGTCTCGAGCGTTTGCTGACTCACGTGGGGCCTCTTCTACGTCATGGGTATCGAATGTGGCGCTATTATCGCGGCAGCGCAGCACGACAGCAATTGCTGGATGGTCGCAGCCGCTGTAGGGCAATTACAGAATCGCGGGCTTGACTACAAGATACATATAAGGCTGCTATTATCGCGGATTCGCTCTCAAGGTTCGCGATTTCGATACCATGCCGCATTTTTCTCCGCTCGACCCACCGCGCCCCTCCGGCACCCGCGAGACGCTCTACTGGCAGCGCCCCCACGGCAGCGCCCTGGCCCTGGCCCTGGCGCGCCTGGCTGCCGATGCACCGTTGCTGGTGATCACCGCCGACACCGCCGAGGCCCAGCGCCTGGAAAACGACCTGGCGTTCTTCGCCGACGCCCCGGTGATGCCCTTCCCCGACTGGGAGACGCTGCCCTACGACAGCTTCTCGCCGCATCAGGACATCGTATCGGCACGGCTACGCACCCTGCGCGAGCTGCAGCAGGCCAGCCACGGCATCGTACTGGTACCGATCAACACACTGATGCAGCGCCTGGCACCGGTGGAGTACATCGCCGGGCGGGTCTTGAGCCTGGAAGTCGGCCAGACCCTGGACCGCGAGGGCTTTCGCGAGAGCCTGTCGCGGGCCGGCTACCGCGCGGTGGAAACGGTCTATGAGCCCGGCGAGTACGCCCTGCGCGGCGCGCTGATCGACCTCTACCCGATGGGCAGCGAAGCGCCGCTGCGCATCGACCTGTTCGACGACGAGATCGACACCCTGCGCCACTTCGACCCCGACACCCAGCGCAGCCAGGACAAGGTCGAGCGGGTCGAGCTGCTGCCAGCCCACGAGTATTCGCTGTCGCGCAGCGCCATCGCCTGCTTCCGCGAAGGCTTCGAGACGCTGTTCGACGTCGACCCGCGCCAGTGCCCACTCTACGTCGATGCCCTCAAGGGCATCCCTTCGCCGGGCCTGGAGCAGTACCTGCCGCTGTTCTTCGAGGAAACCGCGACGCTGTTCGAGCATCTTGCCGCGAGCACCCGGGTCGCCACCCTGCCCGGTGTGTTCGAGGCCGCCGAGCACCACTGGGCGGCGATCGAGAGCCGCTTTGAGAACCTCGGCGTCGACCCTACCCGGCCGCTGCTGCCGCCGCATCGCGCCTTCGTGCCGGTAGCCGAGGTGTTTGGCGCCATCAAGCGCCACCCACGGGTGGCGATGACCGAGGACCCCGACCACCCCCACGTGCGGCTGTCGGCCACCCAGCCGCCGCCCACGGTGGCCATCAACGCCCGCGCCCAGCAGCCGCTGGCATCATTGCAGCGCTTCCTCGCCGACCATCCGACGGCGCGGGTGCTGTTCGTCGCCGAGTCCCGCGGCCGCCGCGAGGCCATCGAGGAGCAGCTCGCCCCGCTGCATCTCGCCCTGCCCCACGTCGACGACTGGCACGCTTTCGCCGGCGGCGAGCAGCACCTGGCGATTACCGAGGGCGGCCTCGAGGCCGGCCTGGCAATGGGTGACAGCGACGCCGGCATCACGCTTGCCGTGGTCACCGAGTCGGAGCTGTTCGGCGACGTGGTGCGCCAGAGCCGCCGGCGCGCCAAGGCCACCGACGACAATGAGCTGGCGGTGCGCCACCTGGCCGAGCTCCACGAGGGCTCACCGGTGGTCCACCAGGCCCACGGCGTAGGCCGCTACCTGGGCCTGGAGCGCCTCGAGGCCGGCGGCCAGGCAGCAGAATTCCTGGCCCTGGAGTACGCCGACGGCGCCAAGCTCTACGTGCCGGTGGACAGCCTGCACCTGATCTCACGCTACGCCGGCGCCAGCGACGAGCTGGCACCGCTGCACAAGCTCGGCTCGGAGACCTGGGACAAGGCCAAGAAGAAGGCCGCCGAGAAGATACGCGAC
This sequence comes from Franzmannia qiaohouensis, assembly GCF_031451695.1. NCBI lineage: Bacteria > Pseudomonadati > Pseudomonadota > Gammaproteobacteria > Oceanospirillales > Halomonadaceae > Franzmannia > Franzmannia qiaohouensis. Next base: position 16,574 of record NZ_JARWAM010000016.1, read on the forward strand.
ACCGCCGCCGAGCTGCTCGATGTCTACGCCCGGCGCGAGGCGCGGGTCGGCTTCGCCTGCGACCTGCCGGTGGAGGAGTACGCGCGCTTCGCCGGCAGCTTCCCCTTCGAGGAGACCCCCGACCAGCGGGCAGCGATCGGCGCGGTGATCGGCGACATGACCCGCACCCAGCCGATGGACCGCGTGGTGTGCGGCGACGTCGGCTTCGGCAAGACTGAAGTGGCGATGCGCGCCGCCTTCCTGGCCGTGCACTCCGGCCGCCAGGTGGTGGTGCTGGTGCCCACCACCCTGCTCGCCCAGCAGCACTACGACAACTTCCGCGACCGCTTCGCCGATACCGCGGTGCAGGTCGAGCTGATCTCGCGCTTCACCGGCGGCAAGGGCCAGGCCGAGTCGCTCAAGCGCATCGAGGAGGGCCGCGCCGATATCGTCATCGGTACCCACAAGCTGCTCGCCAAGCGCATGCACTTCCCCAACATGGGGCTGCTGATCATCGACGAGGAGCACCGCTTCGGGGTCGCCCAGAAGGAGCGCCTCAAGAGCCTGCGTGCCGAGGTCGACATCCTGACCCTGACCGCCACGCCGATCCCGCGCACCCTCAATATGGCGATGAGCGGCATCCGCGACCTGTCGATCATCGCCACCCCGCCGGCGCGGCGGCTGTCGGTGAAGACTTTCGTCCAGCAGCGCAACGAGGCGGTGGTCAAGGAGGCGATCCTGCGCGAGATCCTGCGCGGCGGCCAGGTCTACGTGCTGCACAACGAGGTCAAGACCATCGAGACCAGCGCCGAGCAACTGCGCGAGCTAGTGCCCGAGGCACGGGTGGCGGTAGCCCACGGCCAGCTGCCTGAGCGCTCGCTGGAGCGCATCATGTCCGACTTCTACCACAAGCGCTTCAATGTGCTGGTGTGCTCGACCATCATCGAGACCGGCATCGACGTACCCAGCGCCAACACCATCATCATCGAGCGCGCCGACAAGTTCGGCCTGGCCCAGCTGCACCAGCTGCGCGGCCGCGTAGGCCGCAGCCATCACCAGGCCTACGCCTACCTGCTGACCCCGCCGCCCAAGGCGATCACCCGCGATGCCGCCAAGCGCCTCGAGGCGATCAGCCAGGCCGAGGACCTCGGCGCCGGCTTCACCCTGGCCAGCCATGACATGGAGATTCGCGGCGCCGGCGAGCTGCTCGGCGACGAACAGAGCGGCCAGATGGAAACCATCGGCTATAGTTTGTATATGCAGATGCTCGAGCGTGCGGTGAAGGCAATCAAGGCCGGCAAGACGCCGAACATCGAGGCGCCGCTGGACCAGGGGGTGGAAATCAGCCTGAATCTGCCGGCGCTGATCCCGGACGACTACATGCCTGATGTGCAGCAGCGCCTGATCATGTATAAACGCATTGCCAGCGCCGAGGACGAGGCAGCACTCAAGGAACTGCAGGTCGAACTGGTAGACCGTTTCGGCCTGCTGCCGGCACCGCTCAAGACGCTGATGCGCCAGACCCGGCTGCGCCAGCGCGCCGAGCGGCTGGGCATTTCGCGGCTGGAGGCGGGGCCACAGCGCGGCCGGGCGATATTTGCCACCGGCACCGCCGTCGACCCGATGACGCTGGTCACCCTGATACAGAAGGATCCGGTTCACTACCGGCTCGATGGCGCCGATACCCTGCGCTTCGAGCTCGAGATGGAAACCGAAGAAACGCGCTTCAGCGTGGTCGAAGGCCTGCTGGAGCGATTGAACCGCAAGACCGAGGCGGCTTGAACGGCTGACACCGAGCAAGCGCCTGATGATAAAGGTATGACTCGGTGAACGAGACCAAGCCCATGAACATGCACCTGACCCACGGCCTGAGCGGACGCCTGCGTGCCGCCCTGGCCACAGCCCTGCTGGCGATCTCGCCGCTGGCACTGGCCGATGCCGCCAACGGCGAACGCCCGGTGGGGCACTATCCTATCCCCGAGCGGGGCGACGTGATCGGCAGCATCCAGACCGTGACCGCGGCCAAGGAAGACACCCTGATCGACATCGGCCACCGCTTCGGCCTCGGCATCGAGGAGATGCGCCGTGCCAACCCCGAGCTGAGCATGTGGTACCCGGGCGAAGGCGCCGAGGTGGTGCTGCCTACCCAGCACATCCTGCCCCCCGGCCCGCGCGACGGCATCGTCGTCAACCTGCCGGAGATGCGCCTCTACTACTACCCGCCCACGGCCAGCGGCGAGACGCCGATCGTCGAGACCTACCCGATCAGCGTCGGCCGCGAAGGCTTTGCCACGCCGGTGGCCTCGACTCGCACCACCATGAACATCAAGGATCCGCACTGGGCGCCGCCGCGCTCGATGCGCGAAGAGGCCGCCGCCCGCGGCGAGCCGCCGCCCGCGGTGGTCCCGCCCGGCCCCGACAACCCGCTGGGCCGGCATGCGATCCTGCTCGGCCTGCCGAGCTACCTGATCCACGGCACCAACCAGCCCGACGGCGTCGGCATGCGCGCCAGCCGCGGCTGTATCCGCATGCTGCCGCGGGATATCGAGTCGCTCTACTCGCGGGTACCAGTGGGCACCGCCGTGCACCTGATCAACGAGCCGTTCAAGGCCGGCTGGGACGCTGAGGGCACACTACTGGTGCAGTCGTTCCCGCTGCTCGACGAGCAGGAGGGCTCCTTCCAGCCGGTGCTCAACGCCCTGGAGATGCTCGCCAGCGCCTTCGGCGATGAACAACCCCCGGTAGATTACGCTCGCGTGCGCGCCGAGGTCGAGGCGCCCAAGGGCCAGCCGGTGGCGGTGCTGCGTGAAGCCCGCGAGGAAACCATCGAGCACGCCGATGAGCCACACCCCACTCCCGAAGGCATCTACCGCCACCTCGGCGAGCCTGACAACGGCCTCTACCAGCAGCTCGAACTGGCGATGGGCTGAAAGACGTTGCAAAAAAAGCCCGGGCCATGGGCCCGGGCAAATTTGCAGGGTGCAAACGATTTGCCAAGGGATGCTAGTCGTTTGCCAGGCTAGGTTACTCCCCTTACCCACCGAGGGTTACCCTCAATAGCCGGCAGGAAACCTCGCAATTCTCTTCTTGCCCTTTTCCCCCTGACACAAACGCCGAGGCCGGCTCCTGATGGAGCCGGCCTCGGGTAAACCGATGCTGAAAGCGTTAGCTTTCGGCACCCATGACAGAATTACTTCTGCATGGAGCGCTCGAACATGCGGTTCATCTCTTCGCGGTTTTCGCGAGACATCTGCAGAGCAGCCTGAGCGTCGCGCTGCGCTTGGTTAGCGGTGTTCTGTGCCTGGTTGGCCACGTTCAGCGCTTCAGAAGCGTCAGCCTGAGCGGACTCAGCTGTCATGCGCACTTCGTCCAGGGCGCCGGTAGAGGCACAGCCCGCCAGAATCGCCAGAGATGCAGCGGCAGCGGTAAGCTTCAGAGTGTTCTTAATGGTCATGGTGTTCTCCTTGAGAGACTTCCTTGGTTCAGCTTGGGTTGTGCCTGCTTAACAGGCGTCCTGCTATTGCAGGTTCTTCTGCACGTCACGATGGCAATAATAGACAGCCAACACGTGATGTCAAACACTGTTTTATTATAGACAGGCTCCGCCTGTCTACACGAAAAAACCTATCGCGCCCCTAGAGCCTAGCGGATCACGACCCGTGTGCCAATGCCGATCAGCTCGGCAAGCCGCTCGATCTCCTCATTGGTCACCGCCACGCAGCCCAGGGTCCAGTCGAAACGACCGTGAATCTCCGGATCGCCGCCGCCAATGCCGTGCAGGCCGATGTTACCACCCAGTACGGTGTCCTGGGGCGGACGACCATGGCGACGCAGGAAATAGTGGTACTCCTCGTACTCGACACGGCTCATCACGCCGGCGTTGAGCGCTTCCAGCGCATTCCACGGCGTGGGGTAGTCGACGGCGAAGAACAGGTGAAAGCGGCTCTCGGGGTTGATGCCGTTGATACGAAACTCCCCCTGAGGGGTCTGCTTGTCGCCCCGCACCCGCATGCGGGCGGCGCCGCGCTGACCGATCGAGATGCCATGAATGCGCTCGATGGGAAAGTCGCCGCGATACACCGTGAGCGTAGCATCGCTGTTATCGACCTTGACCCACACTTCAAACGGGTCGCGGGGGCCAAAATCGGTGGCGATGTTGTCGATCAGGCTGGCCTTCAGGCCAAGGGTCGGCGCAAGCGCCATCGCGATGATGGCGATCAGTCGGGTGAGTCGGCTCATGGAGTCAGGTGCTCTCGTCTAACACGTTCAATGAGTGTCTTCTACGCTATCGGGCGCGCCGTGACAAACCCTATTTATCACCGCGCGTTCAACGCACTTGCGGGAGGCCACAATCGGCTCTAACCAAGTCCTTGGCTGCGTAGATAGTCCTCATAGCTGCCGCTGAAGTCGATGATCCCCTGCGGCGTCATGTCGAGCACCCGGGTGGCCAGCGAGGAGACGAATTCGCGGTCGTGGCTGACGAAGATCAGCGTGCCGGGGTAGTGCTCCAGGGCCAGGTTGAGGGCTTCGATGGACTCCATGTCGAGGTGGTTGGTGGGCTCGTCCATCAGCAGCACGTTGGGATTGATCAGCGACAGCTTGCCGAACAGCATGCGGCCCTGCTCCCCCCCCGACAGCACCTTGACCGACTTGCCGATATCGTCGCTGCTGAACAGCATCCGCCCCAGTGCGCCGCGCACCACCTGCTCGCCGGCATCGGTCCACTGCTGCATCCATTCGAACAGCGTGGCCGAATTGGCGAAGTCGTCGCCGTGGTCCTGGGCGAACACGCCAAGCTCGGCGCTGTCGGTCCACTTGGCGCTGCCGCTGTCAGGCGCCAGCTCGCCGCTCAGGGTCTTGAGCAGCGTGGTCTTGCCGATGCCGTTGGGGCCGATGATGGCGATTCGCTCGCCGGCCTCCACCGTCATCGAGATCCCCTCGAACAGTGGCGCACTGTCGTAGCCCTTGGTCAGTCCCTCGACGTTGAGCGCATTGCGGTGGATCTTCTTGTTCTGCTCGAAGCGGATGAACGGGCTGACCCGGCTCGACGGCTTGATGTCGGTGAGCTTGATCTTGTCGATCTGACGCGCCCGTGAGGTGGCCTGCTTGGCCTTGGAGGCGTTGGCCGAGAAGCGGCTGACGAAGGCCTGCAGCTCGGCGATCTGCGCCTTCTTCTTGGCGTTGTCGGCGTGCATGCGCTCGCGCACCGCGGTGGCGGCGGTCATGTAGTCGTCGTAGTTGCCGGGGAACAGGGTGATCTCGCCATAGTCCAGGTCGGCCATGTGCGTGCACACGCTGTTGAGGAAGTGGCGGTCGTGGGAAATGATGATCATGGTGCTGTCGCGAGCGTTCAGCACCCCTTCCAACCAGCTGATGGTGGCGATATCGAGGTGGTTGGTGGGCTCGTCGAGCAGCAGCACGTCGGGATCGGCGAACAGCGCCTGGGCGAGCAGCACGCGCAGCTTCCAGCCGGGCGCCACGGCGCTCATCGGGCCGTGGTGCTGGTCGAGAGGGATGCCCAGCCCCAGCAGCAGCTCGCCGGCGCGGGCATCGGCGGTGTAGCCGTCGAGCTCGGCGAAGCGCACTTCCAGGTCGGCCACCGCCATGCCGTCGGCTTCGCTCATCTCGGGCAGCGCGTAGATGCGCTCGCGCTCGGCGGCCACCGACCAGAGTTCGGTGTTGCCCATGATCACGGTGTCGATGACCCGCTGGTCCTCGAAGGCGAACTGGTCCTGGCGCAGCTTGCCGAGCCGCGCATCGGGCTCGACCATCACCTGACCGGCGCTGGGCTCGAGATCGCCGCCGAGGATCTTCATGAAGGTCGACTTGCCGCAGCCGTTGGCGCCAATCAGACCGTAGCGATGGCCCTTGCCGAACTTGACGGAGACGTTCTCGAAAAGGGGCTTGGCCCCGAACTGCATGGTGATATTGGCGGTAGAGATCAAAGCGGCGTCCCGGATAGTGCAAAGGGGCGCGATTGTACGCGCTATCGGGCCGCGGTTCACCCTGTGCTGGCTAGCATTCCCACTACGCCCGGTCACCAGAGAGACAAAGGTATTGCAGTGACCGGCATCGCTCGGGACTCATCCGGCGGCAGGCCTGCGAGGAGGCGCTGTAAACCCCTCCCTGGGCGCTACCTTGCGCCCTGCTGCGCTCTCGCATCCTGCTTCGCTTGCAGGACCGGTGCTGGCCATCCTTGGCCAGCCCGTTCGGAGGAATCCTCCTCACCCATGGCGCAAACCTCCTCTACGGCCAGCCCCCGGCGTCCCTCGCTATCAGCATTACCCGAGGCGGAGCAGCTCAACGCCGCTAAACCGCCGCCTGCTGATGGTTCGGCGGGTCGTGGCGCTCGACGGTAAAGATCGACTGCAGCTTGTCCTTCTTTCCGTACAGGTGGACGGTGGTCTGATCGAAGGGGAAGTACTCGATGTATTCGCTGTGCAGGTTGAAGCGCGGCTTGTGGGCATTGATCATCGCCGCCGCCAGTCGCTCGCGGTTGATATGCCCCGAGAGGCCGACGCTGACCCACAGCGCCTCCTCCGGCTGCAGGAAGTCTCGCCAGCTGGCGTGGTCCTCATGGAAGGTCAGGCCGTGGCGGGCATTGCGGTGCTCGCCTACGTAGATCAGCTCCTGCACCTCCATCTCGCCGCTTTCGGGGTCGTGGGCGGCGCGGTAAACGCAGTAGATCCCCGACTCATCGGGCACCTCGCTGAGCTCATCCAGCGTCCAGTAGCCAAGCATCTTGGGGGAAAGCAGTTGATCTGACATCGCTATCACCTCCTATTGCTCGCCTGACGATGTGGGCGCCAAACCCGACACCCAACGTGGCGACTCACCTACAGCCTAGTCAAATTGGGCGTTTTTGCCCTACCCGCGCCTAGGCTAAGGGCCTGCCGACAAAGGCGCTAGCCACTGCCACTAGCGAGGAACGCCGGGGGCAGGCCGAAGAGGAGGGTTCTACGCCAGGGGTGAGGAGGATTCCTCCGAACGGGCTGGCCAAGGATGGCCAGCCCCGGTCCTGCAAGCGGAGCAGGATGCGAGAGCGCAGCTGGGCGTAGGTAGCGCCCAGGGATGGTTTACAGCGCCTCCTCGAAGGCCTGCCGACGGATTAGTGCCGAGCGACAGGCTAAACAGGCGAGTCGGGGCGATGTTGCTAGCGCAACAAGTCGCCTTCAATCGGCACGAAGTGACTTGCGGCGCGCATCAGCGAGGCGGCGGTGAGGCGCTCGACACCAACCACCTCGACGGGAATCCCATAGCGCTCGCGGATGCGGCTCACCAGCAGGTCGAAGTCGCCGTCGCCGGAGAGCAGCACCAGGCGGTCGACCTCGGCGGCGGCCTCCATGGCGTCGAGGGTGATGCCAACGTCCCAGTCGCCCTTGGCCGAGCCGTCGCTGCGCTGGATGAAGGGCTTGAGCTTTATCGTAAAGCCGATGCGGCGCAGGATCGCCTGGAACTGCTGCTGGCGCGGGTCGCCGCGCTCCACCGCATAGGCGTTGGCGACCACCACCTCGCGGTCGGCCGCGAAGCGCGCCCAGCAGGCGTGGTAGTCGAAATGACGACCGAACGCCTCGCGGGTGGTGTAGTAGACGTTCTGCACGTCGACCAGTATCGCGACTCGTTCCACCGGTGCTGCCTCATCAGGGAGTAGGCCTTCAGCCTGACACAGCTCGCCCCTCGGCGTCGCCTGCTGGCGCCTCGTGCTTGTCGACCGGCACGCGCATCAGCAGCGCGTAGAGCACCGGCACCACGCACAGGGTGATGATCGAGGCGGCCAGCAGGCCGAAGATGATGGCAATGGCCATCGGCGCCCACAGCAGGCCGCCGCCCAGCCACAGCGGCAGCAGGCCGCCACTGGTGGTCAGGGTCGACATCACCACCGGCCGCAGGCGGCGGCTGCCGGCCTCGAGGATCGCCTCCAGCGGCGCCAGGCCGCGGCTACGCTCGAGATCGATGCGGTCGATCAGCACGATGGCGTTGTTGATCACGATGCCGGCCAGCGACACCACCCCGAGGAAGGTCATGATGCCGAAATGCGAGCCGGTGATCAGCAGGCCGAAGACCACCCCGATCAGCGACAGCGGGATAGTCGTCAGGATGATCAGCGGGCGCCGCAGCGAGTTGAACTGCATCACCAGCAGCACCAGGATCACCATGGCACCGATCGGTAGCTTCTCGGCGATCGAGGCGGTGCCGATCTGCGAGGCCTCCATCTCGCCGCCGAATTCGTAGAAAACGTCACTGGGCCAATCGGCCTGCTGAGCGTCGAGCCAGGGGCGCAGCTCGGCGGCCATCGCCTCGGCAGTGATCCCCGGCGCCAGCTCCGACTCCACCGAGATGGTCTGATAGCGGTCGCGGCGCAGGATGCGCGGCGGCCCCCAGACCATCTTGACCTCGGCGACCTGGGCCAGCGGCACACCCTGGCCGCCCTCCTGGGGCATCACCACCACGTCGTCGAGCTCGTCGGCATTGCGCAGCTCGCCGCGCTCATGGCGCAGCATGATCGGCACCAGGGTGTCGCCGTCGCGGAAGGTCGACACCTCGATACCCGACAGCGCCGACTGCAGGCTCAGCGCCACATCGCGCTCGGTGACCCCGGCGCGAAGGGCCCGCGCCGGGTCGACGTCGACGCGCAGCCGCTTGACCCAGTCGCCCCAGTCGTCGCGCACGTTGCGGGTACCCGGCTGGTCGTCGGTATGGCGGCGCACCTGCTCGGCGATCTCGGCCAGCCTTTCGCGGTCGTTGCCCGACAGCCGGATCGACAGCGGCACCTTGACCGGCGGGCCGAAGCTGGTGGCCTTGACGCTGGCGCGCAGGTCGGGAAATTCATCGTTGAGCCACTCGTCGAGCTCGCCGATCAAGGGGGCGACGGCCTCCCAGCGGTTGGCCTGCAGCAGCATGAAGGCGTACTCGGGGCTCGGCGGCTCCGGGGCGTGATTGATGATATAGCGCTCGCCACCGAAGCCGATGAAGCTGCCCCAGTGGGTCACGCCGTCGCGGCGCCACTCGCCGGCGTCATCGCGCTCGGCGGCAAGCGCCTCGCCGAGATGCGCCTCGATCGCCTCGACCACCTCGCGGGTGCGCTCGATGGGCGCCGAATAGGGTAGCCGCAGCTCGACGGTGACCAGGTTACGTTCGGCCTGGGGAAAGAAGATCTTGGGCAGATAGCCATAACCGACCAGGGTCAGGGCGAACAGCCCCAGCACCACGCCCAGGGTCGGCAGCGGATGGCGCAGCAGCGCCAGCAGGCCGCGTCGATAGCGCGGGTAGACGGCGCGTGCCACACGCCCCGCGGGCTGCTCGCCGGCATCTGCTGGCTGGGCGTCGGAGGTCTCGCGCTTGGGCTTGAGCAGTGCCACGCACAGCAGCGGGATCATGGTCAGCGACAGTAGCCACGACGACAGTAGCGTTATGGTCACCACCTGGAACAGCGAGCGGGTGTATTCGCCGACATCGGAGACCGCCAGGAACTGCGGCAGGAAGGCCGCCGAGGTGGTCAACGAGGCGGTCAACAGCGGAAAGCGCAGCTGGGCGGCCGACTCCAGCGCCGCCTGGCGCACGCTCTTGCCCTCGCGGGTCGAGACCTGGATCGACTCGACCATGACGATGGCGTTGTCGACCAGCATGCCCAGGGCGATGATCAGCGCCCCCAGCGAGACCTGATTGAGGCCGATGTCGAACAGCCCCATGAAGGCCAGGCAGGCGAGGATCGCCGCCGGCACCAGGCTGGCCACGATCAACCCGGTGCGCAGGCCGAGGAACAGCAGCATCACCACGCAGACCAGCACCACCGCCTGCAGCAGGTTGATCAGGAACTCATTGATGCGCTCGTCGACGCGGTCCGGCTGGAAGGCCAGTTCCTCGAATTCGAGGCCAATGGGCAGTTCGGCCTCTATCTCGGCGATGCGCTGGCGCACCTGATCGCCCAGGTCGGTGATATTGCCGCCCTCGCGCATCGCTACACCCAGCGCCAGGCCCGGTACGCCACTGGCGTGGTAACGGCTCATCGGCGGGTCGGCGTAGCCGTGATAGACCTCCACCAGCGAGCCCAGCGGCACGCGCTCGCCTTCAGGCAGCGGCACCAGCGCGCGGCGGATGTCGTCGATGCTTTCGAAGTTGCCGGTGGGCTCGAGCACCAGCCGCTCGCTGCCCGAGCGGATCGCCCCACCGGGCAGCACGATATTGCGCGCCGCCAGCAGCTGCCCGAGGCCCTGGGGCGACACCTCGAGCTCGGCCAGCCGCGCCTCGTTGTAGTCGAGGAAGATCCTCTCCTCGGCATAGCCATGGAGGGTGACCTTGGCCACGTCGGGCAGCTGCAGCAGGCGATCGCGGGCGTCGTCGGCGACCTGCTTGAGCTCGGCCGGCGAGAAGCCCTCGCCGGTCAGCGACAGCATGATGCCGAACACATCGCCAAACTCGTCGTTGATCTGCGGCGGGTGGGCCTCGTCGGGCAGTTGGTGCTGGATATCGCCGATCTTGCGCCGCAGCTTGTCCCAGCCGGCCTGGACGTCGGCCACATCGGGGCGCAGCTCGACGCGGATGATCGACACCCCGGCCCGCGAGGTACTCTCGACATAGTCGAGTTCCGGCATCTCCATGATCGCGGTTTCCAGCGGGTCGCTGACCAGCTGCTCTATGCGCTCCGGGGTGGCACCCGGCATCGGCGTGACGATCTGCGCCACGCGCACCGTGACCTCGGGATCCTCGGCTCGCGAGATGCCCAGGTAGCTGATCACCGCCCCCAGGAAGATAACCAGCAGCGCCACCACGGTGACGCGGTTGTAGCGCAGCGCGGCAGCGGTGAGGCTCATCGGTTCGCCTCCAGGCGCACCCGCTGGCCGTCGCTGATACGGCTCATGCCGGCGACTACCAGCCGCTCGCCGGCATCGAGTCCGGCAACGATCTCAAGCGACTCGCCCTGGCGTCGCCCGAGGCCTATCTCGCGCCGCTCGATCTGCGCCAGCGGCCGGTCGTTGGCGTCGGTCTCCGCCGCGTCCTCCTCGAGGGCCACATAGACGTAGTGGCCGGCGTCATCCTCGCCCACCGCCGCCATCGGCACCCACAGCGAGTCGGCGCCGTTGGCGGCCTGCGGCAGGCGGATCTCGGCGGCCATGCCCGGCGTGAGCGTCGCCGAAGCGCTATCGTCGCCAACCTCCAGGCTGACCCGCAGCGGCCAGGTCGCCTGGGGCGGCTGCAGCGGCAGGCCGATCTCGGCCACCCGCCCCTGCAGCGTGAGCCCCAGTAGCGGCAGCTCGACCTCGACCCGATCGCCCTCTTCAACCCGTTCGAGCAGGTCCTCGGAGAGCGCCGCACGCACGTCCATGCCCTCGCCGCAGGCGAGTACCAGCACCGGCTGGCCGGCGCCGACGTTCTCCCCCGCTTCGACCAGCCGCTGGGCCACGCGACACGCCCCCGGCGAGTCGAGCTCGGCAAACCCCAACTGGCGTTCGGCCAGCGCCAGCTGACGCTCGGCACTGCGCTGCTGGGCACGAGCCGACTCGACCTGGGCGCGGGCGGCATCAAGCTGGCGCGCCGGTGCGCTGCCGGCCTCATACAGGCGCCGGGCACGCTGCCACTCGGCCTCGGCATTGGCCGCAGTGGCCGCCGCACTGGCCAGACCGGCTTGGGCCTGGTCGCGCTGCAGCGTGATATCGGTACTGTCGAGGCGCGCCAGCGGCTGGCCGGCCGCGACCCGCTCGCCGACGCTGACCTCGAAGGCATCGAGCTGGCCATCGAGACGAAAACTCAGGCGGCGGTTGGCCCCCGCCTCGAGCCGCCCGGGCAGGCGCCGCTCGGCATCCGGCACGCCCGGCTCGACTAGCTGGGTGCGCACCGGGCGCAGCGCCTCCTCGGCGGGGGGGGCACTGTCGCAGCCGATCAGGGCCAAGGCCAGCAGCAGGATGGTCGGGGGGAGAATCCAGGGCGTCATACGCATGGGCTTCCGGGTCATGGGTATCATTGCGGCAAGCTTGCCAGCAGGCGGTCGCGGTCGGCGGGGGTGAGCGGGCCCGGCAGCATGCCCAGGGCGCGCTGCAGATGTATCAGCGACTGCAGGTACTGCCAGCGCGCCTCGACCTCGGCCAGTTGGGCCTGGCGTGCGCTGGTCTGGGCATCGAGCAGCGCGACCTGCTCGGCGGCGCCCTCGCGCCAGGCCGACTCGACGAGATCACGGGCCGCCACGGCGTTGTCGCGGGAGGTCTCGCGCAGGCCGATGCGCCGCCAGGCGGCGGCCAGTTCGACGCTCGCCGCGCGCAGCTGGGTCTCGATACCCTGCCGGGCATCCTCTTCGCGCAGGGTGACACTCTCCAACTGGCGCGCGCTGCGTTCGCGCTCGAGGCTACGGCGCCCGCCGGCATACAGCGGCAGGCGCGCCGAAATCCCCACGCTCCAGGCGTCCGAGCCGGTCTCGGGGAACGTCACGCCGGCGTCGTCGAGGGCGGCCACGCCGGCCTGCACCGCGGCAGCATCGGACTCCCAGGGGGCGCTGTCGCCTGCGCCGTCACGGTAGAGCTCACGCTCGTAGCTGACCTGCAGGCCCACCTCCGGCGCCCAGAAGGCGCGCCGCCGCGAGACCAGCTCGCGCTGGGCCGCCTCGCGCCCCGCAGCCAGCGCCTGCAGCTCGCGGGAGTCGCGCAGCGCGTCCGCCAGCAGCTGCGTCTGCCACTGTTCGAGGCGCGCCGGGCTGCGCACCGCCGCAGCGAAGCGTTCATCACCAGCCAGCCACTCGGGCCGCCGGGTATCCGGCGCCTGGGGTCGCAGCGCCGCCGACGGCGCACGGCCCAAGCGGCGGTTGAGTGCCAGCCTGAGCTGCTCGCGCTGGGCCTGCGCCTGGTCGAGCCGCTCACGGGCCTGGGCGCGCTCGCTTTCGAAGCGCATCCGCTCCTCGCGGCCGGCGGCACCGGCCGCCTCGCGCCGCTCGGCCTGGCGCAGATTGGCATCGACCAGTTCGAGGTCTTCGCGCAGCACCTCGAGCTGGGCATCGAGACGCAGCGCGTCGAGAAACTCGCGGGCGGTCTCCAGCGCCAGGTCGAGGCTCTCGACCTCCAACTCGGCGCGGCGCACCCGGTCGAGGCTCGCGCTGACCGTCAGCGCGGCCAGGGCAGGCTCCGAGAACAGCAGCTGCTCGAGGGTCACGCCGGCGGTGGCGCGGCGCTCGGGCTGCTGGCCAAGTCCCAGGGCGGCGCGCTGCTCATCGATCTGGCGGCCGGTGGCCTCGAGATAGAGATTGGGCCGCCAGCGCGAGCGCGCCTCGTCCTCTGCCAGCGCCTCGGTGTCGACCTCGTGGCGGGCGATTTCGAGGTTCAGGTTGTCGGACAGCGCCAGTGCTATCGCCTGCTCGAGGCTCAGGGTACCCGCCTCACTCGCATCGCCAGGGGCCTCGCCCCACGACGCCTCGAGCAGTCGCGCGCGGGTCAGCAAGGCAAAGTCCGGCGACCAGCCGAGCGCCCTTGCCGTAGCCAGGTTGAGCCACTCGCGCCCCTGGGTCGGCCAGGCATCCAGCGCCTCGACCGGGCGACCGGCGGCACGATCGTCGAGACGCAGCGCCAGCCGCCGCAGCCAGGCGGCTTCATCTACCGCCCCGGGCAACGACAGCAGCGCGCCGTGCTCGACCTGGGCGGGGTCGGAGAGCGCCACGCCGGGCACGCCGGCGTCCGTGAGCGCCTCGAACCAGTCGCGCTGGGCGTCGGCGTCGAGCGCCGGCAGCGCCAGGATCAAGGCGATGTCGGCGGCGGCGATCTCGGCAATGGCGTCGTGGCGTGGGGGGTGCAGTGAGAGCCTGATATCGCGGGCCGAGGCGCGCTCGGCAAGCAGCTCAGCGGCGCGCTGGGCCTGCGCCGCCGGGCCGACGATGGCGATATGCCGCAGCGCGGTACCCCCGGCCAGGTCGTCGGGCAGATGAATAAAGGGGTCGCGCTCACCGCGTAGTCCCTGCTCGAGGTCGTCGGCGTCGCGAAAGGACGGCGCCTGCGCATCGCCGATCAGCCTCAGCGGCTCGCGGCCGGCGCTGAGGCGCTCTAGCTCGGCTTCTAGCTGTACCAGTGACGCGCTGCCACGCGGCAGATCCGCCGGCGCCACGCTGACGCTGGCCGCCCAGGCCACCACCGGCAGCCAGGCGACCAGCGCCATCATTCCCTTGAGGCTCCCTGCGATCATGATCACTCTCGCTTGATCGTTATTGCGTCATGTCCGAAACGCGCGGCCTGTTCCGACCTTGGGCGCGACTGCTGTGCCAGAGTTTAAACGAGTGATTGAATTTTACCAGCCGGCCTGAGAAGGCCACCCTGAAAGGGAGAACGGCACCCTTGCCTTGGTGCTACCAGCAAAAAGCCCGCCGGTTAACGGCGGGCTCGATCGTAAATTGCGCAGCGTTGACTCAGTGCAGGGTGGCGGGGAAGGCCTGGTCGTCGCTCTCTTCCTGCCACAGTTTACTGCGGGTAATAGCGTGGTCGATCATCTCCTGGGCGACCTCGAAGCGGCTCTGGCGCAGCAGCTCGGCGGCCTCCTCGGAGAAACGAATGCGCAGCAGCGGCTCGCCCTCGCCCTCGGCGGGTCGCAGCACGATCTCGCCGTCGCTGAGCTCGACGATTTCCAGGATAGCGGTATCAGACACGGCGACCTCTCTCCCAGCGTGGGGACACTAGCGGTGACAACAAAAAACGACCAGGGCAAGGACCATGGTCGTCGTCTTGATGGCCAGACTACCACTTAGGGCGGCGCGGCGTCACCACTGAAACCTCCTCTTCTGCCTGTCCCTGGCGTCCTTCGTCTAAGGGCAATAGCGATAGCCTTGGTCACCACTCCTCGCTGGTTTCGCGCAGGGTGGCAAGGGTCGCCTTGAACCCGGCGAGGGCCTCGCCCAGCTCGTCGGCCAGGCTGTGCTGGGCGGCGCTGACGATCAGGCCGCTGCGCGGCGGCTGGCGGCGTGCCGCGCCCTCCACGGCGTGCAGCGCCTCGAGGCGCGCCAGCAACACGTCCAGCCAGCTGCCGTCGCGGCGCGCCAGCTCGCGCAGGTGCTCGAGGGCGGCCAGCGGCGGACTGTCGTCGGCGAGCAGCTCGCGCCAGTCGTGGCGCGCCAGCAAGGCATGCTCGGTGAGTTCGCGCAGCGCGGCATTCAAGGCCAGCTCGAGCAGGGCCAGGGCGCCCTCCTCCTGCGCCATGCGGCGTGCCGCGGCGTGTTCGTCGTCACCCGGCGCCTGAGCGAGCAGCAGCTCGGCCTGGTAGAGCAGCTGGTTGGTGCGCCCGCGGGGGGTCATTTGCGCTTGTCCTCCACCTGCCACTTGCCGTTCTCGTAGAGCGCCTTCCAGCCGGTGGCCTTGCCGTCCTCGTCGGTCATCACGAACTGGCTCTTGGTCTTGCGCGAGAAGCGGATCTGCGCCGGCCGCCCGTCCGGGTCCTCGCTGGGCGCCTCGAGCAGGAAGTGATACTTCTCGGGCAGCTCCTCGGCGTGGGCCTTGAGCTCCTTGACCAGCGGCGGGCGGGTCTCGCGGTTCTTGGGAAACTGACTGGCGGCCAGGAACAGGCCGCTGGCGCCGTCGCGCAGCACGTAGTGGTCATCGACCTTCTGGCAGGCCAGCTCGGGCATCGGGATCGGGTCGATCTTGGGCGGCGCCACCTCGCCGCTCTTGAGCAGCTTGCGGGTGTTCTTGCACTCGCTGTTGGTACAACCGAAGTACTTGCCGAAGCGGCCGCTCTTGAGCTGCATCTCGCTGCCGCACTTGTCGCACTCGATGACCGGGCCTTCGTAGCCCTTGAGCTTGAAGCGCCCCTGCTCCACCTCGTGGCCGTCGCAGTCTGGGCTATTACCGCAGATATGCAGCTTGCGGGTCTCGTCGATCAGATAGCTGTCCATCGCCGTGCCGCACTTGGGGCAGCGGTGCTTGGCGCGCAGCGCCTCGGTCTCGGCCTCTTCGCCGGCGTCGGCGGCTACCGCCTCCTCGCCGGGGATCAGGTCGATGGTGGTCTTGCAGCGCTCCTTGGGCGGCAGGTTGTAGCCCGAGCAGCCCAGGAAGACCCCGGTGGAGGCGGTGCGGATCTGCATCTTGCGCCCGCAGGTCGGGCAGTCGATGCCGGTCGGCACCGGCTGGTTGGGGCGCATGCCATCTTCGCTCTCGGCGATCTCGAGCTCTTTCTTGAACTCGGCGTAGAAGGCGTCGAGCAGCGCCTGCCAGTTGCGCTCGCCCTCGGCGACTTCGTCTAGGCCGTCTTCCATGCGCGCGGTGAACGAGAAGTCCATCAGGTCGGGAAACGACTCCTTGAGACGCTCGGTGACGATATCGCCGAGCTTCTCGGCATAGAAGCGCCGGCTCTCGAGCTTGACATAGCCGCGGTCCTGGATGGTCGAGATGATCGAGGCGTAGGTCGACGGCCGGCCGATGCCGCGCTTCTCCAGCTCCTTGACCAGGCTCGCCTCGGTGAAGCGCGCCGGCGGCTTGGTGAAGTGCTGCTGCGGATCGAGCTGCTCGAGGGTCATCGACGTGCCCTCGGCGAGGTCGGGCAGCGACTGGTCCTCGTTCTTGCCCGACGGCTTCATTACCCGGGTATAGCCGTCGAACTTGAGCACCCGGCCCTTGGCGCGCAGCTCATAGCCGTCGACCTCCACCGTCAGGGTGCTGGACAGATACTCCGCCGGGGTCATCTGGCAGGCCACGAACTGGCGCCAGATCAACTCATAGAGCCGTTCGGAGTCACGCTCCATACCGGAAAGGTCGCTGGCCTTGAGGGTGACGTCGGAGGGGCGAATCGCCTCGTGGGCCTCCTGGGCGCCCTCCTTGCTGGAGTAGCGGTTGGGCGCCTCGGGCAGGTAGCGCTTGCCGTAGGCCTGCTCGATATGCTCGCGCACGCCGTCCACCGCATCCTTGGAGAGATTGGTGGAGTCGGTCCGCATGTAGGTGATATAGCCCGCCTCATAGAGGCGCTGGGCCAGGGTCATGGTCTTCTTGACCGAGAAACCCAGGCGGCCGCTGGCGGCCTGCTGCAGGGTCGAGGTAATAAAGGGCGCATTGGGCTTGGAGCGGGTCGGCTTGTCCTCCCGCGCGGTAATCGCCAGGCTCGCCTTGCGCAGCGCGGCGATGCGTTCCAGGGTTTCGGTCTCCGAGGTGGGCCGGAAGGCCTTGCCATCCTGGCGCACCAGTTCGAAGCGGATCGGATCGGCCTTGGCGTCGTCGGCCACCGCCAGGTCGGCGTGGACGTCCCAGAACTCCTCGGGCACAAAGGCACGGATCTCGCGCTCGCGCTCGACGATCAGACGCACCGCCACCGACTGCACGCGACCGGCGGAGAGCCCGCGGGCGACCTTGGCCCATAGCAGCGGCGAGAGCATGAAGCCCACCACGCGATCGAGGAAGCGCCGCGCCTGCTGCGCCTCGACGCGCTCGATATTGAGGCTGCCAGGCTCCTTGAAGGCCTCCTGGATGGCGTTCTTGGTGATCTCGTTGAACACTACCCGCTTGTAGCGCGAGGGGTCACCGCCGATGGTCTCCTGAAGGTGCCAGGCAATCGCCTCCCCTTCGCGGTCCAAATCCGTCGCCAGATAGACGGCGTCGGCCTTCTCGGCGTGCTTCTGCAGCTCGGCGACCACCTTCTCCTTGCCCGGCAGCACCTCGTAGTGCGCTTCCCAGCCATGCTCGGGGTCGATGCCCATGCGCCGGATCAGCTGATCCCACGACTTGTGCTTCTTGTATACCGCCTTCTCTTCCGGCGACATCTTGCGTGTCGCAGCGGCCTGGCGGGCGCGCTCCTTAGGGTCGGAGGCTGCCTTGCCCGAGCCGCTGGTCGGCAGGTCACGGATATGACCCACGCTCGACTTCACGATGAAATCGTTGCCGAGGTACTTATTGATCGTCTTGGCCTTGGCCGGCGACTCGACGATGACCAGTGACTTGCCCATAGTGCTCCACATTCCTGTTGTCCGGGCCAGCGCCCTGGACCTGCGAGTCGTTCGCCACACGTACTACTACATGTACTACGCGGCGTTGGAAAAATGCGCCTACCCTAACCCAGTGCCAGAAGCCGCGCTAGTCTCGGCGCTGGCGCCGAGCCGCCACGCTCCTTTGACCCTAGACCGCCGGGAGTGGGCTCGGCAAGACGTTTCCCGGGTCGAGCCCTTGGTGTAGTATCATGTAGTAAAATCACTACATAATACCAAGCACGCCGGCCGAGCCTGTGCCGAGAGCGCATAGGCCACTGATTCACCGGCACTATTCTTCAGGAGAGACAGATGTCGACAGCCCCGCTCAACGCTATCCGCCGCACCAAGATCGTCGCCACCCTGGGACCGGCCAGCGACCGCGACGGCGTACTCGAAGCCATGCTCGAGGCCGGCGTCGACGTGGTGCGCCTCAACTTCTCCCACGGCTCCGCCGATGACCACCGCCGCCGCCTGGCCCGGGTCCGCGAGATCGCCGCGCGCCTCGGCAAGAGCGTTGCCGCCCTGGGGGACCTGCAGGGCCCCAAGATCCGTATCGCGCGCTTCGCCAACGGCGCAGTGACCCTTGACGAGGGTGCCAGCTTCGTTCTCGACATGGCGCTGGACAGCGACGCCGGCGACGCCTCCCGGGTCGGCTGCGACTACAAGACCCTGGCCGCCGACGTCGCCGTCGGCGACCGCCTGCTGCTCGACGACGGTCGACTGGTGCTCGAGGTCAGCGCCATCCAGGGTGACGAGGTCCACACCACGGTGGTGGTCGGCGGCAAGCTGTCCAACAACAAGGGCATCAACAAGCAGGGCGGCGGCCTCTCCGCCGCAGCGCTCACCGACAAGGACAAGGCCGACCTCGAGACCGCCATCGACATCGGCGTCGACTACCTCGCGGTCTCCTTCCCGCGCTCCGCCGCCGATATGCAGGAGGCCCGCGACCTGCTCGGTGAAGCCGGCAAGGAGATCGGCCTGGTGGCCAAGGTCGAGCGCGCCGAAGCAGTGGCCGACGATGCCACCCTCGACGGCATCATCCTCGCCTCCGAGGCGGTGATGGTAGCGCGTGGCGACCTCGGCGTGGAGATCGGCGACGCCCAGCTGATCGGCGTGCAGAAGCGCATGATCAAGCGCGCCCGCAGCCTCAACCGCGCGGTGATCACCGCCACCCAGATGATGGAGTCGATGATCGACTCGCCGCTGCCGACCCGGGCCGAGGTGTTCGACGTCGCCAACGCGGTGCTCGACGGCACCGATGCGGTGATGCTATCCGCCGAGACCGCCGCCGGCGACTACCCGGTAGAGACCGTCGAGGCGATGCACCGGCTGTGCCTGGGCGCCGAGCGCGAACGCACCGCCCAGGAGTCGGGCCACCGCATCCACGAAGGCTTCACCCAGATCGACGAGACCATCGCGCTGTCGGCGATGTACGCCGCCAACCACCTCGAGGGTGTCGCCGCCATCGCCTGCATGACCGCCACCGGCTATACGCCGCTGATCGCCTCGCGGATTCGCTCGGGGCTGCCGATCGTCGGCCTGGCCCACAGCGCCACCGCCCAGCGGCGCATGGCGCTGTATCGCGGCGTGGTCTCGCTGCCCTTCGACACCGCCGACATGGACCCCACCGAGCTCAACCGTCAGGCCATGGCGATCCTCAAGGACCACGGCATTGCCGAAGCCGGCCAGCTGATGATCCTGACCCGCGGCGACCATATGAACGCCCACGGCGGCACCAATACCATGAAGATTCTCGAGGTACAGTGAGCCATGAGCCCCCTCCCCGACAATGACCTGCGCCCGGTCCAGCAGGCCAGCCGTACCCTGCCCGCGCGCAAGCGCATTGCGCTGATCGCCCACGACGGCAAGAAGGACGAGATGCTGGCCTGGGTCGAACGTTGGCAGTCGACCCTGGCCCAGCACCAGCTGGTCGGCACCGGCACCACCGCGCGGCGGATTGCCAAGGAGCGCGGGCTCGAGGTCGAGGGTCTGATGAGCGGGCCGCTGGGCGGCGACCAGCAGATCGGCGCGCGGATCACCGAGCAAGGCCTCGACCTGCTGATCTTCTTCTGGGATCCGTTCGCACCGCAGCCCCACGATCCCGACGTCAAGGCGCTGCTGCGCCTGGCCGCGCTGTGGAACATCCCGGTGGCCTGCAATGCGGCCAGCGCCGACTTCCTGATCTCCTCGCCCTATGTTGGCGAGGAAGTGGACATCGCCATCCCCGACGCTGGAGCCTGGGTCAGCGCCCGCGCCGACTGACAGGCATCACCTAACGCACCAACGCCGCCCTCATGGGCGGCGTTGGCGTTTAAGCAGCTGACTCACTCTTTATCGCTGGGCTTGTCGGCTGGTGCCTTGCGGGCCCGCGGCTTGGCCGCTGGCTTTTTCTGCGCAGACGGCGCTTTCCTGGCAGGCGCCTGCTTCTCTGCCGAAGGCTCCTTTGCAACGGACGCGGCCTCTTCGACCGGTGCGGCAACGGGCTTGGGAGCAGGCGCCGGGCGCGCCTCGGCGAAGTAGCCGCGCACCTCGTCGAGCCGTTCGTTGACGCCCTCGGCCTGAGGCCCGCTGGCTGCCAGCACATGCTCGAGATGCTCGAGGTGCTCGTCGATCTCGGCGTTGCTGCAGCTGGCCAGCAGCGTCGGGATGGCCGCCAGGGCCCGCGGGCGGTCGAGCTTGAGGATGAAGAACTGGTCACGCACCAGCGCCTTGAAGTCGGCCAGCTTGAGGCCCGGCTCGAGCTCATCCCGCGACGCCTTGAGGCGCTGGAAGTTGCGCTCGTCGGTGGACGGGGCTCCGCCGAGCACGTAGATCAGCGCACGCATCACCGCCTCGTGGCCGCCGCCCTGATCGATACGCTGGCACAGCTCGGCCTGGCGGTTATCGACGAAGCGGCGATGCTCCGGCTCGATGCCGGGACGCCGGCGCAGCGGCTCGCCGCCGATGCCAAGGCCGGCCACGGTCTGCAGCCACGGCTGACCGTACCAGCCCATGAACAGCTTCTCGGTGAGGCTGTCGCGCAGCTCGCGGTAGGCGTCGAGGCTGCCGCTGAGATGGTCGCTGGCGACGCTCTCGGCCAGGCGCCACGGGTTGTCGGCCTCCGCCACCTGGCGCTCCGCGCGTACGCGCTCGGCGATGACCGGGATCGGCACCATCAACGGGTTGCGATCGGAATAAAGCTTGTAGGCCAGGCGGATCGGATGCATGCGGCGGATCCAGCGCGCCGCTTCCGGCGTCATGATTGCCTTGAGCCACGGCTGCAGCAGCATCTGGTAGAGCCCCAGGTTGATCTGCGAGACCCGCTCCACGGTGGCGAAGCGGCGGTCGTCTTCCTCATTGGGCTGGACGATCTCATCGAGCTCCTTGACGTCGCGCGGGGTGAACTCGAGCAGGTAGTCGCCGTCGATATGCGCGGCATCCTTGCCCGACGGCGCGCGCTCGGTGACCTGGGTCTCATAGAGGCCCGGCGGCAGCACGTCGATGTAGTCCATGTTGGCGGTGAACTCGGTGTGCTCCTTGCGCGATACGCTGCCTGACACAAAGATGCCCAGGTGGCCGGTGGTGTCGTGTACGCAGTAGACGATGGTCTGCTCGTGGGCGTAGATATCCTCGACGTCGGCGTAGAGATCGCGCACCCAGCCCAGTGCCTGGGGCGGCGGCGTGATGTCGTCGCCCTTGGAGCAGAACACCACGATCGGCGAACGGATGTTGCGCAGGTCGATACGCCGCCCATCGCGGGTCGACAGCCCGGCGGTACTCAAGCGGTTGCCGATGAACAGGTTATCGACGATGTACTGGATCTCCTCGGCGCCGAGCACCACGTGCCCGCCCCACCAGCGCTCGAACTGCAGGTAGCGTTCGGCCTCGCTGTCGACGTTGGCGTAGAGCCGATACTGCTTGTCCCACAGGGTATTGGCCGGATTGAGCTTCTCGAAGTTCTGCACCAGTAGCGCACCGTCGAACAGCCCGGCGCCGAGGTCGCCGGCCAGCGCCGTCATCCAGCTGCCGCCGGTCATGCCGCCGGTGTAGCGCATCGGTGCACCGCCGCGCTCACCCGCCCAGTAGGAGAGCGGCGCCCCGGCGATCAGGATCGGACCGAACACCTCGGGCTCCAGCGCCGCGGCCATCATGATCTGCCAGCCGGCCTGGCAGTTGCCCACCACCATCGGCTTCTCCGAGACATCGGGATGGCGGGCGATCACCTCGCGCAGGAAGGCGATTTCGGCGTCAACCACGTCCTCTACGCTCTGACCCGGCTCGGGGAATGGCAGGAAGCCGATGAAGTAGCAGGGATGGCCGGCACGCAGTGCCACGCCGATCTCGCTGTCGGGCTTGAAGCCGCCGATGCCGGGGCCGTGGCCGGCGCGGGGGTCGACCACCACGAACGGGCGTGCCAGCGGGTCGACGTCGACCCCGGCCGGCGGCACGATACGCAACAGCTCGTAGTTGACCGGTCGCGGCAGATCGCGGCCGTCGAGCAGCACCTCGGACTCGAAGCCCAGCACATTGGGCTTGGTCTGCTCCATATGTTCGAGATACTGATTGCCGCGCTGGCGCATCACGTCGAGGTAGAGCACGCTGCGCTCGAGGCTGTCGCGCCAGTAGTCGACGCTGGCGCGGCCGATGCCGAGGGGATCGAACATCGCAAGCGACGCATTCATCATGGAACTAGCGGCCGGTAGCATGAGATCACTCCATAGCGGCGGAAAGTGGTAGCGTCATCACAGAGAGCAGAACCGCTCCAAACTGATCTGGCGGTAGGCCTACGAGGAGGCGCTGTAAACCCGTCCCTGGGCGCTACTTGCGCCATCCCTGGCGCAAACCTCCCCTTCGACCTACCGCCAGCGTTTCTTGCGAAGATCAGCTGCGATGACTCGAGTGAGGCCATTATGCCATCATGCTGCATTGCAATATAGACTAGTCGTTTCGCCTGATGCTTGCCAGTCGCCGCGTCACTCGATCTCCACCAGCACCTCGCCGGGCATCACCCGCTCGCCGCGTGCCACGTGCAGCGCGATCACCGTACCGGCGCGCCGCGCGTGCAGCTCGGTTTCCATCTTCATCGCCTCGGTGATCAGCACCGGCTGGCCCTCCTCGACCCGGTCGCCGACGGCCACCAGCACGTCGACGATGTTGCCCGGCATGGCGGTGGTCACGTGGCCGGCGCCGCTGGCACGGGCGCGGCCGCTCTCTGGCGGCGGCTGATAGCGGTCGCGGGGCTCGAACACCACCGCCTCGGGCATGCCGTCCAGGGTCAGGTAGACCTGGCGGCGTCCGCCGCGGTCGCGACCCACGCCGGTGATCTGCACGTTGTAGGACTCGCCGTGAACGTCGATCACGAATTCGGTGGGGGTGCCCTCGCTGACCGGCCGCTGGCCGACGTCCGGCGCCGGCAGCGGTTCGGGGATCAGGCTGCCGTCGCGGCGCCCCTGCAGGAAGTCGCGGCCGATGTCGGGAAACAGCGCATAGGTCAGCACGTCCTCCTCACTCTCGGCAAGGCTGCCGATCGCTTGGCGAAAGCGCGCCATCTCAGGCGGCAGCAGGTCCGCCGGGCGGCCCTGCTCGGCCGGCTCCTGGCCCACCGCCAGGCGCCGCAGCTCAGGGTCGGCAGGGGCCGGCGGGCGCCCGTAGCCGCCCAGCAGATAGCGCTTGATCTCGTTGCTGATGGTCTTGTAGCGCTCGCCGGTGAGCACGTTGGTCACCGCCTGGGAGCCGATGAACTGCGAGGTCGGCGTGACCAGCGGCGGATAGCCGAGGTCGGCACGCACCCGCGGGATCTCGTCGAACACCTCGCGAATCCGCGACAGTGCGTTCTGTTCGCGCAGCTGGTGGGCGAGATTCGACATCATTCCGCCGGGCACCTGGCTGACCAGCACGCCGATGTCCTCGCGGGTCACCTCGCTCTCGAAACCGGCATACTGGCGGCGCACCTCGCGCAGCCGGTCGCTGACCGCCTTGATCGCCTCGAGGTCGAGCCCGGTGTCGTAGTCGGTGTCCTGGAAGGTCGCCACCATCGCCTCACTGGCCGGATGGCTGGCGCCGCCAGCAAAGGCCGCACAGCAGGTGTCGAGATGACGGCAGCCCGCCTCCACCGCCTTGAGATGGCACTGCGCAGCCAGCCCCGACGTGGCGTGGGCGTGCAGGTGTACAGGCACTTCGACGGCATCCAGCAGTGCGGCGACCAGCTCGGCAGTGGCGTAGGGCGTGAGCAGCCCGGCCATGTCCTTGATGGCGATGGAGTCGGCGCCCATCGCCACCAGCCGGCGGGCGTCCTTGACGTACATCTTCAGGTCATGCACCGGACTCATGGTGTAGCAGATCGCGCCCTGGGCGTGCTTGCCGGCGGCCTTGACCGCCGCCATGGCGGTCTCCAGGTTGCGCAGGTCGTTGAGCGGGTCGAACATCCTGAAGACATCGATGCCGCCCGCCGCGGCGCGCGCCACGAAGGCCTCCACCACGTCATCGGCGTAGTGGCGGTAGCCGACCAGGTTCTGGCCACGCAGCAGCATCTGCAGCGGCGTGTTGGGCAGCGCAGCCTTGAGCCGCTGCAGGCGCTGCCAGGGGTCCTCCTTGAGAAAGCGCACGCAGGCGTCGAAGGTCGCCCCGCCCCATACCTCCAGCGACTCGAAGCCGATGGCGTCGAGCGCCGGGCACACCGGCAGCATGTCGTCGGTGCGCAGCCGCGTGGCGATCAGCGATTGATGGCCGTCGCGCAGCACCACATCGCTGAGGCGCACCCGGGTGTCGGGGTTGGCGGTCATGTCTCTCTCCCTGTCAGGGCGGTGGTTCATAGGCCGGCGTGGGCGGCGATGGCGGCAGCCACCACCAGCGCCACCTCGTCGGGATTACGCTTCACCGAGTAGTCGAGCAGCTCGGGGTGGCGCAGCACAAAGCCGGTATCGAAGGCGCCGCGGCGAAAGTCGGGGTGCTTGAGGATCTCCTCGTAGAGCGGCGCGGTGGTCTTGATGCCCTGCAGGCGCATGTCGTTGAGCGCCCGCACGCCGCGGTCGAGGGTCTCCTCCCAGGTCATGCCCCACACGATCAGCTTGAGGCACAGGGTGTCGAAGTGAGGCGGCAAACGATAGCCGGTATAGATGGCGGTGTCGGTGCGTACCCCGGGGCCACCTGGCGCATAGTAGCGGGTGATACGGCCGAACGACGGCAGGAAGTCGTTCTTGGGGTCTTCGGCATTGATACGAAACTCGATGGCGTAGCCGTGGTGGCGAATGTCCTCCTGGCGAAACGCCAGCTTGAGGCCGTAGGCGATGCGGATCTGCTCGCGCACGATATCGACCCCGGTGACCGCCTCGCTGACGGTATGCTCTACCTGGATACGCGTGTTCATTTCCATGAAGTAGATCTCGTTGCCCCTGACCAGGAACTCCACGGTGCCGGCATTCTCGTAGCCCACCAGCCGCGCCGCGCGCACCGCCAGCAGGCCGACGTAGGCGCGCTGCTCGGGGGTCAGCCGCGGGCTGGGGGCGATCTCCATCAGCTTCTGGTTGCGGCGCTGAATAGAACAGTCGCGCTCGAACAGGTGAATCACGCTGGCGTGGCGGTCGGCCAGCACCTGCACCTCGATATGCTGGCTGCCGACCAGGCACTTCTCGAGGAACAGCGCGCCGCTCGAGAAACGTGCATCGGCTTCTTCGCCGACCTGGTCCCAGGCCTGCTCGAGCTGGGCGGGGTCGTCACAGCGCCGCAGGCCGCGGCCGCCGCCGCCGTGGTTGGCCTTGAGCATCACCGGGTAGCCCAGCGCCTCGGCCAGCGCCAGCGCCTCCTCTACGCTTGCCAGCGGCGCCCGCGAACCCGGCGTGACGGGGATGCCCGCCTCGCGCAGGGTCTCCCGCGCGCCGCTCTTGTCGGCCATGCGCGCGATCACCTCGGCATCCGGGCCGATGAAGGCAATGCCCGCTTGGGCGCACAGCCTGGCGAAATCGGCCTGCTCGGCAAGAAAACCGTAGCCGGGATGCAGCGCATCGCAGCCGGTCTCGCGGGCCAGGTCGACCAGGCGCTGGGCATCCAGGTAGCCGTCCAGCGGGTCATCGCCGATGAAGTAGGCCTCGTCGGCGCGCTTCACGTGCAGTGCGAAACGGTCCGGTTCGGTGTACACCGCCACCGAGCGGATGCCCATCTCGGCGCAGGCGCGCTCGATGCGCACCGCAATCTCGCCGCGGTTGGCGATCAGCAGCTTGTGGAACATGGCGACCCACCCAAGCAAAGTTGATAGTATTTCAATGACCTATTCTGTCATAACCGACACCGCTTGGACGCCTCGATGACGCGACCCAGTCTGCTCAACCGCCTGACCTTCCGCCAGCTGCAGGTGTTTCAGGCCGTGCACCGCCAGCAGTCCTACTCGCGGGCGGCGGAGCAGCTCGGCCTGACTCAGCCGGCGGTCAGCGCGCAGATCCGCCAGCTCGAGCAGGCCCTCGAACAGCCGCTGTTCAAGTATGCCGGCAAGACCCTGCACGTGCTGCCCGCCGCCGATGCCCTGGCGAGTTCGGTACAGTCGATCTTCGGTCAGGTTTCGAGCCTGCAGATGGCGCTCTCGGAGATGGCCGGCAGCATCCGCGGCGAGCTCAACCTGGCGGCAGTCTCCACCGCCCAGTACGTGGTGCCGTATATCCTGGCGCGCTTTCGCGCCCTCTACCCCGAGGTGCAGATTCGCCTACGGGTATGCAACCGCGGCCAGGCCCTGGAGCGCCTCGCCGAGCGCCGCGACGACCTGGTAATCATGGGCATGGTGCCCGATGACCCCAACCTCACCTTCATGCCGATCCTCGACAACGAGATGATCCCGGTGGTGTGGCCGGAACACCCATTGATGCACAGCCCCAGCCCGACCCTCGACGACTTCGCCCACCACTATGTGCTGATGCGCGAGCCTGGCTCCGGCACCCGCAGCGCCTTCGAGGACTTCGCCTCCCGCGAGCGGGTGACGCTGGCCCACACCATCGAGATGGGTACCAACGAGGCGATTAAGCAGGGCGTGATGGCGCATCTCGGCGTGGCGGTACTGCCGCGCCTGGCCGTGCAGCTGGAACTGGCCGGCGGGCTGCTCGCCTCGCCGCCGCTGCCCGGATTTCCGCTGCGCCGCTCGTGGTGCACGGTGTATCCCAAGGACCGCCACCCCTCGCCGATCACCGAGCTGTTCCTGCGCTTCGTCCAGGAGCTGCTGCCGGAGCTCAACGCCCACTTCAGCGCCCCGCTGACGCCCCACCGCGGCCACTCGGTGGTCTGCCTGCCGGTACCCAAGGCACAAGGCAGTTAATTTGGGCAAGCACCGCTCGGGACTGATCCGCCGCCATCAGTGCCGATTGCGAGGACGCCGGGGGCAGGTCGGAGAGGAGGTTTGCGCCATGGGTGAGGAGCATGTCTCCGAACGGGCTGGCCATGGATGGCCAGCCCCGGTCCTGCAAGCGGAGCAGGATGCGAGAGCGCAGCAGGGCGCAAGGTAGCGCCCAGGGATGGGTTTACAGCGCCTCCTCTTAGGCCTGCCGACGGGTTAGCTCCGAGCTCGAGGCACGCTGGGGCATGCCAAGGGTACGAACAGCCGGGGCAGGCTGAACCCACCCCCGACCTTATGCTAAAGTGGCGCCCATATTGGTTCGGGTGAC
Source organism: Franzmannia qiaohouensis (assembly GCF_031451695.1). NCBI lineage: Bacteria > Pseudomonadati > Pseudomonadota > Gammaproteobacteria > Oceanospirillales > Halomonadaceae > Franzmannia > Franzmannia qiaohouensis. The sequence goes on from NZ_JARWAM010000016.1 coordinate 44,081, forward strand.
GCCGCCCGGGCAGCGAACAGAGAGGCGCGAATCGCTATGAGCAACAAGCCGTCGCAAGCCGTTTCCAGCGGGGCCAAATTCCGCAACGAGCACGGCATGTCCGTGATCAAGGATGGCATCAAGCAGCGCAGGCAGAGCGAAACAGCAGAGCCCCACGAGGGTGTCAGCAACGGCCGCAAGCCGCCCTGGCTGCGCATCCAGATCGCCGGCGGCGAACGCTTCGAGGCGGTCAAGCGCAACGTCAGCGAGCACCGCCTGAGCACGGTGTGCGCCGAATCGCACTGCCCCAACATGGGCGAGTGCTGGAGCAACGGCACCGCCACCATCATGCTGATGGGCTCGGTATGCACCCGCGCCTGTCGCTTCTGCGCGGTGGACACCGGCAACCCACGCGGCTGGCTCGATCATGAAGAGCCGCAGAATACCGCCAAGTCGGTGGAGCTAATGGGGCTGCGCTACATCGTGCTGACCTCGGTGGACCGCGACGACCTCGACGACGGTGGCGCCAGCCACTACGCCGCCTGCGTCCGCGCCATCAAGGCGCGCACCCCGGAGGTGGTGGTCGAGGCCCTGACCCCGGATTTCGACGGCGTGCACGACGCCATCGCCGACGTGGTGGATTCCGGCCTCGAGGTGTTTGCCCAGAACGTCGAGACCGTCGAGCGCCTCACCCAGCGCGTCCGCGATCCCCGCGCCGGCTACCGCAAGACCCTCGACGTGCTGGCGTTTGCCAAGCGCCACAAGCCCGAGGTGCTGACCAAGACCAGCCTGATGCTGGGCCTCGGTGAAACCGAAGAGGAGATCCTCGCCACCTTCGACGACCTGCGCGAGATCGGCGTCGACATCGTCACCCTCGGCCAGTACCTGCGCCCGACCAAGAACCACCTCCCGGTGGAGCGCTGGGTGACCCCCGAGGAGTTCGAGCGCTATCGCCAGTTGGGCCTGGAGCGGGGCTTCCTGGAAGTCGCCTCGGGACCGCTGGTGCGCTCCAGCTACCGCGCCGACCAGGTGTTCGAGAAGAACAACCTGGGGCTGGCCGCCCCGGCCAAGGTACCCGGCCAGCAGGCGCCCGCGGATGACGGCCTGATTCCGGTCACGCCGGTAAGCTGACCCCCTGCTGCAGGCGGCAGTGCTCCGGCAGCTCGCCGGGCGCTGCCCAGTCCAGGTCACGCCCCAACTGCTCACCCAGATGGCGCACCATGCCACGCGCCACGCTGTCCGCGTCCGGCGCCACAGAGACCAGGTCGCTGATGCGCGTCATCGCCATGCCGGCATAGCCGCAGGGATTGATACGCGAGAACGGAGTGAGATCGATATCGACGTTGAGCGCCACGCCGTGGAAGCTGGCACCGCGACGTATACGCAGCCCCAACGAGGCGATCTTGGCCTCGCCCACGTAGACCCCCGGGGCGTCCGCCCGCGCCGCCGCCGCAATCCCCAGATCCCCCAGCACGCCGACCACCGCCTGCTCCAGCGCGGTCACCAGCTCGCGCACGCCGAGCCGCGTACGGCGCACATCGAGTAACGGATAGACCACCAGCTGGCCGGGGCCGTGATAGGTCACCTGGCCACCGCGGTCAGTCTGTACCACAGGGATATCACCGGGCATCAGCAGATGCTCGGGCTTGCCGGCCTGGCCCTGGGTGAAGACCGGATCGTGCTCGACCACCCAGCACTGGTCCGGGGTCTCGGCGTCGCGCGTATCGGTCAGCTCGCGCATCGCCTGCCACACCGGCAGGTACGGCTGGCGACCCAGGCGGTAGACCTGTACAGGCGCGACGGGATGCTCGCTCATCTACAGCACCATGTGGACGCGGCCGGTGGCCTTGAGCGCGGCAAACAGTGCCTCGAGCTGGGGCTTGCCGGTGGCGACGATGGTCAGCCGCACCGACTGAAACTTGCCGTTGCGGCTGTCGACGACGCGAATCGACTCGCGGTCGAAGCCGGGCGCATGGGCCTCGACCACCTCAGCCACGCTGTCCTGAAAATCGTCGGCGGCATCGCCGACGATTTTCAGCGAATAGTCGCAGGGGAACTCGACGCGGGGGGCCGGCGTGGACGTCGCCGGGGTGTCGAGACGCAGGTCTCGCAGGGGCTTGTCGGCCATGATGCTGGGTACTCGAAACGGGAGTGTGACACCATTTTACGCAACCGAGCCGCTGCGACCAAGGCCGCCGCAAGCGGCGGCCCGGTGCAAGACTGCAGCGCTAGGCCATCGGTTAGCCAAACAGCCCGCTGATGAACTGGCGCACCATGTCGAAGACACGCTTGAAGATCCCGCCCTGTTCGACGTTCTCCAGGGCCACCAGCGGGCGTTCGCCGAGCACCTCGTCGCCGAGCTTGACCTCGAGCGTGCCGAGCTGGTCGCCGGCTGCTACCGGCGCGGTGATATCGCCGCGCAGGTTGAGACGTGCGGTGAGCTCATCGCTGCGGCCGCGCGGCACGGTCATCCTGACGTCGTTGTCGACACCCACGCGCACCTGGTTCTCGGCACCGCCCCAGATACGCGGCGTTTCGAGCACCGAGCCCGCCTCATAGAGGTTGAGGGTCTCGAAGTAGCGGAAGCCGTAGCTGAACAGCTTCTGGGTTTCCTGGGCGCGGGCTTCTTCGGAACTGGTGCCCATCACCACCGAGATCAGGCGCATGTCGTCGCGCTTGGCCGAGGCCACCAGGCCGTAGCCGGCCTCGGTGGTCCAGCCGGTCTTGAGGCCGTCGACGGTGGCATCGCGCCACAGCAGGCGGTTGCGATTGGGCTGACGAATGTCGTTGTAGTCGAAGTAGCGCTCGGCGTAGATCGCGTAGTGCTCGGGGTAGTCGTTGATGATGTACTGCGACAGCAGCGCCATGTCGCGCGCCGAGGAGTACTGCTCGGGGTCAGGCAGGCCGGTGGCATTGGCGAAGCTGGTGTTGTGCAGACCCAGGCGCTGGGCGTGCTGGTTCATCAGGTCGGCGAACGGCTGCTCGCCGCCGGCCAGGTGCTCGGCCACGGCGACGCTGGCATCGTTGCCCGAGGCGATGACGATGCCGTAGAGCAGATCGCGGATCGATACCTCGGTATCGACCTCGATGAACATCTTCGATCCGCCGGTGCGCCAGGCATTCTCGCTGACCCGCACCATGTCATCCATGTTGATGTTGCCGCGATCGAGCTCGCGCTCCACCAGATAGGCGGTCATCAGCTTGGTCAGGCTGGCCGGTGGCAGGCGCTCGTCGGCGTTATGCTCGACCAGCACCTCGCCGCTATCGGCATCCATCAGGAACCACGACTTGGCCGCCAGCTGCGGCGGCGAGGGAATCATGGTCTGCGGGCTGGGCTGCTGGGCCTGGGCCGACACACCCAGGGTCATCACCCCCAGGCTGGTCAGGCCGGCGGCAGCCAGCGGGAGCATCGAGCGACGCAAACCGGACAACAAGGCAAACACTTTCATTACACCCACTCTCAAAGAAGAAACGTCACAAGATTCACGACCCGCTTCGGGTCAGTCATTGATCACCAGGGTCTGCTCGAACCCCGCGCGGCGCAGTTCGTCGCGTAGCGGCTCGACCCGGCTGGCATCGCTCACCGGCCCGACCTGGACGCGATGCACGCTGGCATCGCTGGCCACCCGCACCGGCTGGTTGAGTTCGCTCTGCAGCCGCGACTTGAGCGCCTCGGCGTTGCTCGCCGAGCCGAGGGCCGCAACCTGCAGGAAGACCCCGCCGGCCTGCGACGCCCCGTTGTCGGAGGCAGCGACTTCCCTGGGCGGCGAGACCTGTGCCGCTGGCGCAGCCACCTGCTCGGCGCCATCGCGGGCCTGGCGCTGCACCTCGGCCACCTGCCGCTCGCCGTTGCCGCGATTCTGCTGCCAGGCCACCGGATCGATGGCCTCGACGCGCACCCGGCCGGTGCCGCGGCCCAGGATATCCAGCCTTGCCGCCGCCGCATAGGAGAGATCGATCTCGCGATTGTCATGGAAAGGCCCGCGATCGTTGACCCGCACGATCACCGAGCGGCCGTTGTCGACGCTGGTCACCTTGACGAAGCTGGGCAGCGGCAGCGAGCGGTGCGCGGCGGTCATCATGTACATATCGTAGATCTCGCCGTTGGCGGTGGCGTAGCCGTGGAACTTCTCGCCGTACCAGGAGGCAACGCCCTCGTTGCTGTAGCCCACCTCGTCCGAGAGCACCTGGTAGGTCTTGCCCCACACCTCGTAGGTGGATCGGTTGCCGCCCCGCGAGCGTGGCTCGACCCGCGGCTCGGCATCCGGCACGTTGGACACATCCGGTGGCAAGTCGGGGTAGGCATCGCGACTCATCGCATAGCGCCCGCTGGCGGTGCTGGTGGCCTCGTTCTGTGCCGAGCTGGCAGCGCCGCCGTCGCCAGCCCGCTGGGTACCGCCCCCATTGCTGGCACAGCCCGCCACCATCAGCAGCGCAGCCAGTGCGCCGGCCGTGCGAATCAGCTGTCGTGCTGAGCCCATGCACCCTCCTCATAGGCCTCGGCAATGCGTTCGGCCAGCTCGGTGACCGCCATGGCATACAGATGGCTGTGATTGTAGCGAGTGATCACGTAAAAATTGTGATGCCCGAGGCGGTAGTGATAGCCCACTTCCTGACTGTCGTCGTCGCGCAGGAAATCGAACGCCAGCGGAATCACCTGCTGCGGAGCATCGGCGTCGCGCTCCGGCTCGACGCCCGCCGCGGCAAGCTCGTCAAGGCCCGCATAGGGAGGACGCGTGGCGTTGAACTCGATGCCGTCGGGCAGGCTGTCGGGGCCGCTGGCCTCGCTCAAGATGGCCTCACCGGCGCGCCAGCGGTGCTCGGCAAAGTAGTTGCCGACGCTGCCGATAGCGTCCACCGGGTTGGTCCAAAGGTCGCGGATGTCGTCGCCATCGAAGTCCACCGCATAGGCGCGGTAGCTGGTGGGGATGAACTGCGGATAGCCCATGGCCCCGGCATAGGAACCGTACAGCGAGCCGGGTTCCACGCCCTCCTCATAGGCGATTTCGAGAAACGCGGCCAGCTCGCCGTGGAAGAAGCGATGGCGGCTGGGATGGTGGAAGGCCAAGGTCGACAGCGAGTCGAGCACGCGGTGACGACCGGTGAACTGGCCGTACTTGGTCTCGACACCGATGATCGCGGCGATCACCTCCGGCGGCACGCCATATTCGGCCTCGGCGCGGTCGAAGGCATCCTGATGGGCATCAATGAAGGCCGCGCCCTGCAGGATACGGTCGCGCTGAAGGAAGATCTCGCGGTACTCGTCCCAGCGCAGGCGGCGCTCGGCGGCGCCCTCCATGGCGTCGAGCACGTCCTGACTGAAGTCGGCCTGGCGCATGGCCGCCTCGGCCCAGTCGCGCGGCACGCCCTGCTCGCCGAGCTGTTCAACCAGCGCAGCGACCGCGTCATCGGACGTCGGGTCGAAATCGTCGGCCAGGCTCGCCGACGCCATCAGTGACAACCCCACTGCGGCCAGCACGCTGCGCGCGCCCCTTCCCTGAATTGCAGACACCGTCATCGGTCGGGCAGCTCCTTGCTGAATCTTTCGCTGGAACACCGCCTCAGCGTGGCAGCAGGCGGCGGTGGGCATGAATCGACATGAGAATACCGAAACCGGCCATCAAGGTCACGCTGGAGGTGCCACCATAGCTGACCAGCGGCAAGGGCACGCCGACGACCGGTAGAATACCGCTGACCATGCCCACGTTGACGAAGACATAAATGAAGAACGTCAGCACGATACTGCCCGCCAGCAGGCGGCCAAAACAGTCCTGTGCAGCGTTGGCCAGCCACAGCCCGCGGATGATGATCAGCAGATAGAGCGTCAGCACCACCAGCATACCGATCAGGCCAAACTCCTCGCCGAGCACCGCGACGATGAAGTCGGTATGTCGCTCGGGGAGAAACTCGAGCTGCGACTGGGTACCCTGCAACCAGCCCTTTCCCACCAGCCCGCCGCTGCCGATGGCGGTGGTCGACTGGATGATGTTCCAGCCTGCGCCCAGCGGATCGCTCTCGGGGTTGAGAAAGGTCAGCACCCGCTGGCGCTGATAGTTGTGCATGTTGATCCACAGCAGCGGCAGCGCCGCGCCGGCCAGCACCACCAGAAAGGCGATGAAGCGCCACGACAGCCCGGCCAGCAGGATCACGAATACTGCGGCACAGATCACCAGCAGCGAGGTGCCGAGGTCTGGCTGGCGCGCGATCAGCATGACCGGCACCACCATGATCAGGCCACACACCAGCAGGTCGATCCATCTTGGCGGCAGCTCACGGCGACATAGATAGGCGGCGAGCATCATCGGCATCGCCAGCTTCATCAACTCGGAGGGCTGGAAGCGCACCACCCCGGGAATGACCAGCCAGCGCTGCGCCCCCATGCCCATGTCGCCCATCACCTCAACCGCGACCAGCATCGCCAGCGCCGCGCCGTACAGCAGCGGCGCCCAGCGCAGCAGCGTGGTGGGTGACAGCCGCGCCAATACCATCAGCACCACCAACCCCAGCCCAAAGCGGGTCGCCTGGGCGATCACCGTTTCCAGGCGCTGGCCGCTGGCACTGTAGAGCACCAGCAGGCCGGCACTCATCAGCACCAGCAGCAGCAGCATGATCCAGGGGTCGATGCGCAGCTTGGTCCACACGCTCTTGCGGCGCGACATGCCGCTTTCTGGAGGGCGTACCGGATAGCCTCGCAGGCCCCGGGTAATATCACCGAGCATCGTCAGCGTCCTTTCCTGAGCATCAGTTACCCGCCACGCTGGCGTCGTCGTTTTCCATCTCTTCGCGCAGCTCCTCGACGTCCAGCGCTTCGTCGTCGAGCAGCCAGGCATCGCTCATCGCCCGCGCCAGATGAGCCGCATGGGTGCTGCCGCCACCGGCGTTCTCGACGATCACCGACACCGCAATCTGCGGATCCTCGATCGGCGCATAAGCGACGAACAGGGCGTGATCGCGCAGCCGCTCGGCGAGCTCATCGGCATCGTAGCGCTGGTCCTGGCCCAGCGAGAACACCTGGGCGGTACCCGACTTGCCGCCCATGCGGTAGTCGAGATCGACCCCGGTACGCCGCGCGGTGCCTTCGCTGCCGCTGAGCACCTTCTCGGCACCCGAGAAGACCCGATCCCACCACTCCTCGCTGTCGAGCACGATGTCACTCAGGGTCTCGGGCAGCACGGCCCCCTGCTCGTGGTCGCCGATGCGCTTGGCCATACGCGGCTTGACCCACTTGCCGCGGTTGGCCAGCACCGCGGTTGCGGCCGCCAGCTGCAGCGGGGTTACCTGCCAGTAGCCCTGGCCGATACCCACCGAAATGGTTTCGCCGGGATACCAGGGCTGATTGAAGCGACCGCGCTTCCACTCCCGTGACGGCATCAGCGCAGCGCTCTCGCCGAACACGTCGTGACCGACCCGCTGGCCGAAGCCGAAGTTGGTCATGTGCTCATGCAGGCGATCGATCCCCATCTCATGGGCCAGGGTGTAGTAGTAGGTGTTGTTGGAGACCTCGATGGAGCGCTCCATGTCGACCCGGCCGTGGCCCCAGCGCAGCCAGTTGCGATAGCGGCGCGTATCGCCAGGGAGCTGGAAATAGCCGGGGTCGTTGATCACTCGATTGGGCGTGATCACCCCTTCGGCGAGCCCGGCGATGGCCAGAAACGGCTTGACGGTCGAGCCCGGCGGGTACTGGCCGCGGATCGCGCGGTTGAACAGCGGCAGGTCGAGATCGTCCTGCAGCGCCTGATAGGAGGCGACGTCGATGCCGGTGACGAAGCGGTTGCTGTCGAATCCCGGCGCCGAGACCATGGCCAGGATCTCGCCGCTGGCCGGCTCGATGGCGACGATCGAGCCGCGCCGGCCGTCGAGCAGCTCATAGGCCAGCTTCTGCATGTCGCGGTCGATGGTAAGGGTCAAGTTCTCGCCCGGCACCGGGTCGGTGCGCCCCAGCTCGCGCAGCACCCGGCCGCGGGCATTGGTCTCGACCTTGCGCAGCCCGGCCTGACCGTGCAGCACATCCTCGTAGAAGCGCTCGACGCCGGTCTTGCCGATGAAGTGGGTGCCGGCGTAGTTGCCCGGATCGAGGGTCGCCAACTCCTCGGCATTGATACGCCCCACGTAGCCCAGCGCGTGGGACAGCATCTGGGCATCCGGATAGTAGCGCAGCAGCTGCGCCTCGACCTCGACCCCTGGCAGGCGGTGGCGATTGAGTGCCAGGTGGGCGATCTGCTCCTCCTCAAGATCACTCATCAGCAGCGCTGGCTGGAACGGCCGAGTGCGCTGTCGCGAACGCTCGCGAAACGCCTCGACGCCCTCCTCTGGTAGCGCCAGCAACTCCACCAGCAGGTTGAGGGTGGCGTCGAGGTCCTCGACGCGCTCGCGCACCAGCATCAGGTTGTAGGTGGGGCGATTCTCGGCCAGCAGTTGGCCGTTGCGGTCATAGATCAACCCGCGGGTCGGCGGCAGTGGCTCGACCCGCACGCGATTCTTCTCCGAACGGGTGATGTAGACCTCGTGCTGGGTCACCTGCAGGTAGGCAAGGCGGCCCATCAGCGTCGCGGTCAGCGCCACCACCACCAATAGCGCCAGCAGCGAGCGCAGTCGGAAAATACGCACTTCCTGATGCGTGTTCTTGAGTACATGGCGACGATCACGCATGGAGCGAACTCGAGAGTTGAAACAAGAAACACCTCAACGGTGGTAGGGATGCCCTACCAGCAGCGTCCAGGCGCGATACAGCTGTTCGGCGAGCAGGATGCGCACCAGCGGATGCGGCAGAGTCAGCGGCGACAGCGACCAGCGCTGGTCGGCACTCGCCGAGAGCCCCGGCTCGATACCGTCGGGACCGCCCACCAGCAGCGCCACGTCGCGCCCGGCGAGGCGCCAGTCGGCGGCCTGCTCGGCGAGCTGCTCGGTGCTCCAGGGCTTGCCGCCGACCTCCAGCGCCACCAGTTGCTCGTTGCCCTTGAGCCGCTCGCGCATGCGCTCGCCTTCGCTGGCCACGGCGCGGGCGATATCGGCGTTCTTGCCGCGCGCGCCGGGGGCAATCTCGATCACCTCGAGGCTGAAGTCACGCGGCAGGCGCTTGCGATACTCGCCGACGCCCTGCTCCACCCAGCCCGGCATCTTGGTGCCTACCGCCAACAGCTTGAGCTTCACACACGCTCCCCGCGCACCTCGGCCTCGCCGTCGCTGGGCAGGTCCGACCACAGCCGTTCGAGGTCGTAGAGGCGCCGGGTCTCGACCAGCATCACATGCACCACCAGTTCGCCGAGATCCACCAGCACCCAGTCGGAGCCGGCCTGCCCTTCGACACCCAGCGGCTGCAGGCCGTGCTCCTTGGCGGTTTCCACCACGCGATTGGCCAGCGCCGAGACATGCCGCGTCGAGGTACCGCTGGTCACCACCATCAGGTCCGTCACGCTGGTCAGGCGCGACACGTCGAGGGTGGCGATATCCTGGCCCTTTAGGGACTCGAGGGCATCGATCACCAGTGTCTTGAGGTCGTCAATCTGCATAGTGTGCGTGGGGCTCCTGGTGCGTAGCGGAAATCACGGTCATTGACCCACCATTCTACCGCTCGTGGCGGTAGAGGCCCAGTGCCATGATGCGCCGCTCCACCGCCTCGGGTAGCAGATAGCGTACCGAACCGCCGTGGCACAGGCGCTGGCGCACCTCGGTCGCAGAGATCGCCATGCGCGTGGGCAGCGAGAGCCGCAGCAGCCCGCCGGCCGGTGTGGCAAAAAGCGCCGCCGGGTCATCGACCTCGCGGCCGGCAACCAGTTCGCCAAGCGTGTGCGGCAGCGGCTGGTGATGATCGGGCCGCGCGATGACCACCAGATGCGCCAGCTCGAACAGCCGCTGCGGCTGATGCCAGTCGGCCAGCTTGAGGAAGGCGTCGTGGCCCAGCGCCATCACCAGCCGCGCCGACTCGCCGTACTCTGCGCGCAGGCTAGCCAGGGTGTCGGCGGAGTAGGAGGGGCCGTCGCGGCGGATCTCGCGGTCGTCGGCAACCAGCCGCGGCGTGTCGCCGATGCCGTGCTGCAGCAGCGTCAGGCGCTCATGGCTGGGCACCCCAGGCGCCTCGCGCAGCGGCGGCTGATGGGCGGGAATCATATGCACCCGGTCCAGGCCGAGCGCATCGACCAGCTCCACGGCGCTGCGCAGGTGCCCAAGGTGCACCGGATCGAAGGTGCCGCCGAGCATCGCCACCCGCACGGTTTCACTCACGGATATGCCCATCCCCGAACACCACGTACTTGCGGGTGGTCAGCCCCTCGAGCCCCACGGGGCCCCGCGCATGCAGCTTGTCGGTGGAGATGCCGATCTCGGCGCCGAGACCGTACTCGAAACCGTCGGCAAAGCGCGTCGAGGCGTTGACGATCACCGAGCTGGAGTCGACCTCGGCCATGAAACGGCGTGCCAGGGCGTACTGCTCGGTGACGATGGCGTCGGTATGCTGCGAACCGTAGCGGTCGATATGCGCCATGGCCGCGTCGATACCATCAACCACACGGATCGCCAGTACCGGCGCCAGGTACTCGGCGTGCCAGTCCTCCTCGGTGGCCGCGACGGCCTGGGGCAGGATCTCGCGGGTCCGCGGACAGCCACGCAGTTCGACATGATGCTCGGCGTAGGCGGAGGCGAGCCGCGGCAGCAGCTCGGCGGCCAGCGGTGCATCCACCAGCAGCGTCTCCATGGTGTTGCAGGTGCCGTAGCGGTGGGTCTTGGCATTGAGCGCGATAGCCAGCGCCTTGTCGTGGTCGGCCGTGGCATCGATATAGACATGGCAGACGCCGTCGAGATGCTTGATCACCGGCACCCGCGCCTCGCGGGTAATGCGTTCGATCAGCGACTTGCCGCCACGCGGAATGATCACATCGACGTACTCGGGCATGGCGATGAGCCGCCCGACCGCGGCGCGATCGGTGGTGGCCACGACCTGCACCGCGGCCTCGGGCACCCCGGCCTCGGCCAGCCCCGCCTGCAGGCAGGCAGCGATGGCAGCATTGCTGTCGCGCGCCTCGGAGCCACCGCGCAGAATGCAGGCATTGCCCGACTTGAGGCACAGGCCGGCCGCCTCGACGGTGACGTTGGGGCGCGATTCGTAGATGATGCCGATCACGCCCAGCGGTACGCGCATCTGCCCGACCTGAATGCCGCTGGGCCGGTAGCGCAGGCCGTCCACCTCGCCCACCGGATCGGGCAGTGCGGCGACCTGGTGAAGGCCTTCGATCATGGCGTCGATACGTGCATCGGTCAGCGCCAGGCGGTCGAGCAGCGCCGCATCCAGGCCGTTCTCGCGACCCCGCACCAGATCAGCCGCATTGGCCGCCAGCAGCCGCGGTCGTGCCTGCTCGAGCTGGGCCGCGGTGGCCAACAGGGCGGCATTCTTGCGCGCGGTATCGAGACGCCGTAGCGTGACGCTGGCGGCACGGGCCTGCTGACCCAACTGATCCATGTAGGCAACGACATCGGTGATGGCAGCGGTATGGTGTGACATGCCCTGGCGAAACTCCTGATATAAGGGTGTACGGCGGCGATGACCGACAGGCTGAAAAGGCTCATGATACAGCGAAGCAGACCAATATAAGGCACCATGGAGAGCATGTACAAAGTCCGCGGTTTTCGCCTCACCCTGCTGGCCGGCGCCGTGCTCTGCGCGACAATGGCCGTCACGCTGGATCTCGGCGCGGTGCAACCGCTGCTATGGATCACGGCACTGTGGCTACTGGCCACCGCCGCCCTTCTGCAGCACCGCCTGTACTGGCCGGCGCGCATGCCCTGGCAGCTGGTGCCGAGCCTGCTGCTGGCAAGCCTGCTGACACTCGACCCGGACTCCTTCGGGGTGTGGATGTGGGCCTTCGCGATTCTGATGATGCTGCCCCAGCCGCGCTGGATGATGGCCCTCAACGTGACCCTGGCCGCATTCGCCTGGTGGCAGGTGGCCGCCACGCTGCCCCGCGCCGAGGCCAACATCAGCGGCGCGGCGCTGGCTCTGCTGATGCTGGCCGGGGCCGCCCATGCCGTGCAGCTGCGCCCGCTGTGGCAGCGGGTCAGCCAGCGCCAGCGGCTGATCCCGGGCCTGCGCCTGTGGTCGGCCCAGCGCCTCGAGGAGTCGCTGGCCCGCGAGCGCACCCGCAGCGAGCGCGACCCGTTGCACGGTGAACTGCTGCTGGTCCGCAGTGCCGGGTACCGCTGCTGGCGGCTGGCGCAGCGCCTGGCCGAGGCCAGCCACTCTTTCGAACACTGCTACCGCCTCGACCGACGCACCCTGGCGATCACCCTGGTGGGCCGCGATCCCGCCGCGGTTCGCCAGCGCTGCCAGGCCCTGCTGAGCATGCTGCCCCAGCGAGACCTGCGTGCCCGCACCCTGCCACTGAGCGACAGCGAGCGCCTCGAGGAGGCGCGCGAGGCGCTCGCTGAGCAGAAGGCCCCGCTGGTACACGACGAGGCCTGCCCATGACGCCACGCCTCGAGCCTTCACCGTCGCGGCTGTTCGTGCTGGTCTACCTGCTGACGGCCCTGTTTGCCGCCGCCCAGGCCGGCTGGCACTACCTGATGGGCCACTACGACTACATCCTGCTGCCCAGTATCGGCGCCCTGCTGCTGCTGGCGGCGGCGGTGGTACGCCTTGCCAATCATCTCGCCCAGCGCATGGCCTCCTACATGCTGATCAGCACCGGCTACCTGCTGCTGACCGTGGAGCTGATACGGCTCGAACGGGTCGCCGACCTGTGGCTGGGGCTGCCGCCGGTGCTGGCGCTGCTGCTGCTGCCGCTGGGCCCGGCGCTGGTGCTCAACCTGCTGCTGGCCCCGCTCTGGCTGCTGTTGATGGACATCGAGATGAGCCTGCGACAGGCCACCCTCAGCTACCTGACACTGGTAGCCCTTTGCACCCTGGCTCCCTGGGAGCAACTGCGCCACCACGCCCTGCTGCGCGCCACCGACCCCAACGATCCGCAGTGCGAGGCGCTGACGCCCAGCGCACTCGAGGAGACCCTGCAGAGCGAGCTGGCGCGCTCCCAGGCACTCGAGCGGCGCCTTAGCGTGCTGGTCATCTATCTGCCGCAGCTCGAGATGGCCGGCGAGCAGTTCGGCCAGCGCCTCTACCGCCACATGTTGCAACGTTTCTGCCAGGTGGCGCACCATACCTGCCGCAGCCATGACAGCCTCGGCCGCGCCGAGGGCAACCTGTTCTGGCTGGTACTGCCGGATACCGGAGACAACGGCGCCCTGATGGTCCGCAACCGCCTGCTGGCAGCGCTGGAGCGCTGTGTCCTGGCTGAGACCGGGCCACTCACCGCACGCATCGCAGTGTGCACCCCGCAGCCCAGCGAACGCTGGCTGGCCTTCGAACAACGCCTCCTGCGCAGGGGGCACGCGCTGACGGAGTCCGCGTCTTGAATATTGCCGACTGGCTCTACCAGTTGACCCCATCCCCCGCCCTGCTGCTGCTGATCATCGCCGTGATTGCGCTACTCGAGTGCCTGGCCGTGGTCGGCCTGATCATGCCCGGCGTGCTGCTGATGACCGCGGCCGCCTCGCTGGCCGGCCACCAGGACCTGGCGATCCCCCTGGTGCTGCTGGCCGCCTTTCTCGGCGCCCTGGTCGGCGACGGCCTGAGCTTCGCGCTTGGCCATACCCAGCGCGAGCGCGTGCCGCGACTGTGGCCGTTCTATCGTCATCCGGAGTGGCTGGCCCGCGGCGCGCGCTTCTTTCAACGCTACGGCACCCTGTCGGTGATCTTTGCCCGCTTCGTCGGACCGGTGCGCCCGGTGATCCCGATGATTGCCGGCATGCTGCACATGTCGCCGCTCGCGTTCTTGTGGGCTTCACTGCTGTCGGCGCTGCTGTGGGCACCGGCCTATGTGCTGCCCGGCTACCTGCTGGGCCGCACCTGGCAGCAGCTACTCGACATTCCCCCCGGCACCCAGCAGTGGCTACTGGCCCTGGCGGCGGTGATCGCGGTATTGGCGCTGGTTTTTTCGTGGCTGCGTCACCAGTTGGCCCGCGGCGGCCGCGTCTACTTCGCCTTCGCACGGCTGGCCCGCGGCGCGGCCTGGCGACGCCGGCTGTGGATGCGCCTGCGCGCCCGGCGGCCACGCGGCGAGTTCCCGCTGGGTTCGCTGTGCCTGCTGGTCGTGTCGCTGACGGCGCTATGCACCTGGACGCTGATCGTGCTCGACCACCAGGGGCCGATGGTGATGGACATCCAGATCCAGGGCATGGCCGCGGCACTCGACATGGCCTGGGTCGCCACCGCCAGCGAGCTGATGGCCCGTACCGGCGACACCTACGGTGTACTGGCGCTGTTCCTGCCCTGGGGGCTATGGCTGCTGTGGGCGCGACACTTCTCGGCCTTCCTGCACCTCAGCGCCGGCCTCGGCGGGATCGCCGTGGCCAACACCCTCTTCAAGCAGCTGGCCGGGCGCGAGCGACCGGACTTCCCGGAGTACCTGGCCGGCTCGCTGGCCTATCCCAGCGCCCACGCCTCCACCGCCGTGGTGCTGTTCGGCCTGGCGGCCGCCTTTGTCGCCCAGGAACTGCCGTCACGCCACCGCGTGTGGGCCTACTGGGTGGCGATCGTGCTGGCAGTGCCGATGGCGCTTTCACGCCTGACGCTGGGCGTGCACTGGGCCAGCGACCTGATCGGCGGTGCGCTGCTGGGGCTGGTGGTCTGCGCACTGGTGCGCATCAGCTATCACCGTTTCGCCCACCGCTCGCTGGCCCCGGCCCCCTGGATCAGCCTGGCCGCGGCCTCGCTGGTGCTGCTGGCCATGCGCCTGGCCTGGCTGCCACCCACCTGAGCTGGTTGCTAGCCTAACGCGAGCCAGACGCCGACCCCCACCATCATCGACCCGGCGATGCGGTTGAGCAGCCGTACGTTTCCGCTCTCGCCGAGCAGCTTGCGCGCCGTGCGGCCGCCGCCGGCGTAGAGCAGCAGGCAGATGAACTCGATGAGCAGGATCACCGCCACCAGCGCCGCCAGCTGTGGCCCCAGCGCCAGGCTGGCGTCGAGGAACGGCGGCAGCAGCGCGACGAAGAAGGCCCAGCCCTTGGGATTGGCCACCGCGGTGACGAAGCCCTGCATGGCCAGCTGGGTACGCGTGGCGCGCGGCAGCTCGACGCTCTCCAGGGGAATCGCCATGCGCCCCCGGGAGCGCCACATCATGACCCCGAGGTAGGCCAGGTAGGCGCCACCGACCCACTTGAACAGCGCAAACAGCTCCGGCTGGCGCAACATCAAGGCCGCCACCCCGGCGCCGGCGGCAACCGCCACCAGCGCCACGCCGGCAAGCTCGCCGAGCATCATCCACAGGGTGCGTTTGACCCCCTGGGTCATGCCGAGGATCATCGCCAGGGTCATGCACATGCCCGGGGTCAACGAGACCATGAAGAAGGTCGGCACGAACACCGACAGCAGCGACAGCTTGATCACGCCAACCTCCGTGAAGGTAAATGCCCAACGCTTGATAGATAGAGTGCCACTCGCGCGATGACCGTCAGGTGACGATCACTTGTCACCAGCCGGCGACTCGCCCCAGCGCGGCATCAGCCGGTGCTCGATGCCCAGCTGGTTGAGAATCCTCGCCACGATGAAGTCGATCAGATCGTCGATGCTCGATGGCTGGTGATAGAAGCCCGGCGCCGCGGGCAGGATCACCGCCCCCATGCGCGTCAGGCTCAGCATGTGCTCGAGATGAATCGCCGAGAACGGCGTCTCGCGGGGCACCAGGATAAGCTGGCGGCGCTCCTTGAGGGCCACGTCGGCGGCGCGCTCGATCAGGTTGTTGCTGGCCCCGGTGGCCACCGCCGACAGGGTGCCGGTAGAACAGGGGCAGATCACCATCGAGGCCGGCGCACCGGAACCCGAGGCCACCGGCGCCATCCAGTCCTCGCGGGCGAAGCAGCGGATCTGCCCCGTGCGTGCGCCGCTCATCTCGCCAAGCGCTTCGACCAGCCGCTCGGGACGCGCCGGGAGCGAGATCTCGGTCTCGGTGTCGATCACCAGGTGCGCGGCCTTGGAGATCATTACCCACACCTCGTGGTCGGCGGCCACCAGGCACTCGATCAGACGCAGGCCGTACTGGGCGCCGGAGGCACCGGTCAGCGCCACCGTGACCGGGGGCTTGAAGTCATTCGCCATGCGCCACCTCCAGTGCCGCCAGCAGCTTGTCGTGGATACCGCCGAAACCGCCGTTGGACATCACCACGATACGATCCAGCGGTCGCGCCTCGGCGACTACCGCCGCCACCAGGGCATCGAGATCATCGGCGAGCTGGGTCGGTGGCCGACACTCGGCGAGCACCTCGTCCAGCGACCAGTCGAGCCCCGGCGGCTGGTACCACCACACCGCGTCGGCATCGTTGACGCTCGCCGCCAGCCGGCTGCGCAGCGTGCCCAGGCGCATGGTGTTGGAGCGCGGCTCGATCACCGCCAGCAGCCGCCCCTTGGGGGTCGCGGCGCGCAGCCCGCCGAGGGTGGCGGCAATCGCCGTGGGGTGGTGAGCGAAATCGTCGATGACCTGGATATGCGCGATCTCGCCGCGGACCTCCTGACGCCGACGCGGGTTCTCGAAGCGCGCCAGCGCCGCGCAGCCACGCGCCAGGTCGACGCCAAAGGCATGCGCCGCGGCCAGCGCGGCCAGCGCATTGCGGGCGTTGTACTCGCCGTTGAGCGCCCAGTCGACCACTGCATCCTCTTCCCCACCGTCGTTGTGGCGCTGGATGACCCGAAAGCGCGACGCGTCGTCGCGTTCCAGCTCGATCCGCCAGTCGCTCGCCTGCTCACGCCCCAGGCGCGCCACCGGCGTCCAGCAGCCCTGCTCCAGGACCCGCTCGAGCGCCGGCTGGTCGTCGCCGACCAGCAGCTGGCCACGGCCCGGCACGGTGCGCACCAGGTGGTGGAACTGGCGCTCGATGGCGGCCAGGTCGGGAAAGATATCGGCGTGATCGAACTCCAGGTTACCCAGCACCGCAACCAGCGGACGGTAGTGAACGAACTTGGAGCGCTTGTCGAAGAAGGCGGTATCGTACTCATCGGCCTCGACCACGAACGGCGCCCCCTCACCTCCGAGTCGCGCGGAGACGCCGAAATTGCGCGGCACCCCGCCGATCAAGAAGCCCGGCTGAAGGCCGGCGGCGTCGAGCAGCCAGGCGGTGAGGCTCGCGGTGGTAGTCTTGCCGTGGGTGCCGGCAATGGCGATGACCGGGCGCCCGGGCAGCACCTGCTCGGCCAGCCACTGGGGCCCGGAGACATAGGGCAGCCCCTCATCGAGCACCGCCTCGACCTCGGGGTTGCCCCGCGACAGCGCATTGCCCACCACCACCAGGTCCGGGCGCGGCGTGAGGTTTGCCGCGGCGAAACCCTCGCTGAGGGCGATGCCGGCCTCGGCCAGCTGGGTGCTCATCGGCGGATAGACATTGGCATCCGAGCCGCTGACGCGATGGCCGAGTTCGCGGGCCAGCAGCGCCAGGCTGCCCATGAAAGTGCCACAGATTCCAACAACATGAACGTGCATCGCGTGCCTCCTGCCACAGTCGCTGCGAGACTAGCACGCTGCCCGAGCCGCCACCACAGCCCCACCCCAACGCCACGACCGTTTGTTAACATAAAGTAACAGGATGCAGCTCCCGTCACTTTCGACTAAGATGTTCGACCACTTCCTACACCCTTCGACGACTCGACAGATCAGGAGCGACGCAACTCCATGGCCCAGCACAACGCCTTCTATGCCCAATCCGGTGGCGTCACCGCCGTCATCAACGCCAGTGCCTGCGGGGTGATCGAAGCTTGCCGCCGCGAGTCCGACCGGATCGGCAAGGTATACGCAGGCCACAACGGCATCATCGGCGCCCTGACCGAAGACCTCATCGATGTATCCCAGGAGTCGGACGACGCCATCGCCGCACTGCGCCACACCCCGGGCGGCGCCTTCGGCTCGTGTCGCTACAAGCTCAAGGACATCGAGACCCACCGCACCCAGTACGAGCGGCTGATCGAGGTCTTCAAGGCCCACGACATCCGCTACTTCTTCTATAACGGTGGCGGCGACAGCGCCGACACCTGCCTCAAGGTCTCGCAGCTCTCCGAGAAACTCGGCTACCCGCTGACCGCCATCCACGTACCCAAGACCGTAGACAACGACCTGCCGATCACCGATAACTCGCCGGGATTCGGCAGCGTGGCCAAGTATATCGCCACCTCTACCCAAGAGGCCTCGCTGGATATCGCCTCGATGTGCGCAACCTCGACCAAGGTCTTCGTGCTCGAGGTGATGGGTCGTCACGCCGGCTGGATCGCCGCTGCGGGCGCGCTTGCTGGCAAGGGCGAAGGCGAACCGCCGCACCTGGTGATCTTTCCCGAGATTCACTTCAATCGCGCCGCGGTGATGAAGCGCGTGGATGAAGCGGTCAAGAAGTATGGTTACTGCGTGATCGTGGTATCCGAGGGTGCGCGCTACGAAGACGGCACCTTCCTCGCCGACTCCGGCAATACCGACGCCTTCGGTCACCGCCAGCTGGGCGGCGTGGCGCCGACCCTGGCCGGCATGGTCAAGCAGGACCTGGGCTACAAATACCACTGGGCGGTCGCCGACTATCTGCAGCGCGCCGCGCGCCATCTGGCGTCGAAGACCGACGTCGATCAGGCCTATGCGGTAGGCAAGAAGGCCGTCGAGCTGGCCTTGGAAGGCAAGAATGCCATGATGCCGGCGATCAAGCGTGTCTCCGATCACCCCTACGAGTGGCGCATCGAGGCCGCGCCGCTGGCCGAGGTCGCCAATCGCGAGAAGTTCATGCCACGTGATTTCATTCGCGAGGATGGCTTCGGCATCACTGAGGCGTGCCGTCAGTACCTGTCGCCGCTGATCCAGGGCGAAGACTTCCCGCCGTTCGAAAACGGCCTGCCCAAGGTCGCCCATCTCAAACTGGCAAAGGTCGAGCGCAAGCTGGCGACGTTTACGCTGTAACACGGCATATTCGGCAGCGCTGCGCGCTGCATCGCGGTTGAAACCGCTCCCACATGGGCATTGTGCCAAGGCAAATGTAGGAGCGACTTCAGTCGCGATGGGGTTGGCAACCACCCTCAGCGCAGCAGCCATGACAGCACCAGCAGCAGCAGCAGGATACCCGCCACGCCCTGCCAGAAGTTGACCGGCTCCTTGAGCAGCCGGTGGCTGGTGCGCTCACGGCGCTCTCCGGCAGGGTCGCGCAGCGCATAGAGGAACTCCGACAGCCGCCGGAAGCGCAGCGCCCGCTGCGGGTCGAGTGCGCGGCGCAGCGCTTCATCCAGCGCCGGGCTGATTTCCGGATTGTGAGTGCGTGCGCTGCGATAGGCCAGCTGCTCGAGATCGGTATGGCTGCGCAGCTCATGCGGGGGAAGCGCATAGGGCAGCACGCCGGTGAGCAGCCAGTAGACCGTCGAGGCCAGCGCATACTGATCGCTACGCCGCCCCACGTCGGTGTCGAGGGCATATTCCGGCGCACTGTGCTCGGTCAGGCCGAGCTGCCGAGCCAGCTCGCGGGAGTGCTTGTGGCCATCGCCCTCGCGCAGCCGGCAGGCGCTGAAGTCCGCCAGCACCACCTGACCGTGGCGATCGATGAGGATGTTGTCGGGATGGATCTGCTGATGCAGCAGATCCCGCCGGTGCAATGCCTGTACCGCCTTGCCCAGTTGGCGGGCGATATCCAGACGCTGAGCCAGGCTGGCCTGGGGGTGGCGCCGTGACCAGTCAGAGAGCCGTTCGCCGTCGATGTAGGCCATCAGGTAATAGAGGTAGCGGCGCGGCCGCGATGACTCCATGACCCGCGCCACGAACGGCGAGTTGACGCGCTCCACTACCCACTGCTGAAGCAGGAAGTGCTCCAGATAGGAGTTGAGGCTGGAGAGCTCGGGGCTCGGCGCCTTCATCACCATCTCACGCTCGGTGTAGGTGTCGCGCACACGGTAGACCCGCGACTGAGCGGTGCGCGACAACACCTCCCGCACCTCGAGGCCGTCGAGGCGCTCCCCGGGGCTGAGCTCGGGGGGCACTGGCAGGTCACCGTAGAGACGCCCAGGATGGTCGCGCTCGGCTTCGGGCAAGTGGTCGATACGCACCAGTTGGAAACAGAATGGCTCGCCGCCATAGCCGCGCGACTGTGCACGACTGGTGGCGGCCTCGGCCAGGCGCTCGCAGGCGGCGTTGAGGTCGCTGGCATCGGCACGGATCAACTGCACATAGTCCGAGGGCATCAGCGTGCCACGCACCGCTTGGGTGGTAAAAAGAAAGATATCACCCTGCTTGAGCGGCACCGAGACGTAGTCAATGTCGATATTGCCATCCAGCCCCAGCGCCCGTGACGGGTAGCGATAGCCGCCAAGGTCGGTGACATGGTCACGCGAGAGCTGCTCGAACTCGGCGCCGCGCAGGCGAAACACCAAGGTATCGCCCATGTGGAAGAGATGCCCGTCGCGACCGCGATAGACCATCGCCGACAGCGAGGCCATGTAGCTGCCGTTCTGAACATGCCCACTCTGGCTGTAGCACCAACCGTTGAGCGCGCGCAGTACTCGGGTCGCCGAGGTCTTGACGTCCCAGTGGTCGGGAGTCGAGTAGTAGTCGGCAAGAAAGCCGCGCACGCTGAGGTCGCCGGCCTGCTTGGCAATGGCATTGCGCGAACTGGAGTCGCTGATCAGCGCGCTAGCCCCCTTGGCCTCGAGCAGGGTGCGCTCGGCGGGCACGCGTACCGACATGGAACTACGGTGATGGCGGCGATCAGGGGCGACGAAAGCCTGGCCGATGCTCAGCGACAATTCAGAACCCACTGCTCCTCCCATGACACCTCATTGGTCGTCTGAACGCCGCACTGGCGCCAGCGCTCTCCATCATACACCGCTTATGCGACAAGCACTTGTCAACCAAAGGAGAAAGCCCAGCATTGGTAATCGTCGAAGGCTCTTCGTATAATTCGCCGCATTGCAATAAATGCCAGTGTCCTGGCCTGCGCCAGCACTCCGCATTTCCCCTACGTTGATAAAGGACTGCAGCATGAGTTTCGACAAGATTCCCGCCGGCAAGGATCTCCCCAACGACATCTACGTGGCGATCGAGATACCCGCCAACCACGCACCCATCAAGTACGAAATCGACAAGGACATGGATGCGCTGCTGGTCGACCGCTTCATGGCCACGCCGATGTTCTACCCGGCCAACTACGGCTTCATTCCCGACACCCTGGCCGACGACGGCGACGCCCTCGACGCGCTGGTGGTCACCCCCTACCCGGTCCAGCCAGGCAGCGTGATCCGCGCACGGCCGGTGGGTGTACTCAACATGACCGACGAGGCCGGCGAAGACGCCAAGCTGGTATGCGTGCCGCACCAGAAACTGTCCGCCCTCTACGACGACGTACAGGAAGTCACTGATCTACCCGAACTGCTGCGTCAACAGATTGCCCACTTCTTCGAGAACTACAAGGATCTCGAGAAAGGCAAGTGGGTCAAGGTCGAGTCCTGGGAAGGCGCCGATGCCGCCCGTGCGGCGATCGAGAAAGCTGCCGCGGCCTATACTAAGGCCTGATACACGCACAGCCTTGCAACGCCAGCGGGCCACCCATGGGCGGCCCGCTGGCATTTAATCCACTGCGCGCTACTGTGTCGACTCACCTTCGTCAGCCTCTGGCCCCGCCTCCTGAGCCTCGTCGACCTCCTCGTCGTCATCAGACTCATCGCCGATCTCATCAGAGGTCGCCTCCTCACTGGCGGCCCGGTCGTCTTCCACCACCTCATCTACCAACGGCTCGACGGCCTGCTGCTCCTCGGCGGCATGCACCTCGGCCACCTCGACCTCGGCAAGCCGTGATGCCAAAGACCCCGCCAGGTCGCGGGCACGCACAGTGTAGTTGGCCATCACCAGCGAGTGGTTGGCGAACAGCCCGAACCCCGAGCCGTTAAGAATCACCGGGCTCCAGATCCTCCGCTGGGTCATTTCCAGTTCGGCGATCAGTTGGTGCCACTCGTCACGCGCCTCGGCGGCCTGGAGAAGATCGGCGTAGTCGCGCTCCACGCCACGCAGGAAGTGCAGCAGTGCCCAGCCACTGCCGCGTGCTTCGAAGAAGATATCGTCAACGCGGTACCAGGGCGTGGTCTCCGGCCGTTCGTCGGCATCGATCCCCAGTTGCCGACTGGCGTCACGCTCGCCAATGCTGGCCGACAACCGCCGAGTCAGGTCGGCGAGACGCGCCTCGACCTGCAGCAGCCAAGCGGCCAATGGCTCGCCCTGCGGCGCGAGCCCCTCGGCGCCCTCACCGCCCAGCTCACTCAAGTAGGCCGCCAGCACCTCGGAGGCCTGACCAAAACGCTGCTCGGCCGCAGGATAGAGCCAGTCGCGACTGCCCACCTGAAGACGCCGTTCAGCTTCCTCGAGATTGGCATCATCGCCACCAGCCATCCTCAGCACGCTCGCTGACATATCACGCGACTGCCGCAGCACCCCGAGCTCCCAGTTGGGCATATTGTCGAGCCACACCCCAGGCGGCGCGATATCGTTGCGCAGATAGCCACCGGGCTTATCTGTCAGAGTGTCCACGACCTGCTTGAGGGTGGCGGTGATCACCGTGCCACGCGCCCCCGGCAAACCCGATTGGTCGCCATCCAGGGCCTGACGCTGCTCAGCGGTGGCAAGTTCGACGTCGAACTGCGGTGGCTCACGACTCCACCAGATACCCAACGCCAGCGTCACCAGAAGATAAAGCAGTAGCAACGCCAGCAGTGGCTTCCAGATCCACCCATAGTCGGGCCGCTCCAACTCACGATGGCGGGCATCGGTGGTGGCTTTGCGTCTTCCCAGCAGTGGCATGGCAGTGCTTCCTTGATGAGAGGGGACAAATGGCCGCAGCGTATGAACGCAAGCGCCCGATTGAGTTATCCTAGCATGTGGTTGCCGCATCGAACGCCATCGGGCCTTGTCAGTAGCGCCAGCGTCTCGATTGGCGGCGTATTGACCCCGCCAGCCCCAGCGTTAAGGATTAAACCCTGTGACATCGCGTGTCGCCGCTCTCGCTCTCCGCCTCACCCTCGCCTGGCTCCTGCTGCTGCCGGCCCTCGCCCAGGCGCAGTGGTTCTCCTCCGGTGGCTCTTCGGGGCGCGACTTCCTGCCCGTTCACGAAGCCTTCGAGGCCAGCGCCTGGCTGGATGACGATACCCTCTATGTCGGCATGCAGAGCGCCGACGACTACTACCTTTATCGCCACCGCTTCGAGATAGAGAGCCTCGATGACGACGTGACCCTGGGTGAGCCGCTGATACCTCCTGGGGAAGCGCACAGCGACGAGTTCTTCGGTGACGTCTACGTCTTCTACCAGCCGGTGGTGCTGGAGATCCCCTTGGAGAACGGCAGCCCCGAGTCACTGGCGTTCGCCCTGACCTTTCAGGGCTGCGCCGATGCCGGCCTCTGCTATCCGCCGGAACGTATCACGCTCGAGGCGATGCCCGGTTCACCGCCAGGCGTGTTTGCCAATGCCCTGGCCGACGGCAGCGAGCCTTCCACCACGACGACTGCCGCCCCCAGCCTGCAGAGTGCCGACGGCCGCTTCAATGCGTTGCTGGCCGAGGCCAGTCCACTGCTGATGGTGGGGCTGTTCTTTCTCGCCGGGCTGGGCCTGACCTTCACCCCTTGCGTGCTGCCGATGGTACCGATCCTGTCATCGATCATCGTTGGCCAGAACCCCAGCCGCGGGCGCGCCTTCGTGCTCTCGGCCAGCTATGTGGCCGGCATGGCCGCTACCTACGCCGCGGTCGGCGTGCTGATGGGCCTGTTCGGGGCCGGACTCAACCTCCAGGCACGGCTGCAGTCGGCGCCGGTGCTGATCGGCTTCAGTGCGCTGTTCGTGATCTTTGCACTGGCCATGCTCGGGGCCTTCAATCTGCGCCTGTCGCCCGCCCTGGCCGGGCGCATCGACGCCTGGCAGGCGCACGCCCAGCGCAGCGGACCGCCCGGCCTGGCACTCGCCGGCGCGCTCTCGGTGCTGGTGGTATCGCCCTGCGTATCGGCGCCGCTGGCCGGTGCGCTGGTGTTCATCTCGACCACCGGCGACGCCCTGCTGGGCGGGGCCGCGCTGCTGGCGCTGGCGCTGGGCATGGGCATTCCCCTGCTGCTGGTGGGAACCTTCGGCACCACCCTGATGCCGCGCACCGGCGCCTGGATGAACGGCGTCAAGATCGCCTTCGGCATACTGCTGCTGGGGGTGGCGATCTGGCTGATCGAGCGCCTGCTCCCCCCCGCGGTGGCACTACTGCTGTGGTCGGCGCTGGCCATCGGCACCGCCCTGACCCTCGGCGCGCTGCGCCTCGGTGCCCCGCGTGGCTGGCCGCAATTGCGCCAGGCCGCCGGGCTGATGCTGCTGATCTGGGGCATCGCGCTGGTGATCGGCGCCGCGCGTGGCGCCCAGGACCCGCTGCGCCCGCTGGCCGTGCCGCCGGGCGTACTGGCCGAACGCGGCGGCGCCGAACTGCCGACGCCGGTCAGCGTGACCCGGCTGGAGGATCTCCAACTGGCGCTGGCCGATGCCAGCCGCGATGGCCGGCCGGTCTTCGTCGACGTCACCGCCGACTGGTGCATCTCCTGCAAGCAGATGGAGCGCAACGTCTACCCCAGCGTGGCGGGCCAGCTGGCCAACTTCCAGCGCATCCAGATCGATGTCACCGAGACCACCGATGCGAGCCGCGAGCTGCTCGACCACTTCGGCCTGTTCGGGCCGCCCAGCCTGCTATTCTTCGACGGCGAGCACGAGATCCGCGAGGCGCGCATCCTCGGCGAGGTGGGGCGCCGCGACTTCGCCCAGCACCTCGAGCAGCTGATCGGCTGGCTCGAGCAGCAGCACGCCGCCACGACGTGATCATCGTCTAACATCTGTTCAACAGCGGGCTTCGGCGGCCATCGCCGTGGCGCGCTGGACAAGCCTGAGTTTTTTCGGCACACTCCTCGAACACTGTTTTCAACGGCCAATATCACGATATTTTTCATCATCGTGTCGTTATCTAGACAGAGTCGGCGAAGGTTGACAGCGTCGCCGACCGGCCACGTACACCACCCCTGATCGAGACAGATTCATGGATATTCGCAAGGTCAAGAAGCTGATCGAGCTGCTGGAAGAGTCCAACATCAGCGAGATTGAAATTCAGGAAGGCGAAGAGTCGGTCCGTATCAGCCGCCACCCCAATGGCGCCGCTTACCAGCACAGCATGCCGCAGTACGCCATGCCGCCGACCGGCTACGCACCGCCTGCCGCCCCTCAGCCGGCACCCGCCGCCAGCGCCGAAGAGAGCAGCGCCCCGGCGCAGCATAGCGGCCACGCGGTGGCCTCGCCGATGGTCGGCACCTTCTACCGCGCCTCGGCGCCGGGCGCCAAGCCGTTCGTCGAAGTCGGCCAGAGCGTCAAGAAAGGCGATGCCATCTGCATCGTCGAGGCCATGAAGATGATGAACCAGATCGAAGCCGACCAGGACGGCGTCATTGAAGCCATTCTGGTCGAGGACGGTGAACCGGTCGAGTTCGACCAGCCGATGCTCATCATCAGCTAACCTCCAAGGGGCGCAACTATCATGTTGGACAAGGTACTCATCGCCAACCGCGGCGAGATCGCCCTGCGCATACTGCGCGCCTGCAAGGAGCTGGGCATCAAGACCGTCGCGGTCCACTCCAAGGCCGACCGCGAGCTGATGCACGTGCGCCTGGCCGATGAAGCGGTGTGCATCGGCCCGGCCTCCTCGGCGCAGTCCTATCTCAACATCCCGGCGCTGATCAGCGCCGCCGAGGTCACCGACGCCAGCGCCATCCACCCCGGCTACGGCTTCCTATCCGAAAACGCCAATTTCGCCGAACAGGTCGAGCGCTCCGGATTCGTGTTCATCGGGCCGCGCGCCGAGACCATTCGCTTGATGGGTGACAAGGTCAGCGCCATCGAGGCGATGAAGAAAGCCGGCGTGCCCACCGTACCCGGCTCCGACGGGCCGGTACCCGACGATCCCCAGCAGACGCTGGCCATCGCCCGGCGCATCGGCTATCCGGTGATCATCAAGGCCGCCGCCGGCGGCGGCGGTCGCGGCATGCGCGTGGTGCACAGCGAAGCGCACCTGCTGTCGTCGATCAGCGTGACCCAGAACGAGGCCAACGCGGCATTCGGCGACGGCACCGTCTACATGGAGAAGTTTCTCGAGCAACCGCGCCATGTCGAGGTGCAGGTGCTGGCCGACGGCCAGGGCAACGCCGTGCATCTCTATGATCGCGACTGCTCGCTGCAGCGCCGCCACCAGAAGGTCCTCGAGGAGGCCCCCGCGCCGCATCTCGATCAGGAGGCCCGCGCGCGCGTACTCAAGGCGTGCACCGACGCCTGCCTGACGATCAACTACCGCGGCGCTGGCACCTTCGAGTTCCTCTACGAGAACGGCCAGTTCTTCTTCATCGAGATGAACACCCGCGTCCAGGTCGAGCATCCGGTCACCGAGATGGTCACCGGCGTCGACATCGTCAAGGAGCAGCTGCGCATCGCCGCCGGCATGCCGCTGTCGATCACCCAGGACGACGTGCAGCTCAACGGCCACGCCTTCGAATGCCGCATCAACGCCGAGGATTCGCGCACCTTCATGCCCTCGCCGGGCAAGGTCACGCTCTACCACGCCCCCGGCGGGCTCGGCGTACGCATGGACTCGCACCTCTACACCGGGTATACCGTACCGCCCCACTACGACTCGCTGATCGGCAAGCTGATCACCTGGGGCGCCAGCCGTGAGATCGCCCTGACGCGTATGCGCATCGCCCTCGACGAACTGCTGGTGGAAGGCATCAAGACCAATATCGACCTGCACAAGGATCTGGTGCGCGACAGCCACTTCCAGCAGGGTGGGGTCAATATCCACTATCTCGAGAAGAAGCTCGCCCAGTAACCGCTGGCGTGCTGGACGGGGCGGCCACTGGCCGCCCCGTTTGCGTGTAGCTGGCACCGCTTACCGCTCATTCAGGAGGCATACCCATGCCCTGGCTGCAACTCAAGGCCCATACCGCCCCCGAGCACGCCGAACGGCTCGAGGAGCTGCTGCTCGATGAGGGTGCCAGCGCCATCACCCTGGAGGATGCCCACGACGACCCGGTGTTCGAGCCCGACCGCGGCACCACCCCGCTGTGGAACGAGACGGTGCTTACCGGCCTGTATGACGACCTCGAAGGGGTCGACGCCATGCTCGAGCGGGTCCGCGAGGCGTGGGCAATCGAGCTGCCCGACGAGCCGTGCCCGGAGATCGAGGTCGAGCTGCTCGCCGACCGCGACTGGGAGCGCGAGTGGATGGACGGCTTCACCCCGCTGCAGATGGGCCAGCGGCTGTGGATCGTGCCCAGCTGGCACGCCGCACCGGATCCCGATGCCGTCAACCTGCTGCTCGACCCGGGGCTGGCCTTTGGCACCGGCACACACCCCACCACGGCACTCTGCCTGGCGTGGCTGGATGAGCTGGCGATGGACGGCGGGCTCGACGCTCGCGAGGTGCTCGACGTCGGCTGCGGCTCGGGCATCCTGGCCATTGCCGCGCTCAAGCTCGGCGCCGCGCACGCCGTGGGCACCGATATTGACCCCCAGGCGCTGACCGCCAGCCGCGACAACGCCGCACGCAACGCCGTCGACGAAGCGCGTTTCGCCCTGCACTACCCCGAGCAGCTCGACGACGCGCGACACTTCGATGTGGTGGTGGCCAATATCCTCGCCGGGCCGCTGGTCGAACTGGCGGCGATGATCGCCGGCCACGTCGCGCCGGGCGGGCGCCTGGCGCTGTCCGGGATCCTCGCCCAGCAGGCCGACGAGGTGCTCGATGCCTACCTTGCCCAGGGCCTGGTAATGGATGAACCGGCGATCCGCGACGGCTGGGTGAGGCTCAGCGGCCAGCGGCCCGCTTGATCGCTGCGCCGCCGGCCTGGCTGAATGTCCATCTTCACCCGCGGGCGGGGGGTGGGTATGATATGCCCCCCTTGATGACGATTGACCATGATCGAACGAGCCCCGATGCCCATTGACGCCTCGGCGCTGCCGTCCATCGGCCGCCACCGCCTGCCCAACCGCGTTATCCTGGCCCCCATGGCCGGGGTTACCGACCGCCCCTTCCGGCAGCTATGCCGGCGGCTGGGCGCCGGGCTGGTGGTCGGCGAGATGGTCACCTCCGACCCCAGCCTGTGGCACACCCGCAAGTCGCAGCTGCGCATGGACCATCGCGGCGAACCCGGCCCTCGCGCGGTGCAGATCGCCGGCGGCGATGCCGCCATGCTGGCCGAGGCGGCACGCCTCAATGCCGCCCAGGGCGCCGAGATCATCGATATCAACATGGGCTGCCCGGCCAAGAAGGTATGCAACAAGGCCGCCGGCTCGGCGCTGCTGCGCGATGAGCGGCTGGTGGCCGAGATCCTCGACGCCGTGGTCGCCGCAGTGGAGGTGCCGGTGACGCTCAAGATCCGCACCGGCTGGTGTGCCGAGAGCCGCAACGGCGAGCGCGTCGCGCGGCTTGCCGAGGACGCTGGCATCCAGGCGCTGGCGGTACACGGCCGCACCCGCGAGCAGCGCTATAACGGCCACGCCGAGTACGACACCATCGCCGCCATCAAGGCCGCGGTGTCGATCCCGGTGTTCGCCAACGGCGATATCGACTCGCCCGAGAAAGCCGCCCGAATCATCGACTATACTGGTGCGGATGCGGTGATGGTGGGTCGCGGCGCCCAGGGCAATCCCTGGCTGTTCGCCGAGATCGACCACTACCTGCGCCACGGCCAGCGGCTCGCTGCACCTAGCGCCGTGGAACGCCGCGCGGTGATGCTTGACCACCTCGTCAGCCTGCACGATTTCTACGGCGAGCACATGGGCGTGCGCATTGCGCGCAAGCACCTCGGCTGGTACCTGGCCCGGCATGCGCCGGACGCCTCCACCGTCAAGCGTCAGCGTGCGCATTTCAATGCCCTGGAGAGCCCCCAGGCACAGCGAGACTTCGTGGACCAACTGTTTCGTCATCCCGCCGCCGCGCGGTCGATGACGTCGAATGGAATCAGCGCAGCATGACCAGCAGGCAACCCACACAGCCAGGCTCACTGATGGCCGCGGCCCAGGAATCCCTCGACCTCGCCGCGGCGCTGCCCAGCGATAACGAGCGCGCGCTTGCCGCCACGCCCACCGACCGGCCGCTGCGCGAGGCGGTAGACGTCGCCATGCGACGCTACTTCGCCCACCTCGACGGCGAATCGGTCACCGACCTCTACGCCATGGTGCTGGCCGAGGTCGAGGCGCCGCTGCTCACTGCGGTGATGGACCACGTCGACGGCAACCAGACCCGCGCCGCCGACATGCTGGGCCTCAACCGCGGCACGCTGCGCAAGAAGCTCAAGCAGTACGACCTGATCTGAGATCCTGAGGGAGCCCCACGCGGCTCCCTCGCTGTTTAACGATTCACTAAGTTGAGAGTACTCCCATGCCCCACTCCGCCTCCTCGCTTGCCGTTCGCCGCGCCCTGCTCAGCGTCTCCGACAAGACCGGTATCGTCGACTTCGCCCGTGGGCTGAGCGAACACGGCGTCGAGCTGCTCTCCACCGGCGGCACCTACCGCCTGCTGCAGGAGAGCGGTATCGCGGTCACCGAAGTCTCGGCCCACACCGGCTTCCCCGAGATCATGGACGGCCGGGTAAAGACCCTGCATCCCAAGATTCATGGCGGCATCCTGGGCCGCCGCGGCCAGGACGACGCGGTGATGGCCGAGCACGGCATCGATCCCATCGACATGGTGGTGGTCAACCTCTACCCCTTCGCCAGCACCGTCGCCAAGCCCGACTGCACGCTGACGGATGCCATCGAGAATATCGATATCGGCGGCCCGACCATGGTCCGCGCCTGCGCCAAGAACCACGCCCACACCACCATCGTGGTCAACGCCGAGGACTATGCCCGAGTGCTCGGCGAGCTGGCCGCCCACCGCGGCGCGGTGAGCGAAGAGACCCGCTTCGACCTGGCGGTGCGTGCCTTCGAGCATACCGCCGGCTACGACGCCGCCATCGCCGACTACCTGGGCCGCCGGGTACCCGGCGGCGAGGATGGCTTCCCGCGCACCTATAACCTGCAGTTCCACAAGAAGCAGAGCATGCGCTACGGCGAGAACCCGCACCAGAACGCGGCCTTCTACGTCGAGACCGACGCCAGCGAGGCGAGCGTCGCCACCGCTACCCAGCTGCAGGGCAAGGCGCTGTCGTTCAACAACGTCGCCGACACCGACGCCGCCTTCGAGTGCGTCAAGGCCTTCACCGACACCGCCTGCGTGATCGTCAAGCACGCCAACCCCTGCGGCGTGGCGGTGGGTGCAACGCCACTGGAGGCCTACGACAAGGCCTTCGCCACCGACCCCACCAGCGCCTTTGGCGGCATCATCGCCTTCAACGTGGCGCTCGACGCCGACACCGCCCGCGCCATCATCGACCGCCAGTTCGTCGAGGTGATCATCGCCCCCGGGGTCAGCGAAGAGGCCCGCGCCATCGTCGCCGAAAAGGCCAATGTGCGCCTGCTCGACGTGGCCGACCACTGGCCCGGTGAGCGCGAGCATGCCCACGACCTAAAGCGCGTCACCGGCGGCCTGCTGGTCCAGGACCGCGACCTGGGCATGGTCGGCCGCGACGAACTCAGCGTGGTCAGCGAGCGGGTGCCCAGCGAGCAGGAACTGCGCGACCTGGCGTTCGCCTGGAAGGTCGCCAAGTACGTCAAGTCCAACGCCATCGTCTACGCCAAGCACGGCCAGACCGTCGGCGTCGGCGCCGGGCAGATGAGCCGCGTCTACTCGGCGCGCATCGCCGGTATCAAGGCCGCCGACGAGGGCCTCTCGGTACCCGGTTCTGTGATGGCCAGCGACGCCTTCTTCCCGTTCCGCGACGGCATCGACGCCGCCGCCGCCGCCGGCATTACCGCGGTGATCCAGCCCGGCGGCTCGATGCGCGACCAGGAGGTGATCGATGCCGCCAACGAAGCGGGGATTGCCATGGTGTTTACCGGTATGCGCCACTTCAAGCACTGAGGAGATGAAAACGCTGGATCTCGGTCATGCGTCGTTGAAAGTCGGCATCAAGATGCTCATTTGCAACAGCAAACTCCGCTCTTTCGCCGACTTTCGCCTAGCCTGACCATCGCCCAGCGGTTTTCTCGAACAGTGCTTAATTAGAAAACCCCATTGGCCTAGGCCAATGGGGTTTTCTGTTCTTAAAGCTTATGAACTATGGCTTCCAGCTCCGGGCGGAGCCCGGTCAGCCGAGATCGATACACAGGTACTTGGTTTCGACGAACTCCTCCAGCCCCTGGCGGCCGCCTTCGCGGCCCAGGCCGGAGGCCTTGACACCGCCAAACGGCGTTGCCGGGTTGGAGATCAGGCCGGTGTTGATGCCCACCATGCCGTACTCGAGCGCCTCGGCGACGCGCCATACGCGGCCCAGGTCGCGGGAATAGAAGTAGGCCGCCAGGCCGTACTCGGTGTCGTTGGCCATGGTGATGGCGTCCTCTTCGTCATCGAAGGGGAACACCGCGGCCAGCGGCCCGAAGGTCTCTTCGTGGGCGACTTTCATGCTGTCGTTGGCGGCACTGATCAGGGTCGGGGTGAAGAAGTTGCCGCCCAGCGGGTGGGGGTTGCCACCCAGCAGCAGCTCGGCGCCCTTATCGACCGCATCGTGGACGTGATCGCTGACCTTGTCGACGCCGTCGCGGTCGATCAGCGGGCCGATATTGATGCCCTCCTGAGTCCCGTCGCCGACGTGCAGCTCGCTGTTCATGGCCACCGCCAGCTTCTCGCAGAAGGCGTTGACCACGCTCGACTGGACCAGGAAACGGTTGGTGCACACGCAGGTCTGGCCGGCGTTGCGGAACTTGGCGGCCATGGCGCCGTCGACGGCGGCATCGAGGTCGGCATCCTCGAACACGATGAACGGCGCATTGCCACCCAGCTCCAGCGAGATCTTCTGGATGTGCTGGGCTGCCTGGGCCATCAGCGTACGGCCGACTTCAGTGGAGCCGGTAAAGGTGATCTTGCGTACCACCGACGACTCGGTGAGCGCCGCGGCGATCTCCGAGGCGCGGCCGGGCACCACGTTGAATACCCCGCGCGGCACCCCGGCGCGCTCAGCCAGCAGCGCCAGCGCGGTTGCCGAGAACGGTGTCTGGCTGGCCGGCTTGACCACGATCGGACAGCCGGCGGCGAGCGCCGCACCGGCCTTGCGGGTGATCATCGCCGCCGGGAAGTTCCACGGCGTGATGGCGCCGACCACACCCACCGGCTGCTTGGTGACCACCACCCGCTGGTTGGCGCTGGCGGCAGGGATCGTCTCGCCGTAGATGCGCCGCGCCTCCTCGGCAAACCAGCGCAGGAAGCTGGCCGCGTAGGCAATCTCGCCGGCGGCCTCCTTGAGCGGCTTGCCCTGCTCGAGGGTCATGATGGTGGCCAGCTCCTGCTGATGCTCGTGCATCAGGTCGTGCCACTTCATCAGAATATCGGCGCGCTCGAGCGCAGTCAGCGCCCGCCAGGCGGGAAAGGCGGCCTCGGCGGCCGTGATTGCCCGCTCGGTTTCGGCGCGCCCCAGGCGCGGCACGCGACCGATGGCCTCGCCGCTGGCCGGGTTGATGACGTCGATCTGTTCGCCGCTATCGGCGGCGACCCAGCTGCCATCGATATAGGCAAAGGGGCGATATAACGGACTGTCTTGCAGAGATGACATGATGTTCTCCTTTCCATCATTGCGCCGCGTATGCGGCGCACGGGATGATGCGAAACGGGGCACGCAGGGGTGGCTTGAAGCATGGGGCATCACGTTGCGAGAGACGGCTCGACCAGCGCCGCCAAGGTCGCGACGATGATGGCCAGCGCCACCGCCAGCCAGCAGAACGCACGTCCTTTATAGCGTAGCGGATCGCGCCGAATCTGGCGCAGCCCTATCAGCGCCAGCACCGCGGCGGCGATGTTCAGCGGCGGCAGGCGCCCTTCGAAGAATAGGGCCACGAAGGCGGTAATGATCGCCGCCACCGCAAAGCCGGCATAGCGTTTGCGGGGCGGGTGGGACTCGGCGGGGGTCTCGGCGTCTGACAAGCCAGCGTCTCCGGGCAGCGGTGAAGGCTCCATGCTAAGCCGACTGACTCCCGGAAACCAACCCCGCGGCGACACGCAGACGGGTTTACTGGCTGCGGCGGATCTCGCGGGTGTCCGACAACGTGATCGATACCGAGTCGGCGAAGCGCAGCGCATGGGGCTTGTCGATCTCGACCTGGGCAGTCAGCACCTGCTGGTAGGACATGATGATGTCGAGTACTTCGCGGGTCATGCGTTCCAGCAGCAAAAAGCGATTCTCTTCGACGTGGGCGATGACGTGCTTGGTAATGGTGCGGTAATTGAGCGCCTGGTCGATATGATTGAACTGCACCGCGCGATCGGCCCGATAGCGAATGGTGGCATTGATCACCACATCCTGACGGTTCTTGATCTCGTCTTCCTTGATGCCGATATGGGTACGCAGTCGCAGGTTCTTGATGCGAATACTCGCCAAGTCGTGATCAAGATGCTGGTCGTCGAGCGCGTGCAGTGCCATGGGCGGTCCTCCTCGGGCCAGTAGCGAAACTCGGATTGATGCAGCGCAGGATAGCGGCTGGGCGTTTCAGCGTCCGTTGACCAGGGTAAGAAACTCCTGACGCGTCGGCTGATTCTCACGGAAGGCGCCCAGCATCACCGAACTGGTCATGCTCGAGTTCTGCTTCTCGACCCCGCGCATCATCATGCACATGTGCTTGGCTTCGATGACCACCGCCACCCCGCGGGCCTCGGTCACCTGCAGCACCGCTTCGGCAATCTGGCGGGTGAGGTTCTCCTGTATCTGCATGCGCCGTGCATACATGTCGACGATGCGGGCAAACTTGGATAGCCCCAACACCCGGCCGTTGGGCAGGTAGGCGATGTGGCACTTGCCGATGAACGGCAGCAGGTGGTGCTCGCACATCGAGTAGAGCTCGATATCCTTGACCAGCACCATCTCGTCGGTTTCCGATTCGAACACCGCACCGTTGATCAACTCTTCGAGCGACTGATGGTAGCCGCGAGTCAGGAACTGCATGGCCTTGGCGGCCCGCTTGGGGGTATCGCGCAGGCCTTCGCGCTGAGGGTCTTCGCCCAGCCCGGAGATGATGTGGCGATAGTGATTGGCGAGCTCTTCGGTCATGAGGGGGCCTATATGCTGGTATCACCCTGGGTCGTCGAGGGTGTGTTGCACCGCTGTGATGTACAAAATATATACATCAATTGTGTCCTGTACAACACCATGATGCATAGCGACCAATTCTAAGCCCTGGGACCAGACCCGTCGAGCCGCGGCGGCGCAGGGTTATAGCAGATAAACAGTACAAGGCCCTAAAGGACCCGGGGATAGGCCTACGAGGGGGCGCTGTAAACCCATCCTTGGGCGCTACCTTGCGCCATCCATGGCGCAAACCCCCTCTCCAGCCTATTCCCGATGTCCTTCAACGGGATAAATGGGGTGCGCTGGCCGGACTTGCCGAGATGCAGTGACATCATGTCACGCCCCGCCCGGCTGCAGCCGAACCTGGCTGTGGTAGACTTCTGCCACCCTGCCATGAGTTCAAGCGAGTTTACCGGGAATGATCAAGTCAACGCGCGCCACGCTGGCCCTGTTCGCCGTCGCCATGAGCCTGCCGCTAGCCACCCAGGCCGGCACGCTATCGCTACCCGCCGGCGCCAGCGTGGCCGTGGAAGTCATCGATACCACGTCCCTCGATGTCAATAACACCAGCCAGTCCGACGTCCTGCTCAAGCCCACTGCGGCTGCCAGCGGCGAGTACGACCTGCCCAACCACTGCCTGATCACCGCCGATGCGAGACTAGACGGCGAGCGAATCCGTCTCAGCGCCAGCACCCTGACCTGCATCGAGGCCAGCGCTGACGACAGCGAGATCTTCAGCGGCGACCTCTCGGCCACCGCCGAGGATCTCGACGGCAATATCGGCGTACCCGCCTGCGTCGAGGGCAGTGGCAGCGACTGCCAGCGCGCCGAACTCGTTCCCGGCGAGGCCTTCCAACTGCGCCTGCGCGGCGAGCTCGCCCTGGAGGCCCAGGAGAATCCCTCGGCGCAGATCAACGAGCGTCGCCGCCAGGCCAACGGCGAAGGCGTTGCCAACCCGGTGCCCGGCGAGCGCCCCGACCCCGACGCTCAGTAATCGGCCAACCAGCGCGGGTGCTGTTCCAGCGCCTGGCGCTGCTGCTCCAGGCTACGGATATGCTGGTCCCAGTAGCCCTCCTCGGCAGCCCAGGGGAAGGCCCGCGGAAACGCCGGATCTTCCCAGCGCGCAGTGAGCCAGGCGCTGTGGCGCAGCAGCCGCAGCGTGCGCAGCGGCTCGATCAGCGCAAGCTCGCCTCGCGGAAAGTCCGCCTCCTGCTCATAGCCTTCGACGATCTCCGAGAGCTGCCACTGCAGCTCTTCCGGCGTCTGGGCGGTGAGCAGCATCCATAGATCCTGTACCCGCGGCCCCATCAGCGCATCGTCGAAGTCGACCAGGCTGAAGTCAGCGTCGCGCCCCAGCATATTACCGAGGTGGCAGTCACCGTGTAGACGAATGGCCGACTGCGCCGGCCAGGTGTGATCGCGCAGCAGCTTGGCCAGCTCAGCGCTGATGCGTGCATAGGCGTCGCGCTGGCGGCGCGTCAGCCAGGGGCCGCTCAACACGGTGGCGCGCCCCTCCTCGACCATCTCGGTCAGGTTGAGACTCAGGCGGGCTGTGAAAGCGCGCCGCGCGCCTACGGCGTGCACCTTGCCGATCAGCTCACCCAGTGCAAACAGGTGCTCGGGATTCTCGAGCTCCGGGGCCTGCCCCGGTACCTGGGGAAACAGCGTCAGGCGAAAACCCTCCCAGTGATGCAGCGTCTCCCCGGCGGCATTGGACCAGGGTGCGGCCACCGGCACGCCGGCCTCGGCCAGTTCGAGCAGGAAGTCGTGCTCCTCCTGGATCTGGGCATCGCTCCAGCGCCCCGGGCGGTAGAACTTGGCCACCCAGCGGCGGCGCTCGTCGTCGCTCAACAGAAATACCCGGTTTTCGTAGCTGTTGAGCGCGAAGGGTTCGCCGGGCAACCACAGGCCCAGCGACTCCACCGCCGCCACGATGCGCGCCGGGCTGAGCCGTTCGAAGGGGTGAGGGGTGTCCGGCATGCTCGGCTCCTGAGGGGGAAAGCCTGGCATCTTAGCAGTCGCTGGCCGTGCCTGCCGAGGTGGCATTCATTGACCTTGGAGCCGATCGCCACTGCCAGCGAGGGACGCCGGGGGCAGGTCGAAGAGGGGGTTTCGATGCCATGGGTGAGGAGCATTGCTCCGAACGGGCTGGCCATGGATGGCCAGCACCGGCCCTGCAAGCGAAGCAGGACGCGAGAGCGCAGTAGGGCATCGGTAGCGCCCAGGGATGGTTTACAGCGCCCCCTCGTAGACCTGCCGACGGATCAGTCCCGAGCGGCGCCAGGCTTATCGGTGGCCCGGCGTCCCTCGCTGTGAAGTTATGGCAGTCACCCAATCCCCTCACTGTCGCGGCGTGCGTGCCACTGCCCATATCTCGATCAGCGTCGCGCCGCGGGCCTGGCAGGCCCGGGCCAAGGCCTCGCAGGTCGCCCCGGTGGTGACGATGTCATCGAGGATGGCGACATGCGCCGGCAGCGTCTGCTCGACGCTGAAGGCCCCCTTGAGGTTGTGGCGCCGTGCCTTGCGGCTCAGGCCCACCTGGCTCGGCGTATGCCGCAGCCGCTGCGCCTTGACCAACGGCAGCCCCAGCCGCCGAGCCAGGCGCTCGGCCAGCCAGGCGACCTGATCGAAGCCGCGTTCTCTGGCACGCCGCGGGTGCAGCGGCACCGCCACCAGCGCCTCGGGTAGCTGCTCCGCGCTGCGCAGCTGGTGCTCGAGAAGCGCCAGCAGCACCGCCCCCGCCCGCGGCGACGCCGAAAACTTGAAGCCCTGGACCAACAGCGCCACCTCCTCGCGGTAGCACAGTGCCACCCGCGCACGCACGAAACTCGGCGGCTGGCTAAGGCAGGCACCGCAGGCCAGGCCGGACGGCGACAGCGGCGGTAGCGGTTCAGCGCAGCGCGGGCAGGCCGGCAGGTTCCACGGCAGCGCCACCAGGCACGCCTCGCACCAGGGCGCATCCGGCGCCGCGGGCCCCCGGCAGAAGTGACAACGCCCGGGCAGCGCGCCGCGCAGCATCTGGTCAACCCTAACCAACCAACGAGTTGACAGTGTCGACATAGTCCCTATCATCAGGCACACACCCCTGTTAACTCATCACTGACTCCATATTGACTGAGCCATCAGTCCCAGCGGACCCTACCATGACCCTAGCCAGCGATACCGCTCCGCGCCACGACTGGCGCCTCGACGAGATCCAGGCGCTGTTCGCGCTACCCTTCAACGACCTGCTGTTTCGCGCCCAGCAGGTACACCGTGCCTACTTCGACGCCAACGCCGTGCAGGTCGCCACCCTGCTCTCGATCAAGACCGGTGCCTGCCCGGAAGACTGCAAGTACTGCCCGCAGTCGGGCCACTACAATACTGGCCTGGGCAAGGAAAAACTGATGGAGGTCGAGCGGGTGGTGGAGCAGGCGGCCGCCGCCAAGGCCGCCGGCGCCAGCCGCTTCTGCATGGGCGCGGCCTGGCGTAGCCCCCGCGAGCGCGACCTCGACGTGGTGCTGGAGATGGTCAAGCGGGTCAAGGCGCTGGGCCTGGAGACCTGCATGACACTGGGCATGCTCGACGGCGAGCAGGCCGACCGGCTGGCCGCGGCGGGGCTCGACTACTACAACCACAACCTCGACACTTCGCCGGAGTACTACGGCGAGATCATCACCACCCGCGGCTACGCCGAGCGCCTCGAGACCCTGGGTAGCGTGCGCCAGGCGGGGATGAAGATCTGCTCCGGCGGCATCCTCGGCATGGGCGAGGCACCTTCCGATCGCGCCGGGCTGCTGCAGCAGCTGGCGCGGCTCGACCCGCACCCCGAGTCGGTACCGATCAACATGCTGGTCAAGGTGCCCGGCACGCCACTCGAAAACGTCGACGACCTGGACCCGATAGAATTCATCCGCGCCATCGCCGTGGCGCGCATCCTGATGCCCAAGAGCCATGTGCGGCTCTCCGCCGGTCGCGAGCAGATGAGCGAGTCGACCCAGGCGCTGGCTTTCCTGGCCGGGGCCAATTCGATCTTCCACGGCGACACCCTGCTGACCACCGAGAATCCCGCCGTGGCCCGCGACCGGGCGCTGTTCGACAAGCTCGGCCTGCACCCGGAACGCCCGCTCTACTACGATGCCAGCGCGGCACGCGCCGCCGAGCCCGCCTAGCGATGGGGCTGTGGCAGCGGCTAGAACAGCGCCTGGCAGAGCAGCATCAGCGCGGCCTGTGGCGACAGCGCGCCGGCCACGCGGCCGGACTGCTGGACTTTGCCGGCAACGACTACCTGGGACTGGCCCGAGATCCGCGCCTGGCCGAGGCCCAGGCCGTGGCGGCCCGCCGCCTGGGCGCCGGCAGCGGCGCCTCGCATCTGGTCAGCGGCCACCGCGAGGTCCACGAGGCGCTGGAGCAGCGCCTGGCCGCGCTGGTCGGCCGGCCGCGGGCGCTGCTGTTCTCCACCGGCTACATGGCCAACCTGGCGGTCATCCAGACGCTGTGCAGCGCCCGGACACGGCTCTTTCACGACCGCCTCAACCACGCCTCGCTGCTCGACGGAGCGGCGCTGTCCGGCGCTCGCTCGCGGCGCTTCCACCACCGCGACCTCGACGACCTGGCAGCCATGCTGGCGCGGCGCCCCGCCGCAAGCGAAGCGCTGGTCGTCAGTGACGGCGTATTCAGCATGGACGGCGACATCGCCGATATCGACGCACTGGCGACGCTGGCCCACCGCCACTCGGCGGCACTGATGATCGACGACGCCCACGGCATCGGCGTGCTGGGCGAAAACGGCGACGGCTGCGTGGGTCGCGCCTTCGGCTCTGATCAGGTGCCGATCCTGGTCGGCACCCTGGGCAAGGCGCTAGGCAGCTTCGGCGCCTTCGTCGCCGGTGAGCCGCGGCTGATCGAGGCGCTGATCCAGTTCGCACGGCCCTATATCTACACCACGGCGCTCCCCCCGGGAGTCGCCGCCGCAAGCCTTGCCGCGCTGGACATCCTCGCCGCAGAGCCCCAGCGGCGAGCCCGGCTGCAGGCCAATATTCGCCACTTCCGGCAGCTGGCTGACGCCGCGGCGCTGCCGCTGCTCGACAGCCACACGCCGATCCAGCCGCTGCTGCTGGGCGAGTCGGACCGAGCCATGAGGTGGCAGGCCAGCCTCGCCGCGCGTGGCTGCCAGGTCGGTGCGATTCGCCCACCTACCGTGGCAGCCGGTGCGGCACGCCTGCGCATCACACTCTCTGCCGCACATACCCCGGGGATGATCGAGCAGCTGGTCACGGCGCTGGTAGCCTGCCAGGAACAGGAGCTTAGCGCGCCATGCCACGCTTGATCCTGTTGCACGGCTGGGGGGTGGATGCGCGCATCTGGCAGCCCCTGGCACCGTACTGGCGGGCCGACTGCCAGGTCGCCAGCCCTGATTGGCCTGGCTACGGTGCTTGCCCGGCGCTGAGCGCTCCCCAGCACCTCGGCGCTCTGGCTGACGCCATGGCAGAGTCGCTGCCCGCCGATGCCGTGTGGGTCGGCTGGTCGCTGGGCGGGCTGCTGGCTGCCGCGCTCAGCCAAAGGCTGAGCGCGCCGCGCGGCCTGATCATGCTCGGCATGGGGCCGCGCTTCTGCCACCCGGCGGCGGTGAGCGATGCGACGCTCAACGACTTCCGCCGCGCCTTCGCCCGCGCACCCGAGACCCGCTGGCGCCACTTCCTGCGCTGGCAGGCCGGCGGCGAACCGTCACCGCGGGTGATCTACCGGCAGCTCACCACCCTGCTCGGCGACACACCGCCGGCGGCGCTGCCGACCCTGAGCGCCGGCCTGGCCCAGCTTGGCGAACTCGATGCCCAGCACCTGGCGTCAGCGCCACCCTGCCCGGTGGCCTGGCTATACGGCGCCCACGATCCGCTGCTCGCGCCGGACAGCCTGCCGCCTGGCGCCGAGGCACTGTCCGACAGCGGCCACTGCCCGATGCTCTCGCAGCCTGCCGCGCTGGCCTGTGCGCTGCAGCGGCTGGCTGACGGCGTCAGTCACACCAGCACCATGGAGCGCCAGTGAACATGCCAGCCCCCGTTGCTGCCCCCAGCTGGCAGCGCAACGTGGCGCAAAGCTTCAGCCGCGCCGCGCCCCGCTACCTGGCCCTGGCCGGCGCCCAGCAGCAGATGGGCGAGGCACTCTGGCAGCACCTCCCGCGTCGCGCCACGTCCATCCTAGATCTGGGCTGCGGCCCCGGACACTGGACCCTGCGCCTCGCTACGCACTACCGGACCATCGCCCTCGGCCTCGACCTGGCCCCGGGCATGCTTGCCGAGGCCCAGTGCCGCTATCTTGATCACCAACGACGTCATCTCCAGCGCGGCCAACGCTGCCACTGGCTGTGCGGCGATGCCGCTCGCCTGCCGCTGGCCAATGCCAGCCTCGACCTGGTGTTCTCCAACCTGGCGCTGCAGTGGTGCCCGAATCTGGATCAAACGTTCCGTGAACTCCACCGGGCGCTAGCCCCCGGCGGCACCGCACTGATCAACACCCTGGCCCCCGGCACCCTGGCCGAAGTGGCCGAGGCCTGGCCGCGGCCGGGGGCGGTCCTCGACTTCGCGGCGCCGGCGCGGGTCGTTGCTGTCTGCCGGAGTGCCGGCCTCGGGGTCGTCGTCGAGCAGGTCACCGAGCGCTTTCACTATCCGGACTTCGGCGCGGTCATGGCGTCGATCAAGGGTGTCGGTGCGCAGCGCCCAGCCCCACCGGGGCAGGCGCCGCTGACCCGTCGCGACCTGCAGTGCGCCCGCCAGCGCTACGAACGTTTCCGCGAGACCGCAGGCCTGCCGGTCACCTACCAGCGCCTGACCCTGATCCTGCAGCGCGGGCCCCGGCCAGCGCCCCCGAGTGAGACTTGTCCATGAGCGCCTACTTCATCACCGGCACCGATACCGACGCCGGCAAGACCCTGATCGCCAGCGGCCTGCTGGCCCTTGCCCGCCGCCACGGCCTCACTACTCAGGGGCTCAAACCCGTCGCCTCGGGTTGCGACGTGACAGCCGATGGTCTGCGTAACCGCGATGCCCTCGACCTGCAGGCGGGCTGCCACCCGCCGCTTGGCTACCACGAGGTCAATCCCTACGCCTTCGCTCCGGCCATTGCCCCGCACCTCGCCGCCCAGCGCGACGCAGTCTCACTCACTCTTGCTGGTCTTGCACAACGGCTCGCCCCGCGGCTGGCCGAGGGTCGCGACCTGACCCTGGTGGAGGGCGCCGGCGGCTGGCGGGTACCGCTCAACGCCGACGAGGACCTCGCCGGCCTCGCCCAACTGCTGAACCTGCCGGCAATCCTGGTGGTGGGTGTGCGACTCGGGGCGATCAATCACGCCCGCCTGAGCCTGGAAGCGATACGCCGCGACGGCGTTCGCGTCGCCGGCTGGGTCGCCAACCTGCTCGAGCCGCGCATGCAGGAGACCAGCGCCAACCTGGCCACCCTCGCCCAGCTGTTGGATGCGCCCTGTCTCGGCCAGGTGCCCTACCTGACTCATCCCACGCCGGCGCAGGTGGCGGACCATCTGCGCCTGCCGCAATAACGCGTTGACTTGGTTACGTCCATACGTAGAATATGTGCGGCTTGGATAGTCGCTGCTGCAGCAAATGCGGATGTGGTGGAATTGGTAGACACGCCAGATTTAGGTTCTGGTGCCTTCGGGCGTGGGAGTTCAAGTCTCCCCATCCGCACCAATTCGACAGTAGCGCGCCTGGTGACACTTTCGACCGGCTGACCCATTTCTCCTCCTACCTCGAGCCGGTAGTATCACGACGTGAACAGTATTGTCGCGCTCGACACAGTCCGGCAACTACTGGCATACGTACCAGCAACAACCGCGCCGCATCACGCCGCCATGCGACGTTGGCAGTGGCACATTCAGCCGATAGCATGACATCGCTATACTGATACTGACTCGGGACATACCAGGTCGCTCAAGCAAATACCTGAATTGCCGATATTCCCTGCAAGGCATCACGCCCATCTACCGTCGGGAGGATCTCACGATTGAATGACCTGGTGACCTCTCACGACGTCTTCCGGCGCCTGGCCGACAGCCTGTCGATGGCCACCGACGAGACCTTCTTCGAGCAGCTGGTAGCTGCGCTGGGAGGTATCCTGGGCGTCGATTACGTGATGGTCGCCCGGGTCGACACCGATGCCAGCCAAGCCACCAGCCTGGCACTATGGGCCCACGGCCGATTAGTCGACAATATCCGCTATCCGCTGGCCGGCACGCCCTGCGAGCAGGTCAACGGGCATGCCCCCTGCCACTATCCCCGCCACGTCTGCTCGCTGTTTCCCGACGATCCGATGCTCGCCGATCTCGACGCCGAGGCCTATCTCGGCGTGCCGATGTATGCCCCTGACGGACGCCCGCTGGGCCTGGTCGCCGCCCTGCATACCCAGCCCATCGATATGTCGCGCCATGCAGAGGAGGTGCTGCGCATCACCGCCGCGCGGGCCGGTGCAGAGCTCGCCCGCTGCGAGAGCGAGCACTTCCACCGCGAGCGACTGCTGAGCACCAACCGCGCCCTCAAGCTGCTCAGCCGCTGCAACGAGGCGCTGATCCAGGCCGAGCAGGAGCAGCAGCTGCTGGAGGCGATCTGCCAGCTGGCGGTCGACGTGGGCGGCTACCGCATGGCCTGGGTCGGCTTCGCCAGGCATGACGATGACAAGTGCATCGAGCCCCAGGCGTCGGCGGGGATCGTCGAAGGCTACCTCGATCAGATCTCGTTGAGCTGGTCGGCGCAGCGCCACAACGGCCGCGGCCCGGCGGGCAGGACGGTGCGCAGCGGCGAGCCGGTGATCATCGCCGACCTGGCCAAGGATCCGAGCTTCATCAGCTGGCGAGAGATGGCCCTTGCGCACGGCTTTCAGAGCAT
Source organism: Franzmannia qiaohouensis (assembly GCF_031451695.1). Taxonomy (NCBI): domain Bacteria; kingdom Pseudomonadati; phylum Pseudomonadota; class Gammaproteobacteria; order Oceanospirillales; family Halomonadaceae; genus Franzmannia; species Franzmannia qiaohouensis. The sequence goes on from NZ_JARWAM010000016.1 coordinate 87,180, forward strand.
GATCTGCCTGCCGCTCAAACGCGGGGGGCAGGTCTTCGGCCTCCTCGGGCTCTACCAGTCGACCACCGACCCAATCCGCGACGAGGAGCGCCAGCTGCTGTGCGAGCTGGCCGACAACCTGGCCTTCGGCATCGACACCCTGCGCCAGCGTCTCGCCCAGCAGCGCATCCAGCGCGCGGTACTAAAGATCGCCTCGGCGGTCAGCGCGCGCAGCGGCGAAGAGTTTCTCGACCAGCTCACTCACCATATGGCCGAGGCGCTGGAGGCCGAGCTGGCGTTTATCGCGCGCATCGACGACGCCGACCGCACCAAAGCCAACACCCTGACCATCGTCATCGACGGCCAGCGCCAGCCCAACTTCAGCTATACGCTGCCCGGCGCGCTCTGCGAGGACGTACTGCTCGAGACCGAATGCATCGTCCACGACGATGCCGGCAAGCGCTTGCCGGTGGAGGGCCGTGACGTGCTTAGTTGGGTGCGCGCCTACGCCGGGCGTCGGCTCGACGATGCCAACGGCGAACCGTTCGGGCTGATCGGGGTGATGTTCGCCCAGCCGCTGCATGACACCGAGCTGGTCACCAGCGTGCTGCAGATCTTTGCCGCCGGGGTCGCTGCCGAGTTGGAGCGTCAGGAGGACGAGGCGCGCATTCGTCGCCTCGCCTACCGCGACCCGGGCACCGGACTGCCCAATCGCACCGCCTTCATGCAACGCCTCGATAGCGCCCTGGCACGCGCCGACGGCACGCGGGTGGGGCTGATGCTGCTCGACCTCAATCGCTTTAAGGACATCAACGACACCCTCGGCCACGATATCGGCGACAAGGTGCTGGCCGCCGTGGCCAACAGCTTCTCCGGCGTACTGGTGGGCAACGAATACCTGGCGCGGCTAGGCGGCGACGAGTTCGTGGTGCTGGTCGACCCCAGCGATGTCTACACCATCACCGATACCGCCGAGCGCCTGCTCGGCTCGCTGGCAGCCCCGCTGCAGCTCGACGAGCAGGCCTTCGAGCTCGATGTCAGCATCGGCATCGCCTTCTACCCAGACGATGCCGGCAGCGCCCGCGAGCTGCTCAAGCACGCCGACATCGCCATGTATCAGGCCAAGCAGCAGGACGTCCCTTTCCGCTTCTTCGAGCCGCACATGGGGGCGGCGCTCGCCTCGCGGCTGGATATGGCCAAGCGCCTCAGTGCGGCGCTGGCCGACGGCTCGCTGAGCCTGCATTTCCAGCCGCAGATCGACCTGACCACGCTGCGCCTGGTGGGCGCCGAGGTGCTGTGCCGCTGGCACGACCCCGAGCTGGGGGTCGTCAGCCCCGCCGACTTCATCCCGCTGGCCGAAGAGCGCGGCATGATCGTGCCCCTCGGCAACTGGGTGATCGACGCTACCTGTCGCCAGCTCGCCGCCTGGCAGGCCGCTGGCCTGGTGGTGCCCGGCCAGTTGGCGATCAACGTCGCCTCGCGGCAGTTCGATGACGACCAGTTGATCACCACCCTGCAGCGCAGCTGTGGCGAACACGGCATCGCCGCCGGCCAGCTCGGCCTGGAACTCACCGAAAGCGGCTTCATGAGCGATCCCGACCAGGCCATCGCCATGACCGAGGCCCTCAAAACGCTGGGCTTCGGGCTCTCCATCGACGACTTCGGCACCGGCTACTCGTCGCTCGCCTACCTCAAGCGCTTCGCCGCCGACAAGATCAAGATCGACATGTCGTTCGTCGCCGACATGCTGCACAACGAGAACGACCACGCCATCGTCACCACCATCATCGCCATGGCGCGCAGCCTGCAGATGGATACCGTGGCCGAGGGCGTCGAGAGCGTCGAGCAGGCCGAGGCGCTGCTCGCCCTGGGCTGCCGGCAGGCCCAGGGCTACTATTTCGGCAAGCCGGTGACCGGCGAGGCCTTCGCCGCGCGGTGGCTGATGCCCGTGCCGATCGAGTAAGGCGGGTAGCGCGTTTCTAGAGCGCTCGACCCGCGGTTGGCATTCGAATTGCGGATGCTGGCTAACCTGGGTTATCGAATCTTGCCTCGCTGCTTCCCATGATGGCAGGCCGCTCTTGGACGAGAGCGGCTGACCTTCATTATGCGATGCACAAGGAGCAAGTGATGAAACCGATGAAGCCTTTTTTGCTGAGCGCCGCCCTGGCCCCCGCCCTGATGTTTGCCGCGGGCAGTGCCCTGGCCGATGACCATGTCGATGAACCGGATCATGCCGGTGTCGATGCCATCTTCCTGACCGAGCAGCCAGACAACACCCTGCACGCCAGCGAGTTGACCGACAAGGATGTGAGAAGCACCGCCGAAGACGATGAGGAGATCGGCAGCATCGACAACCTGCTGCTCGACGAAGACGGCCAGATCCAGGCCCTGATCGTCAGCGTCGGCGGATTCCTCGGCATTGGCGACAAGAACGTTGCCATCGAATGGGAAAGCGTTGAGCTGAGCCAGGAAGATGACGACTACGTCGTGCGTGTGAACGCCACTCGTGACGCCCTCGAGGATGCCGAGGAGTACGAGAGCGACTGATCCCGTATGACCCGCGATGGGTAGTGCGTATCAGTAGATGAACGGCAAGCGCCTGGCGCTTGCCGTTTTGCTGGTGAACATTTTCCCAGAGCGATCAAGCCGGCGCTTCGGTAGGCGGCGCGGGACGCGGATTCAACTGCTCGAACTGCGCCAGCAGGTCATGCCCATGCTCCTGAATGGTAATATACGCCACCAGAGGCTTGCGATTGCGGCCCATCCACTCGATCTCGTTGCGCCCCTCGATCAGCGCATGGTTGGCTTCATCCGCCGTGGCCGGGCACACCCCGTTGATCTTGAGAATCACCGACTTTTCGCTGAGATGCCCCTTGAGCGGGCTACCCTTGCCAATTCGCAATACACGTAGGCCGCTGCACTCCAGCGGGGCATCGTCGGCGAAATGCGCATGCTCATCCGTATCGGACGCACTGTCATCCGCCTGATCGTCGAGTCGCTGGTTGACATGCGTGCACAGCAAGGCCGCACCGAAAAGCAGCGCACTCAGTGCTCCGACGCTTAGCGCCGGCACACCGCCGCCCCTCAGTATCATCATCGTCGTAATAGGCGCCGACAGCGCCGCCGCCGCCCATAGCAAGGCGCCTAGCAGCGTCCGTTCCCCGTCAATATCCATGTACACCCCAAAGTATAATTTTTATCACCCTGTGTTGTAGCCCATCCTGCACGCCAGAGGTGTCACGAGATGTACTTTATCGTTTCCAAACAGTGCCATATTGGCACTGAACGGTGTTCATCGCATACTACTAGCTCGCCACGCCGTACGTCAGGCGTGGCGTCAGATCAGGCTCGCTGACCGTGAAGCCCCCCACCAGCGCCGCCATTTCCTCGGCCTGCTCATCCAGCGACTTGCTGGCCGCAGCGGCCTGCTCCAAGGATTAAGTAGCCTTCGAGGCGATGCGCCAGAATGTTGATACAGGTCAATATTTTCCACAGCACTATTACAAACGACTGTTTTATCACGGTTAGTTAAAGTCGCTGACGGCTGCGCCGATAACGTGGATAGAGGAGAACTCCAACCCTGTCACCAGCGCTGTAACGAGTGTTAAAGCGGGGCTACCTGATGCCAGCGAGCAGCACTCGTAAACATCGGAACTTAATAAAGCGTTACCACATAGAGGGGAGACTATGCGTCTCAATACTCCGGTTACCCAGCAGGAGTACCGTCTCGCCGAAGCGGATCTGCTGATCTCGCGCACCAACCTGCAGGGCAAGATCACCTACGCCAACCCGGCGTTCGTCGAGGCCAGCGGGTTTACTCTCGAAGAATTGATGGGCAGCGACCACAACCTGGTACGCCACCCGGACATGCCAGTCGAGGCCTTCGAGAACTTCTGGACGACCATCAAGCAGGGCCAGATCTGGAGCGGCCTGGTCAAGAACCGCCGCAAGAACGGCGACCACTACTGGGTGCGCGCCAACGTGGTACCGGTGCGCGAGGCCGGCAAGATCGTCGGCTACGCCTCGCTGCGCACCTGCCCGGGTCGCGCCGAGGTCGAACAGGCAAGCGCGGTGTATCAGCGCTTCAAGGACAACCGCGCAGGGAGTTATCGCCTGGCGCGTGGCGAGATTCGCCGCCGCGGCTGGCACCACCGCCTGCTGGGCATACAGTGGGGCTCCGCGCGCACCCGCATCACCCTGCTGGCGGTGCTGGCCAGCGTGCCGCTGTTGGCTTTCATGACCCAACAGTGGCGCGTCGGGATCAGTGCCGACGGCGCCCTGCCGCTGGCGCTTGCCGCGCTGATGCTGGTAGCCGTGCTGGCGCTGGGCATTGGCGTATGCCGCTCGATCAGCCGCACGCTCTACCTGTCGCGGCGCTTCGCACTGCAGGTGGCAGCCGGCAACCTCACTGCGCCGGTGCCACCCCACGGCAAGGACGACATGGGCCAGTTGGTAGAGGCCCTTGAGACCATGAAGAAAGGCCTGAGTGGTATCGTCGGCGACGTCAACACTGGGATAACCCACGTGCGGCCCTCGGTGGACGCCATCCGCTACGGTAACGATGCCCTTTCGGCGCGCACCGACAGCCAGGCAGCCTCGATCCAACAGACCGCAGCCAGCATGGAGCAGATGACCTCCACGGTACGTCAGAACGCCGATAACGCCCAGCAGGCCAGTCAACTAGCACTGTCCAACGTCGGAGAGGTCGAAAACGCCGGCAGCGGCATCGCCGAGATGGTCAAGCGCATGGCGACCATTACCGAGCGCTCGCGCCAGATGTCCGACGTGGTCTCGCTGATCGACTCGATCGCCTTCCAGACCAACATCCTGGCCCTGAATGCCTCGGTGGAGGCGGCACGGGCCGGCGAGCAGGGCCGCGGCTTCGCGGTGGTAGCAAGCGAAGTACGCAGCCTCGCCTCGCGCAGCGCCGACGCCGCCAAGGAGATCCACCAGCTGATCGCCAACGCCAACCACGAGATCGAGGCTGGCGCCGAGGTGGTCACCCGCACCGAGTCGGCAATCGGCCGCGTGGTCGAGGCAAGCAACCGGGTCAATGACATCATGGAAGAGATCAGCGCCGCCTCCCGCGAGCAGAGCAGCGGCATTACGCAGATCAGCGACGCGGTCAGCCAGATGGAACAAGCCGTTCAGCAGAGCGCTAACCAGCTGCAGGAGAGCAGCCGCGCGACGCATCAGCTGCAGCACGAGACCTGGTTGCTGAACAATGCCATCCTGGCCTTCCGCACCCAGGGCAGCGGCCAGGAACTGCAGGTCGAGATCGACCTTGCTTCCGGCACCACCCAGCGCGAGATCGCAGTGCCCGCGCAGCTTGCAAGACCACGCCCACAGCGCGCCAAGACCATGTCTAAAGCGCCCGACGATTGGACGTCCTTCTGACAGCTAAATTATGTTACACCTATGAGTGGCAGCGCCCTCGGGCAACGCCTAAATCGATGCGGAGGCAGTAACCATGCAGACACCCCCCGTACCCGGGAATGAGTTGCAACGTCTGCAGCGGCTGTGGCGCTATACCCTCAACGACCGCCGTCACGACGTCGCCCTCGACGATCTGACACGCCAGGCCGCCGACCTGCTCGAAGCGCCCATGGCGACCCTGTCGCTGGTCGACGAGAGCTGTCAGTGGTTCAAGAGTGCGAAGGGCATGCCCTTCGCGCAAACGCCACGGGATATCTCGTTCTGCGCGCACACCCTCCTCAACGACCAGCCGATGGAGGTGGCCGATACCCACCTCGATCCGCGCTTTGCCGACAACCCACAGGTGACCGAGGCGCCCTTCGTGCGCTACTACCTGGGTGCCCCGCTGATTACCCGCGACGGCTATGCCCTCGGTTCGCTGTGCGTGCTCGACACCCAGCCGCGCCAAGCCAGCCCGCTTCAACGCCAACTGCTGGTGCTACTGGCCAAGCAGGTGATGCAATATTTCGAACAGCGCCTGGATAGTCGATTCATTGACGCCGTGGACCACGCCGGTATCGGCGTCTGGGAACTCAACGCAGATTCCGGGGATGTCGTGCGAAGCCAGGCTGCCTTTCGTCAACTCGGTATCGGCGACGACCAGCCGCCACTGACGGAAGTCGCTATCTCCCGCTACCATCCCGATGACCAACCGCGACTACGTCAGTGCCTGAACGATGCCATCGAACGACAACAACGATTCGAAGCCGTGCTGCGCCTGGCCACCCCACCAGGATAGCTACGACTGGGTACAACTCACCGGCGAACCGCTGGTGGTCAAAGGCGTCACCAAGCAGGTATTCGGCACCATCCGCAATATCAATCGCCTAAAACACGCCGAAGAGCGCCTGCAGTATCAGCACCAGCTCGACAGCGTCATCGTCAAGGCCCAGTCGCGCTTCATAACCAGCGGCGACGGCCATCAGGCCTTTGCGCTGCTGCTCGATGACATCCTGGCACTAACCAGCAGCGAGTTCGGCTTTATCGGCGAAATCTTCCACGATACCGAGCAACGCCCCTACCTCAAGGTGCAGTCGATCACCGATATCGCCTGGGACAAGGCCTCTCGAGCAATGCTCGAGGACGCCCCAGACGGACTCGAATTCCATAATCTCGACACCCTGTTCGGCCACGCCCTGCGCACCCAGAAGACGGTGATCAGCAACGACCCCGCCAATGATCCACGCAAGGGCGGACTGCCGCCTGGGCATCCGCCGCTGCAGAGTTTCCTGGGCGTGCCGATCAGTATCAATGATCGCATGGTCGCCATGCTGGGGCTGGCCAACCGCCCGGAGGGCTTCGATGCGGCGCTGGTAGAGTTCCTTACTCCGCTGCTCAGCACCACCGCCCAGTTGGTCGACACTCTGAGGGTAAGGCGCGAGCACCAATCCAGCCAGCAGAGCATCGGGCGGCTGTCGCAGGTGGCCCAGCGCACCAGCAACAGCGTGTTCATCTGCGATGCCAACGACCGTATCGAATGGGTCAACGAAGGGTTCGAGCGGCTCAGCGGCTACTCCAGCGACGAAGCGCTGGGCAAACGCCCCGGCGAGCTACTACGCGGCCCGGCCACCGACAGCGCCGCCAACGCGCGCATCGAGGCGGCACTGGCGCGAGGCGAGGGCTTCGAAGAGGAGGTAATCCACCATCGCCGCGACGGCACCCCCTACTGGGTGCACATCCGCTGCGATGCACTGTACAACGAGAATGGCGAGCTGACCGGCTTTATCGACATCCAGTCAGACATCAGCGAGCGCAAGGCCTTCGAGGAGCGCCTCAAGCTCGCCGCACGCGTCTACGACAACACCCAGGAAGGCATCATGATCACCGATGCCGAGCACTGGGTGGTCGACGTCAATCCAGCCTGCTGCACGATCACCGGTTACAGTCGCGACGAGCTGATCGGCATGCATGCTATCCGGTTGGGCTCGACGCTGCCCGGGGTCGCCGACACCCCCACCGTGATCGATCACCTGGGCAGCGGCAAGGACTGGCATGGCGAATTCGCCGGGCGCCGCAAGAACGGTGAGAGCTTCCCCGCCCTGCTCTCGGTCTCGTCGGTCTACGACGACCAGAGTCAGGTCATCAACCACGTGGCGGTGTTTTCCGACCTCACCCGCAGCAAGCGCCACAGTGAGGAGCTCTACCGTGCCGCCAACTTCGACAAGCTCACCGGCCTTGCCAACCGCGAGCACCTCGCCCAGCAACTGCAAGACCTGCTCGACTACGCCGAGGGCTTCGACCAGTCGCTGACGGTATGCATGCTCGACCTCGACCGCTTCGGCAATATCAACCAGAGCCACGGTCATCAGGCAGCCGACCGGCTACTGATGATCCTCGCCGAGCGCTTCAAGCGCGTGCTCAACGACCATGGCAAGCTGGCGCGAGTGGGCGGCGACGAATTCGCGCTGGTGCTGCCCGAGACGAATCACGGCCTGGAAAGCCTCGACCACCTGCGCAACGCCCTGGCCGAGCCGCTGGTCATCGACGGCGAGTCACTCAGCGTGACCGCCAGCATCGGCATCTCGACCTACCCCCAGGACGACAGCGACGCCGACATGCTGCTGCGCCACGCCACCCAAGCGATGTACCAGGCCAAGCAGCGCGGCGGCGACTGCTACCAGCTGTTCGACCCCGGCCAGGATCTGCGCATCCGCCGCCAACGCGAGGAGCTGGCGCGGCTGGCACTGGCCCTCGCGCGCGACGAGTTCGAACTCTACTACCAGCCCCAGGTCGACCTGGCGGAACACCGCCTGGTCGGCGTCGAGGCGCTGATCCGCTGGCGCCACCCGCAGCGCGGCCTGGTGGCCCCCGGCGAGTTCCTGCCGCAGCTGGCCGGCACCGAGCTCGAGCAGGCCATCGACGACTGGGTGGTGGAAACCGCCCTACGACAGTCGGATACCTGGCGACACAGCGGCTTGACGCTGCCGGTCAGCGTCAATCTCAGCCCCCAGTCGCTGGTGCGGCGCGAGTTTCTCGACGTGCTTGCCCAGCACATGCAGCGCCATCCGCAGATCGGCCCCGGCGACCTCAAGATCGAAGTACTGGAATCTGCCGCGCTGGATGACATCGACGCTGCCATGCAGGTCATGAAAGGCTGCCACGCGCTGGACATCGAACTGGCACTGGACGACTTCGGCACCGGTTACTCGTCGCTCTCCTACCTGCGCAACCTGCCGGTCGACCTGATCAAGATCGACCGCAGCTTCGTCTCGCGGATGCTCGAGAACGACGACGACCACGCCATCGTCGAGAGCGTGGTCTTCCTGGCCGGCAAGTTCAAACGCCCGGTGCTTGCCGAAGGCGTAGAGAGCATGGCCCACGCCCGGGCGCTGGGCGCGCTGGGCTGCCACCTGGTGCAGGGCTACGGCATCGCCAGGCCGATGCCCGCCGGCGAGATCCGCGCCTGGCAGCAGGCCTGGCTCGGTGCCGAGACGACGCCTTGAACGCCCGTCTAAACACCAACGTCCGGATACAAAATCCGGGCGATACCAGCGTGCTGTGATAAAGCAGCCTCAGAAGGTGTAGGAGACACCCACCACCGCCACCGGATAGAACGGCAGCTTGTCGGCCTCATCCTTCAGACGCTGCTCCTCGCGGCGCAAGTCACGGCGGAACTGGTCGCTCTGTGCCTCGTAATTCTCGGACGTACTAAGTGACACGTCGATACTGGTCGCCATCACCCCGAGCTCGGAAAACACCCCGAAGCCCTGCCGATGCGACGAGCGCCAACCCAGGCCGGCATAGGGCTGCACACCATCGGCGATGGTCAGCTTGCCGTGTACGCTGCCAATGTCACTGGCGGCATAAGTCTGCCCATCAAATTCGAACGTATCGTTGCGCTTGGAACGCCCGCTAACGTTGGCTTCCATATCCGGCAGCATGGCACCCGCGGTGAGATAGAAGCGTCCGGCAAACGGGTAGTAGTCAAACTTGATGGCCCCAGCGGAGATATCCAGGTCACCGTCGTAATCCACATCATCGGTGTCGAAGTCGCCGCTCCAGCTCAGCCCACCGGCGTACTGGGCCGTCACCCCCATACGCTCATGAAAGCGCCATGACACCTCGGCCCCTACCCCGGTGGTGCCCGCCAGCACGCCAACACTGTAGCGATCCTCGAACGCCTGAACGCTACTTGCGCCAGCGCCCAACAGCAGTGCCGCCATACCGGCAGTCATCAACTTGTACATTGTGAATATCCCTTGCGTAATGATCCGATGCGGGCTTCATACCCCGCAAAAGTGCTATCGGCAGGCACTCGCCTAACTTTAATAAAGCAACCTAATCAGAGGGATATCAGCGCTGCAGCAGTGTGAGAATCATATTGGGCAGCTGATTGGCCTGAGCCAGCACCGCGATGCTGGCCTGCTGCAGGATCTGCGCGCGGATCATCCGCGACACCTCGACCGCGTAGTCGGCATCCATGATCCGCGAGCGTGAGGCCGCCAGGTTGATCTGAGTGGTAGCCAGATTATCGACCACCCCTTCGAGGCGATTATGCGTCGCCCCCAGATAGCTACGCTGGCGGTCGACTCGCTTTAGTGCCTCATCGAGCCGCGCCAGGCGGTCCTCGTCCACTTCCTCGACGCTGAAGCCCTCAAGGCCCAGCCCGTCGAGGTTGAGTGCTGTCAAGGCGATATCGATCGTCTGGCCGTCGTAGGCTCCCACCTGAATCGACAGCGAGCGAGTCTGCCCCAGCGGTTTGACGCCGTTGAAATCGGTCTGGCCGGTAAGGCGATTGATCTCGTCGAGGCGCTCATCAATCTCACTCTGAATCGACGCCAGATCGCGCTCATTCAGCGTGCCGTTGGCCGCCTGAACCGAGAGCTCGCGGATACGCTGCAGATTGTCGTTGACCTGATTAAGCGCACCCTCAGCGGTCTGCACCAGCGAGATGCCGTCATTGGCATTGCGCTGTGCCTGGGCCAGGCCACGGATCTGCGCGGTCATGCGATTGGCAATCGCCTGACCGGCGGCATCGTCCTTGGCACTGTTGATACGCAGACCGGACGACAGCCGCTGCATCGCCGTCTGCATCTCTGACTGACTGCTATGGAGATGCTGGCGCGCCAGCATCGACATGATAGAAGTATTGAGCACCAGCACCGTGGCAAGCCCTCAAGGGCGCGCCGGGCGGCGCGCAGGGGTGGTTACTCAGAGTATCGGCCGGCGCGGAAAAAGCTTTAGCTCTCGTTTATTCGCAGATCAAGAGGCGATCACCTCTCAGGCGACCTCATCGAGCATCGACAGCGTGTAGGCACGCTGATCGGCCACCGCCTTGGCGTAGATATCATGCACCTCGAGGTACTCGGCCTCGTGGGATTCATCCATACCCGAGGCTTCAAAGCGCAGCATCAGCGCACGGGTGTCGCGGATCAGGCTATCGAACTCCTCGATGATCCGATGGTACTCGTCGAGCGTCACGGTAAAAAAGCCTCGGCATGGCAGGGTATAGCTGCATTGTAGAAGCCCGGCCACACCGTCGATTTGCTGAAAAGCGTAGAGAAACGGCGTTTGCGGGCATAATCGAGCAAAGCGCTACCTGTGCAGATGGTTATAAGCTCTGCTCGTCATGCAGCGGCGTCGCCAGCATCTCCAAGTGGTGTCGACCACGCCGCTCCCCGACACCGATCTCGATCATCGCCGCATGCGGACAACCGAGCCTTTTCAGACAGTGTTGAAGTTTTCGCCTTTCTCGGTGCCGTGCGCTCTGGGCATCGCTCTTCAGCACTTCGATCACCGCCAGGGTTTCACCGCTGCCACGGCGATGAATCAGCAGGTCGGGAAAGATGGTCGGCGCCTCGGTGGTGGCACTGGTGGTCGACACCACGATATGGCCTCTGCTCTGCAGTGGCCCGCGCCAGCAGTTGAACTCGCAATCGACGTCCCAGTCGGGAAATACTGCCTGTAGATGGCACCCCAGTCGAGCAGTGATACTGCGCTCATTGGCCTGGGCTTCCAGTAGCGCCGCATCGCGTTCCTGCAAGCGCTTCAATGCCTGCTCCAGGCCATCAATGACATCCACTTCCAGGGCGGCGGGAAGGGTCTCGAAATGGGTCATGTGCTGATATCCCCTCTACGTTGTTGTGCCAGCTTTTTGTTATATTCATAAGCATATCGGCATGTAGGAGGAAAACTTGAGCCCTCATCTAAGCTACCGATGCAGGAGATCGTGACTTAAGAAGGGCTCCGCAGACGATCAGGCAAGAGAACAATCCGACTCAGACCACAGGGATCCGTGAAAGCCGGTACAGCTCAATCGAGCATCTGGCCACCTACAAAACAAAACGCCCGCATTGTAATGCCTCCCGGTTTCTGCACACCCTTCGATGCTAATGCGGGGTGTGCAGAAACCAGGGGGTCATTACAACGGGGGCATGTGTCAGGTGATAACCATCACTGTACACTTTTTCTAAATCCTCAACGCCCGTCTCTACCTGATAAAGTTACTTTATAAAACTCAGGTATTATCCAACTCCAGTCAGATTTCTTGATTTCTACATTATCGGGGAAGATTTCGAACACCGCCATTCTATCGATAAAATCGACAGGCTTTAGCAGCTTCTCAACAACATGATAATAGGTCCTGTCACGATAATCATCAAACAAAACCGTTGTCTTTTTTCTCGCTTTAAGCAAGATTGTCAGAAAACAGGCAGTCCTTAATCGGCCATCAATTAACACCACATCAGGATCCTCAAACCATGGTTCATCCCAGATCCTCATTGGATAATCAGGAAAGCTCTCCCATAATTTTTTATCTAATGGCTTTGCCCATGCTCCCGTCTTACCAATATCAACATGGTATATATGAGGGGAAGAGCTACAGCAGAAAGACGGATGATTAAAAATAACTTTCATTCGCTCTGCCCAATTAAAGTCATTCTCCACACCATAAATATGTTTTCCAAGCATACGAGAAGCAAGTAATGTAGAAGCCCCTGTACCATATTCCAAAATAACGCTAGCGTTTTCATAACACCTAAGTAAATATTTCTCACACTCAGCACTAAAGGAGTGCTCTGGAAGCTCCAACTCCTTCTCTGCAACAGAGTTAATTTTTTCAGAAGCACTTTCACCACTAAAAAAGCCGTTTCTAATCTTAGCCGAGATACCACCATGCATCTTATCGAGGATTAGCCAAGATCCCTTTTGCAAAGAGGTTTTCACTTTCGCATGATCCTTGCTTCTCACATAGTCGTGAAACAATACCGCATCAGGTATATATATTTGGCTGCCCGCATCATACCCCATATTCATAAATCTAACAGACAAGTCAAAACCGCCATGCCCAAATAAAATATAGTCTCCCCATCCACCGACTTTAGCAAACGCCGAGCTATTGACTGACACATTACCTTCCAGTGTTGGGGGAGATGAGATCATCTCACTCCCGAGATAGTAATGCTTTGGCTGTTCAATTGTATCACTTTTGCACACACCCCGGGCACATATGACTTTGTTAACACTATGGGCTATTAAATGGCTATCTATAAAACCAGCATCGGGATAGCCGTCATCGTCTATAAAAATACTTAATGGTGCGCGTGAGAACAAAAAACCCACATTTCTGGCCAAATAAGCACCAGAATTACTTTTCAACCTCACCCATGTATCAACATAATCATTAATTGACTCAAAGTCGCCATCATCTCTTCCATTGTTAACAAATATAATCTGCACTAAATCTCCACCCTGCCTTCTTATCTCCTTTAAGTTATGAAACAGCTTTTCTTTAAAACCATTAGATATAACGATTACAGAAGCATTGCAGCACTCATGCTCATAATTATTTACAGCATAATCAAACCAGTGATTATATAGCCTTTCTTTTTTTTCCCAACCAAACTTCCTTAGCCTATAGCCTAGCTCATAGTCGCTATCTACATCTACACTACTGCATAGTGAGTGTGAAAGAACAAAAAAAGCAGCATTATTCCTTTCTTCTTCATAAAGAACGAGTTCACTAGCCTTAGTCCACTCGTTAATAATTCGCTCGTCGCAATTTACGAAAGAAGTAATCAGCGCGTTTAATTTTTCAGCCTGACTTTCAGATATCTCCGCCTTAAGAAAAGAAAGCTTATTCTCAAACCCCTCAGATAGTTCAGGAGTGCTATTTAAAAAATAACGAAAATATTTTCCACCCAAATACTTATCGACTGAATCAATCAAGAAAAAGGAGAGATCATAAAATTTAAATATTGTATGCAGCAAAAAAGATAACTTTGCCTTTTCTTTATAATCCATCTTTTCAAGAATCACATAATCAGGCAAAAAGATAAAATCGGCCATAAAAATATCATTGTGCTTATCGCTGCTTACCGAGATGGAATTTAAAACTTGACTCCGGCACTGGATCTCATAAATATTATGCAAACGAAAACCATGATTATTCGCCCAGTTTTCTAACTCACCAAGTTTCGCCTGCCCTTCATGGGTTGGCTGGAAAGCGACTTTGACCTGAATAAGCAGGGTGTTTTCTAGCGCTTCAGCTCCGTGCTCGAGGATAGCGCTGTTGTCATGAGATGCATCCAACACCAACCAATCAATGGATGGTAGGCCTTCTATTTTGTTCAAGGGGATCGTATTGACTGGCAGTTCGGTCAATACCCGATTCCCCTTGGCGACATCTTCCGGTAGCCAAGGCTCCTGCAACGGTTTCAGGGTAGCGCTCTGCTTAGGGTCCAGGCAGGCGTAGAGAGTTGTCGGTTGGCCATCACCCAAGAGTGCACCTGAATAGTAGTGAATGCCTTCTTGATTCTTGACAGGGTCGTTGATGGCATCCCCGGCAGGGTCGAAAATCACGACTTCCATGGCCCGACTTTTCAGTAGCTGCTGCACGGCCTTGTTGTGCAGCAGTTGCCCACCATTGTCGATGGCGATCAACTTGCCTTCGAGCTCCCAGTTAAAACCTCCCTGACGCTCGTCATTCTCGTCGATCAACGGCTGAGGTTCCACCAATTGCACTGGCAACGTAGCGCCTTCGAAGTAGGCGCCACCCTCTTTGTCGATGCTCAATGCCGCCGGCAGCTCGTCGGCGCAGTAGCGTTGCCAAATAGCGCGCATCGCGGTAGTGAAGTGCCGTGCAAAACATGGGCCATCACATACCGGGGACTGAACCAGCACTTCCCGGAGGTGGCTGCGAATAGTAGCCAGGCTATCCAAATCACTGGCTAGTTCGAGCACCCGGGCGTGATACTCTTCCCAGCTATGGGTCACCAGTTCCGGCATCCCGGCATGAGCCAGGTGGGTCGCGCTATGACGTCCCGCAAAGGTAGGCCCTGGCATAGTGACGACCGGCACCCCCATCAGGAATGCCTCACAGGTCGTCAAGCCGCCCGAGTAGGGCCATGGGTCAAGCGCAATATCGACTCGGTTGTAGGCTTCCAGCAGCTCATAGTTCGTGCCCGGCCCTTCTATCATCAGACGCTCGCGCTTGATGCCTTCTGCCTCCAGCATCGCATATAGCCGCTCGCAGAAGGTTTCGCTGGTATATGGGCGCCCCTTGAGAAGCAGCCGTGAGTCCGGCAACTGGTGCATTATCGCGGCCCATTGGGCTAAAGTGGCGCTATTGAGCTTCGTCGGGTTATTGAAGCAGGCTAGAGTAATATAGCCATTCCGAGTGGCAGGTAGCTCTCCCACTTCCGGAAGCTTGGCAGGCGGATCGAAGACGATGTAGTCCTCCGGCATGCGAATCAACTTCTCGGTATAGTAAGCGTCTTCGCCTTCGGGAGACTCGATGGCATCGCTGATCAGATAATCCATGGCAGCCACACCAGTGGTGTTGATCAACCCGCCGACCCATTTGACCAGTAAAGGGGCGGGCTGCATTGCGACGGCGCGCATGCGGTTGCCGGAATTATGGCCGGATAAATCGATCAGGATATCGATGCCATCATCCCGTACCTGCTGTGCGAAGGCTGCGTCGGTCAGATGACGCATGGAACGCCAATGGTGCGTCGTGGCCTTTATGCGTCGCGTCAGGTCATCGGTGACTTCGCTGGAAGTGTATGCAAACAGCTCGAACTGAGCAGGATCCAGATTCTCCAAACAGCGTACGATCATCTTGCCGACGGGATGCTTGCGGAAACCATCCGAAAACATGCCGAGACGCAGACGCTTTCCCGGTTGACGAGTGGTCGGCTGCGGCCGCGACGCGACAACGTCTGGTGCATAGCGGGCTTCCCAAGCCTGAGCCAGCTCGGCGATATCCGCACGAGTAGCGGCGGGATCGTAATGCATCGCAGTCAGTCGGTTGGAGTAGGCTACCGAGCTATCCTTGGCGCATGTCTCGGCACGTTCGTAGCAGCGGTAAGCATCTTCCAGCAGCGCTAGATCACGCCGCACGTTTCCAGCATTGTTCCAGTGGACGTAATTACCAGGGTCGAGCTGGGTCAGCCGATCATAGATCGCCAGCGCCTCTTCATAGCGATAAAGCCCGTTATAGACGGTGCCAAGGGTGTCGAGCACGCGCACATCCTGTGGCGCCAATTGCTCGGCCCTCTGGGCATACTCCAAGGCTCTCTGATATGCCGCATGGTCGGAATAGATCTTGGCCCGTGTCACCAGGGCGCGCACACTTGCGGGCGCCAGCTCCTCGGCTCGGTCGAGATGCGACAGCGCCTGGCGCGTATCGTGGCGTTTATAGGCGATATAGCCAAGCCAGTCATGGTGGCTCGGCTCTTGCGGCGCTAGTTCGATAGCGCGCTCGAGGGCCTCCCCGGCTTCGGCGTACTGTGCCTCCCTGGCCAATAGCCTACCCAGGGTTTGCCAGGCGACAGCATCGTCGGGGCGTTTACGGGTCAGGCTTCGTGCCTGAGCCAGGGTAAGCGGTGCCTGTTTGGCTTGAGGGTGTGAGGATGAAGGCTTCTTACGTGACATGGCTGACAACTTGGTGTAGTGGGCAATGCTGTCAGCCTACGGCTAGTGGCGTCGAACCAAAGGAACGAGGAAACCGGATTTTGGCTGGCTATTGAGTGATTCAACGCAAACGAATGAAAACGGGCCCCGAAGGGCCCGTTAGGTAACGAGCGAGAACGCTCGATGGATCAGTTATTATCAGCCCAGCAGAGACAGCACGTTCTGGGGAATCTGGTTGGCCTGTGCCAGTACCGAGGTACCGGCTTGCTGCAGGATCTGCGCGCGGGTCATGTCGGAGACTTCGACAGCGTAGTCGGCATCTTCGATACGCGAGCGAGCCGCAGCCAGATTGGTCTCATTGGTGTTGAGGTTGGTGATGGCATCCTCGAAGCGGTTCTGCACCGCACCCAGCTCGGAGCGCAGGCTATCGACCTGGTTCAGGGCACTATCCAGTGCCGCCATGGGGCCTTCGGAGCGAGAACCATCGCCTGGGATCTGGCTACCCGCAGTTACACCAAGAGCTGTTACTTCACCATCGTCATTAAACTCGACTCCCACGGTCGCAGAGAAGACCACTGTCTCGCCGTTGAGATCACCTTCGATGAAGAAGTTGCCATTATCATCTACGCCCAGCGCACCGCCTGTAAACCCATCAGGCAGACCATCCAAACCATCGACATCTACTGCGTCATAGGCTGCGCCAAAGTCGGCACCAGCGGTAGAAAAGTCACTATCATCAAGCCCCAGAGCCGTCGCCATGGCACCAGAGTTAGCGGTGTCAGTGGTATCCAGATCACCCACATAACCATTGACGTTAAAGTCATCCAGGCCCAGGGTCTCGGCATTGATCTCTTGTAAGTTGACGGTAATGGTTTCACCGTCGTTGGCACCAACCTGGATCTGCAGCGCTTGTTCATCGGCCAGCACACTGACGCCGTTGAAGTTGGTCTCTTCGGAGATACGGTCGATCTCGTTGAGGCGCTGGGTGATTTCGTCCTGGATGGACTGCAGGTCGTTCTGGCTGTTAGTGCCGTTGGAAGCCTGCACGCTCAGCTCACGAATACGCTGCAGGTTATCGTTAACCTGGTTCAGCGAGCCTTCGGCGGTCTGGGCAATGGAGATGCCGTCGTTGGCATTCCGCTGCGCCTGAGCCAAGCCAGTGATCTGGCTGCTCATGCGGTTGGCGATGGCCTGACCGGCGGCATCGTCCTTGGCGCTGTTGATACGCAGGCCGGAGGACAGACGCTCCATGGATGTCTGGAGGCTGTTCTGGCTCTTGTTGAGGTTTGACTGGCCGATCATGGCCGTGATGTTGGTATTGATCACTGACATCGTAATGTCTCCTTGCTCTCGTCTAATGACCCCTACTGGAGCCGTCCCGACGGCCTCGTGTGCCGTTATACTCTTTAACGGCGGGCCTGCTCGGTTCTTTAGGGCCATAAGCGTTTTTTTTGTAAAAGGCTGTAAAACTATCTCAGAAACAGCAGTTGTAGCGGTGTAGCTGATGCCTCATAACGCAGCAGGCCTCCCGTAGGAGGCCTGCTGTGGCAGCTCGAGGTGTCATCAGCCAAGTAGCGACAAGACGTTCTGCGGGATCTGGTTGGCCTGGGCCAACACCGAGGTACCGGCTTGCTGCAGGATCTGAGCACGCGTCATGTTGCTGACTTCGACTGCGTAGTCGGCATCTTCGATGCGTGAGCGAGCCGCCGCCAGGTTAGTGGCATTGGTATTGAGGTTGGTGATGGCATCCTCGAAGCGATTCTGCACCGCACCCAACTCGGAGCGCAGGCTATCGACCTGGTTCAAGGCGCTATCGAGCGCGGCCAGAGGCCCTTCCGAACGCTGCCCCTTGACCAAGCTTCCTGCTGTCACGTCCAGCCCGGTCACTTCTCCATCGCTGTTCTTGGTCACATTGACAGAAGCTGAGACGTAAGCCGTTTCTCCATCCAGAGTACCCTGGATGAAGTAGTTACCCTCGCTGTCTACGGTCAGACTGTTACCCGTGGTGGAGAAACCGTCCGGCAAATCAATGCCGTTGACATCAGCTGCAGCCAGTGCTGTGGCAAAATCACCGGTTGCGAAACTGGCATCTTCCAGCCCCAGTGCCTCTTCGAGGGTTCCGGTGGCACCATCCGGCACATCTACGTAGCCATTGACGTTAAAATCGTCAAGCTTGAGCGTCGCGGACGTGATCTCCTTGAGGTTGACGGTAATGGTTTCGCCGTCGTTCGCTCCAACCTGAATCTGCAGGCCGCGCTCACTGGCCAGGACACTAACACCGTTGAAGTTGGTCTCGCTGGAGATACGGTCGATCTCGTTTAGCCGCTGATCGATCTCATCCTGTATGGACTGCAGATCATTCTGGCTATTGGTGCCGTTGGCGGCCTGAACGCTCAGCTCGCGTACACGCTGCAGGTTGTCGTTGATCTGATTCAACGCCCCCTCAGCAGTCTGTGCCACGGAGATACCATCGTTGGCGTTACGCTGCGCTTGGGACAGACCAGTGATCTGCGCAGTCATACGATTGGCGATGGCCTGGCCAGCAGCATCGTCCTTGGCACTGTTGATACGCAGGCCAGAAGAGAGACGCTCCATGGAGGTTTGTAGTGCATTCTGCGATTTGGTCAGATTAGCCTGACCGATCATTGCCGTGATGTTGGTGTTGATCACTGACATGATAGGTTCCTCGTAAGGTAACCACCGGCTCCCTGTCGTTGCCCACCATGGGCTCTGCGTGCCGGCACGATAGGATTATCGGCAACCTCCGAGGATACTTTAGGGGAGTAATTGACTTACGGGGATTTTAAACAAGCAAGGCGGCCATCAGGGCCGCCTTGCCAGGTGTTACCAACACTAAACGTTACCTGCTCCCGCGGCCTAACTGAGCATCCAGTGCATCGAACTGCTGGGTAAGGTAGCTGCTTGTCTGGTTCATCTGCGCGATCATGGCATCGAGCTGGCCGAACTGTACGCGGTAGCGCGAGATGGTGCCCTCGATACTGCGCTCCATGCGGGCATAGCGCTCGTTGAGGCTCTCGACGCGGCTCTCGGCGCCACTAATGGTGTTCTTGACGATGCCGTTCGTGCCGAGCATCTGTCCAAGCGTCTGGTTGAGCTGCCCGGCCATGCCAGCGTCTTTCTTGTCGCCGGCAAAGAAGTCGCTGAGACCCGCCATATTAGACCTGACCAGCTCATCGAGACGGTCGTTGTCCAGCTTCAGGGTGCCATCGCGCTGCAGCGAGATGCCGACCTGGTTGAGTGTGGCAAATTCACCGCCGGCCACGCCGCCACTGAGTACACTGCGCATGCGCGACTCGATGGTGCGCACCATACTGTCGCCGTTGAGATTGCCGGCCGTGTTGGTCTCGGCGTTGTAGGCGGTCAGCTTGCTAATAGACCCCTTCAGAGCATTAAAGGCATCGACGAAGCCGGTAACCGCTTCGCGCACCGCGCGAGTGTTCTGCTCCACCACCACGGTGGAGGTAGAGCCTTCGGTGCCTTGCTCGAGGTTCAGGGTCACGCCCTGAATAGCGCCTTCGATGCTATTGCTGGGGCTGGTGATTCGAATGCCGTTGACGTTGATCTCGGCATCGATCCCGTCGCGCTGGGTCGCCGGGTCGGCATCCAGGGTCACGCCCCCGGCCAGGCCGGTGAATTCCAGGCCCTGGATAGAGGCATCCTGACCGGTCTCCTTGGAACTTAGCGCCAGGCGAAAGCCGGTACCATCGTTGACGATTGAGGCGCTGACTCCAGCGTCTTCGGATGCATTGATGGCGTTACGGATATCGATCAGCGTGGCGCCTTCCTCGAGATCCAGGGTAAGCGCGATGGGCTCGCCGGTGTCAGGGTCGATTTTACCAAAGGTCAGGGTGAGCGTGGCATCGGCGCCGGTCAGTGCCTGGTCGTTGGCGGCCACGCTGCTAGTGGCCAGGCTGCCCGCCCGAGCGGCATTGACCACTTCCACCTCATAGCGGCCAGGGTTGGCCTCGGCAGACGCGGATGCTTTTACCCCCTCGCCTCCACTAACGTTGGTGGAGAGACTCTCGAACAGCTTGGGGTCGTTGACCTTGGCTACCGCGTCCTGGAACTTGGTCAATGCCGACTGTAGCTGTCCATAGGCAGAAATCTTGGCCTTCTGCTGGGTTTGCTGCAGTTTGATAGGCTCGAGCTTACCGCGCTCGGCATCGCGCAGCTGGTCGAGCAGCCCCGACAGATCCAGCCCTGACCCTACTCCCAACGACGTAATAGTAGACATACCGATCAGCTCCCTTTGAGCAGTCCTCACACTGATAGCGGTATTATCGGCCGCTTGGCAGATAACTTTATGCCATTTTTTCGCTGGCGCAAAAAACCCCGGCGCGGGCCGGGGTATAGAAGGTCGAGCTTGGCGACATACGTGGCACTACATCATGCCGCCCATGCCACCCCCGCCCTGACCGCCACCCAGGCCATTGAGCTGCTCGGTTAGATAGTTACTGGTCTGCTGCATCTGGCCCAGCATGCCGTCGAGCTGAGCAAACTGGGTACGATAACGGTCAAGTGTCCGGTCGATGCTCTGCTCAGTGCGCTCGAAACGATCCTCGAGGCTACCAATGCGGGTCTCGGCGCTATTGATGGATCCTTCGAGAGCGCCATTACTGCTTAGCAGCTGCTCGGTGGTGCTCGCCAAGCGGCCGGCCAGGCCGGGTGTGGCCTCGTCGCCTGCAAAGAAGCTGGCCACACCATCGGGGTCATTGGCCAGGGCGCTATCCAGCTGCTGCTCGTCAAGCTCGAGGGTGCCGTCCACGCTAAGTGAAAGGCCCATGTCGGAGAGCAGCGCGAGCTCACCATTCTGGGTGACACCGGAAGCGAGGTCGTTACGAAGGCTGGACTCGATGGCGCGAACCGTGCTGTCACCAATCAGCGGTCCAGCCTCACCCTCTTCACCGTTGAAGGCGGTCAGCTGTCCGGTGGTGCTCTTCATCTCATTGTAGGCGTCGACAAAACCGACGATGCTGTCACGAATGGTAGCGTTATCGCGCTCGACTACAACGGTACTGCTGCCTGGCTCCTGCAGATCGAGGGTAACGCCTTGAATGGCATCTTCGATCTGGTTGGTGGCACTATTGATATCGATGCCGTTGACCATCAGCTCGGCATCCTGGCCTGCCTGAGACACCGTGCCACCCGGATCGCCGGCAAGGTTGCCCGCCGCCAGCTGGTCAAAATTGGTACCGATGATCGACGCCTGCTCGCCGGTCTCTTCGGACATCAGAGCCAGGCGATGACCTTCGCCGTCGAAGATGATCGAGGCATTTACCGCAGCCTCAGGATCGGCGTTGATGGCATCACGCACATCTTCCAGCGTGCTATCCGCCTCGATCGCCACGTTATGATTCAGCTCGCCGTTAGCGAAGCTGAGCTCGAGCGTACCGCCATCTTCGGAAACGACAGTCTCCAGGTCGCTTACCCGCTCGGTGGCCAGGTTACCCGCCGTGGCAATCTGGCCGACTTCCACATCGTAACGCCCGGGACTTGCCTCGGCGCCGGCCGCCGCCTGCACGGCACTGCCTGTGACGTTGGAGGTCACGCTCTGAAAAAGCGCCGGGTCATTGAGTGCGGCAACGCTGTCATCGAACGCCGAGAGCGTGCTCTGCATCTCGCCATAGGCGGATATCTTTACCTGCTGATCTTCGACCTGCTGTGCAATGGGCGCTAGCTTAGCCTGCTCGGCCTCTTCCAACTGCCCGAGCAAGCCATTCAGGTCGAGCCCTGAGCCAATCCCTAGTGAGGTGATACTCGACATACAACAACTCCCGAAGCGCGTGTATTTCCTCTCTATGAGTAGGGCCATCGGCGGGGGGAGAGTGAACTTTAGGGTGTGCCTGCGATTTTTTCGGCGCTACGAACGGGCAAGCCATGGTGGCTTGGCCTTGCCCGGCAGCGCTGCGCGCTGCAATCGCGAATGAATTCGCTTATATGGACCCGTCCCGTTGTGCAAGCCCGATTCGCCATGGCCGGGGTGAG
>NZ_JARWAM010000017.1:0-98605 GCF_031451695.1 Franzmannia qiaohouensis
TCTTTCCGAGATGCCGTGTGGTGCCCCATGCACCCAAGATGGCGTTGCAAACTCATCTTGGCACAAGGGGGGACGGGTCCATCCCATTTCCTACAGTGGAATGGCGCCTCTGGCAAATGTGGGAGCGACTTTAGTCGCGATTAGGTTGCTGCCACGACCCATGGAGAGGCGCCGGCGGCTGCCTTTGCCAGCGCTCGGTGATATACTCCGGCTCTGCTGTTACGCGGCTATTCCAAAAGCATCCCGTAGCGCCAACCTGTCGCAGTGCAAAGGATTTGACGACCCATGGGTGACATTGCCAGAGAGATTCTGCCAGTCAACATCGAGGACGAACTGAAGCAGTCGTACCTCGATTACGCGATGAGCGTAATCATCGGCCGAGCACTGCCCGACGTGCGCGACGGCCTCAAGCCGGTCCACCGTCGCGTGCTGTTCGCCATGAACGAGCTCAGCAACGACTGGAACAAACCCTACAAGAAATCGGCGCGTGTCGTTGGCGACGTGATCGGTAAGTATCACCCCCATGGTGACAGTGCCGTCTACGACACCATCGTACGCATGGCGCAGCATTTCTCGATGCGCCACGTGCTGGTCGACGGCCAGGGCAACTTCGGTTCCATCGACGGCGACAACGCCGCCGCCATGCGTTACACCGAGGTGCGCATGGCGCGCCTGGCCCACGAGCTGCTGGCCGACCTCGACAAGGAGACCGTCGACTGGGTCGACAACTACGACGGCACCGAGCGTATCCCCGACGTGCTGCCGACCAAGGTGCCCAACCTGCTGATCAACGGCTCCTCGGGCATCGCCGTGGGCATGGCGACCAATATCCCGCCCCACAACATGAACGAGATCATCAACGCCTGCCTGGCGCTGATCGATGACTACACCCTGACGGTCGACGACCTGATGGAGCACGTGCCGGGGCCAGATTTCCCCACCGGGGGCATCATCAACGGCCGTGCCGGGATCCTCGAGGCCTATCGCACCGGCCGCGGGCGCATCTACGTGCGCGCCTGCCACACCATCGAGCACGACGACAAGTCCGGCCGCGACCACATCATCGTCAGCGAGCTGCCGTATCAGGTGAACAAGGCGCGCTTGATCGAGAAGATCGCCGAGCTGGTCAAGGACAAGAAGATCGACGGCATTGCCGAGCTGCGCGACGAGTCCGACAAGGACGGTCTGCGGGTGGTGATCGAGGTCAAGCGCGGCGAGTCCGGCGAGGTGGTGGTCAACAACCTGTTCGCCCAGACCCAGCTGCAGAACGTCTTCGGCATCAACATGGTGGCCATCGAAGATGGCCAGCCGAAGATCCTCAACCTCAAGGAAGTCCTCGAGGCGTTCATCCGTCATCGCCGCGAGGTGGTGACCCGGCGCACCATCTTCGAGCTGCGCAAGGCCCGCGAGCGTGGCCATATCCTCGAAGGCCTGGCCGTCGCCATCTCCAATATCGACGAGGTGATCGAGCTGATCAAGGCCTCGCCGAGCGCCACCGAGGCCAAGGAGAAACTGCTGGCCGCGGTGTGGCAGCCGGGGCAGGTGACCGGCATGCTCGAGCGCGCCGGCGCTACCTCGTGCAAGCCGGAAGACCTGGAGGAGGGCTTCGGCCTCAACCAGACCGGCAGCGAATACCGTCTGTCGCCGGCCCAGGCCCAGGCGATTCTCGAGCTGCGGCTGCACCGCCTGACCGGGCTCGAGACCGAGAAGCTGCTCGATGAGTACTTGAAGATACTCGAGCAGATCGCCGAGCTCAGCGAGATCCTGGCCTCCGCCGATCGTCTGCTCGAGGTGATCCGTGAGGAGCTGATCGCGGTACGCGACCAGTTCGCCGACGAGCGCCGCACCGAGATCCAGGCCAGCCACCTCGACCTGCGCATCGAGGACCTGATCGCCGAGGAGGACATGGTGGTCACCCTGTCGCGCTCCGGCTACGCCAAGACTCAGCCGCTCTCGGACTACCAGTCTCAGCGCCGCGGTGGACGCGGCAAGTCGGCCACCGCCATGAAGGACGAGGACGTCATCGAGCACCTGCTGGTGGCCTCGACCCACGACACCGTGCTGCTGTTCTCCAACAAGGGCAAGGTCTACTGGCTCAAGGTCTACGAGATGCCCAATGCCAGCCGCGGCTCGCGGGGCAAGCCGCTGGTCAACCTGCTGCCGCTGGACGAAGACGAGGCGATCAACGCGATCCTGCCGGTGCGCGACTACCGCGCCGACAGCTACATCTTCTTCGCCACCGCCAAGGGCACCGTCAAGCGCACCAGCCTCGACCAGTTCTCGCGGCCGCGCAGCGTGGGCCTGATCGCCATCGACCTCGAAGAGGACGACCGCCTGGTGGGTGCCGCCATCACCTCGGGCAGCGACCACGCCATGCTGCTGTCGTCCAACGGCAAGGCGATCCGCTTCGAAGAGACCACCGTGCGCTCGATGGGCCGCACCGCCCGCGGCGTGCGTGGCATGCGCCTGCTCGAAGACGCCGAGGTGATCAGCCTGATCATCCCCCAGAGCCAGCAGATCGACGCCGAGGCCGACGTCGAGGGCGAGGACGAGAACGGCGTGGTCATCGACAACGGCAACGGCGGCCAGATCTATATCCTCACCGCCTCCGAGAACGGCTACGGCAAGCGCACCCGCCTCGAGGAGTTCCCGCTGCGCGGGCGCGGCGGCCAGGGCGTGATCGCCATGCAGACCAGCGAGCGTAACGGCTCCCTGGTGGCGGCGATGCAGGTCTACTCCGCCGACGAGATGATGTTGATCACCGACCGCGGCACTCTGGTCCGCACCCGGGTCGACGAAGTCTCGATCACCTCGCGCAATACCCAGGGCGTGATGCTGATCCGCCTCGGCAACGACGAGAAGCTGGTCAAGACCGTGCGCATCGACGAGCCGAGCGATGAGCCGGTTAACGGCGAAGCTGCCGACGCCGAGGAAGGTGACGCGGAGCAGGGCGCAGGCGACGCATCAACCAACCAGGTGGATGAGCCAGGCAAGCCTGACGAATAAGGCCTGATTGCCATGCTGCGATGAGTGCCGGGTTGGTATGCCGAGATGAGCACCGGGGATAAGTCGGAGCGAGGGTCTTTTGCCATGGATGGCAAAAGTAGCGCCCAAGGACGGGTTTACAGCGCCCTCGCGAAGGCTTGTCGCCGGGTTAGCTCATCGCCTGGCAGGACATGAAACAAGTGCTACCGCGATAACGGAACACCACGCTGATGACACGTCACTATAACTTCTGCGCCGGTCCCGCGGCGCTTCCCCAGGCGGTACTCGAGCGCGCCCGCGACGAGCTTCTCGACTACCAGGGCCGCGGCCTGTCGGTGATGGAGATGAGTCACCGCAGCCCCGAGTTCACCGCCATCGCCGAGCAGGCCGAGGCCGATATTCGCGAGCTGCTGGCGATCCCCGATAACTACCGGGTGCTGTTCCTGCAGGGCGGTGCGTCGATGCAGTTCGCCATGCTGCCCTACAACCTGCTGGGCCAGGGCGGTACGCCCAACTACCTCTATACCGGCATCTGGGGCAAGAAGGCGATCAGCGAGGCCAGGCACCTGGCCGGCGCCCATGTGGCGGCCTCCAGTGAAGGCAACGGCCTTACCGCGGTGCCGCGGCCCGAGGAGATCCGGCTCTCCGCCGATGCCGCCTACCTGCACTACACCGCCAACGAGACCATCGGCGGGCTCGAGTTCGACTATATCCCCGAGGTCGAGGCGCCGCTGGTCTGCGATATGTCGTCATCGATTCTCTCGGGGCCGCTCGACGTCTCCAAATTCGGCGTGCTCTACGCCGGGGCGCAGAAGAACATCGGCCCGGCCGGCTTGACGCTGGTCATCGTGCGCGACGACCTGCTCGAGCGCGCACGGCCCGAGACGCCGACCATGTTCAGCTACAAGGTCATGGCGGAGAACGGCTCGATGTTCAATACCCCGGCAACCTACGCCTGGTACCTGGCCGGTCTGGTATTCCAGTGGCTCAAGCACGATGTCGGCGGCCTGGCGGCGATGAATGCCATCAACGACCGCAAGGCGGCCAAGCTGTATGCGGCCATCGACGCCAGCGACTTTTATTCCAACCCGATTGCCCCGCGCAACCGCTCGCGCATGAACGTGCCTTTCGTACTCGCCGAGGACTCGCTCAATGCGCCGTTCCTGGCCGAGGCCGAAGCGGCCGGGCTGCTCAATCTCAAGGGCCACCGCAGCGTCGGCGGCATGCGCGCCAGCCTCTACAACGCCGTGCCCGAGGCGGGGGTCGACGCGCTGATCGAGTTCATGACCGATTTCGAACACAGAAGGGGATGACCATGAGCGATACCCCGCAGAGTCTCGACGCACTGCGTGAACGCATCGACGCAGTGGACAGCGATATCCTGCGCTTGATCAGCGAGCGTGCCACCTGCGCCAAGCGGGTGGCCGAGATCAAGACCCAGGAGGATCCCGATACGGTCTTCTACCGCCCCGAGCGCGAGGCCCAGGTACTGCGGCGGATCATGGCCCTCAACGAGGGCCCGCTGGACGCCGAGGAGATGGCGCGGCTGTTCCGCGAGATCATGTCGGCCTGCCTGGCGCTGGAGCAGCCGGTCAAGGTCGCCTATCTCGGCCCCGAAGGCACTTTTACCCAGCAGGCGGCGCTCAAGCACTTCGGCCACAGCGCGGTGAGCTTGCCGATGGCGGCCATCGACGAAGTGTTCCGCGAGGTCGAGGCCGGCGCCGTGCACTACGGCGTGGTACCGGTGGAGAACTCCACCGAGGGCGTGGTCAACCATACCCTCGACTCCTTCATGGATTCCTCGATGCGCATCTGCGGCGAAGCGGTGCTGCGCATTCACCACCACCTGCTGGTGTCGAGCAACACCCGCAAGGACAAGGTGTCGCGGATCTATTCCCACCCGCAGTCCTTCGCCCAGTGCCGCAAGTGGCTGGATGCCCACTATCCCCACGCCGAGCGGGTGGCGGTGGCCTCCAACGCCGAGGCCGCCAAGCTGGTCAAGACCGAGTGGCACAGCGCGGCGATCGCCGGCGACATGGCAGCCAAGCTGTATGACCTGGAGCGCATCGCCGAGAAGATCGAGGACAGCCCCGACAACTCCACGCGCTTCCTGATCATCGGCAACCACGACGTGCCTATGTCCGGCGAGGACAAGACCTCGGTAGTCGTTGCCATGCGCAACCAGCCGGGTGCGCTGCACGAGCTGCTCGAACCGTTCCACCGCCACGCCATCGACCTGACTCGCCTCGAGACGCGTCCCTCGCGCAGCGGGGTGTGGAACTACGTGTTCTTCATCGACTTCAAGGGCCACCGCGACGAGCCGCGGGTCGCCGCGGTGCTCGAGGAGGTACGGCTGCGCGCCGCCGATCTCAAGGTGCTCGGCTCCTACCCGATGGGCGTGCTCTAGGCATGCAGGAAACAGGCGTGCAGGAAACGCGGATCCTGATTGTCGGCCTCGGCCTGATCGGCGGCTCACTGGCCGCCGCGCTCAAGGAGGCGGGGTTTAGCGGTGCCATCGCCGGGTGCGACCGCGACGCCGACGAGATTGCCCGCGGCATCGAGATGGGCGTGATCGACAGCGGCGGCACGCGGCTCGCCGAGCAGCTCGAGGGTGCAAGCCTGGTGGTGCTGGCAGTACCGGTACTGGCCATGGACAGCGTAATGACGCATCTCGCCGAGGCGCTGACCGAGTGCCCCGAGCACGCCTGGCCGGTGATCACCGACGTCGGCAGCACCAAGGCGGCGATCCGCGACTGCGCCCAGCGCGCCTTCGGCCGCGTGCCGCCGCAGCTGGTGCTCGGCCATCCCATTGCCGGCTCCGAGAAGAGCGGCGTGGCGGCCTCCAACCCCGCGTTGTTCCGACATCACAAGGTCATCCTCACGCCGCAGCATGATACCCAGCCCCAGGCAGTGGCCCGGGTGCGGGCGATATGGCAGGCGTGCGGCGCCGAGGTGCTGGAAATGGAGGTGGAGCGCCACGACGAAGTGCTGGCGCGCACCAGCCACCTGCCGCACCTGCTGGCCTTCTCGCTGGTCGACACCCTGGCACGCCAGGACGAGCGGCTGGACATCTTTCGCTACGCCGCCGGCGGCTTTCGCGACTTCACTCGCATCGCCGGCAGCGACCCGGTGATGTGGCGCGATATCTTCACCGCCAACCGGCATGCGGTACTCGATGCGTTAGACGACTTCGAGGCCGGCCTGGCGCGGCTGCGCCGCGAGGTGGAAGCCGGCGACAGTGACGCCATGCTGGCCACCATCGACCGTGCCAGCCATGCCCGGCACTATTTCGATACGCTACTCAACAAGACCCGCTACCAGGTGAGTGACCACACCATGCAACAGCAAGCGCTTCGCTACCGGGTGGCCCCCGGTGGCTCCGTGACCGGCCGTATCCGCGTGCCCGGCGACAAGTCGGTGTCGCACCGCTCGATCATGCTCGGCGCCCTGGCCGAGGGCGTCACCGAGGTCAAGGGCTTCCTCGAGGGCGAGGACAGCCTGGCGACCCTGCAGGCCTTCCGCGAGATGGGCGTGGCCATCGAAGGCCCGCATCAGGGCCGGGTGACCATTCACGGGGTCGGCATGCACGGCCTCCAGCAGCCCGCCGGGCCGCTCTACGTCGGCAATGCCGGCACCGCCATGCGGCTGTTCGCCGGCCTGCTGGCCGGCCAGGCCTTCGACAGCGAGCTGATCGGCGACGCCTCGCTGACCAAGCGCCCCATGGGGCGCGTGGCCGACCCGCTGCGGGCCATGGGCGCCGAGATCGAGACCCGCGAAGGCGGCCGGCCGCCGCTCAAGATCAAGGGCGGGCGCCGGCTAGCCGGCATCAACTACGATATGCCGATGGCCAGCGCCCAGGTCAAGTCGTGCCTGCTGCTGGCCGGCATGTACGCCGAGGGCGTCACTCAGGTGCGCGAGCCAGCGCCGACCCGCGATCACACCGAGCGCATGCTCAACGGCTTCGGCTACGCCGTGCAGCGCGATGGCGACACCTGCTGGCTCGAGGGCGGCGGCACGCTCACCGCGGGGCCCATCGACGTGCCTTCGGATATCTCCTCGGCGACCTTCTTCCTGGTCGCCGCGGCGATCACCCCGGGCGCCGACCTGATGCTCGAGCACGTCGGCATCAACCCGACCCGCATCGGTGTGATCAATATCCTCAAGGCCATGGGCGCCGACCTCGAGCTCAGTAACCAGGCCGAGGTGGGCGGCGAGCCGGTGGCCGATATCCGCGTACGCTATACCCCGCTCAAGGGCATCGAGATTCCCCAGGACCAGGTGCCGCTGGCCATCGACGAGTTCCCGGCACTGTTCATCGCCGCGGCCAACGCCGAGGGCACCACGCGCCTGCGCGGCGCCGAGGAGTTGCGGGTCAAGGAGTCCGACCGCCTGCAGGCGATGGCCGATGGCCTCACCGCGCTGGGCGTCGACAACACCCTGCACCCCGACGGCATCGACATCGTCGGTCGCGCCCCGGGCCAGGGCAGCAACGGCCCCAGCTACGGCGGCGGGCGCATCGACAGCCTGGGTGATCACCGCATCGCCATGGCCTTCAGCATTGCCGCGCTGCGCGCCGATGCCGAGATCGTCATCGACGACTGTGCCAATGTCGCGACCTCCTTCCCCGGCTTCATCGATCTGGCGCGCAAGGTTGGCCTGAGCCTGGACGAGGAGCGAGTCGACGGCGGGGGGGGCGCATGAGCGATCAAGCACCGGTGCTGACCATCGACGGCCCGGGTGGCGCCGGCAAGGGCACCATCAGCCGGCTGGTCGCCGAGCGCCTCGGCTGGCACCTGCTCGACTCCGGGGCGCTCTATCGGCTCACCGCCGAAGCCGCCGCCCGGCACGCGGTGGCGCTGGACGACGCCGAGGGCCTGGCGGCGCTGGCGGCAAGTCTCGACGTCGAGTTCCTGGTCGAGGACGGCGAGCCCCGGGTGCTGCTCGAAGGCCAGGACGTGACCCGTGCGATTCGCACCGAGCAGGCCGGCGACCGCGCCTCTCAGGTGGCGGCGCTCAACCCGGTGCGCGAGGCACTGCTGGCGCGCCAACGCGACTTCGCCACGCCCCCCGGGCTGGTCGCCGACGGCCGCGACATGGGCACCGTGGTGTTTCCCGCGGCACCGCTCAAGATCTTTCTTACCGCATCGGCCGAGGAGCGGGCCCGACGGCGTCACCTGCAGTTGCAGGAAAGCGGTACGACTGCTAGTCTATCGAGTCTTTTAAAAGAGATTCAGGCACGCGATGCGCGCGACATGCAGCGCAGCGTGGCCCCGCTCAAGCCGGCCGATGACGCCATTACGCTTGACTCCACGCGCCTGACCATACCGGAAGTGGTGGATCGGTTGACGCAGCTGCTGGCCCAGCGAGGCCTCACAGCGTGACCTGACGATCCATGACGGAGCCCCCGGCAAGACGTCATGACGTGGCACGGCAGTCTCATTTCAGAAAGCCAGGCCAGGTCGAACCAGCGCCAACGTCCCCGGGGATCATTGCAGTAGGCCCGTACTCGCTGGTGGTACGGAGAAGGGCGGTTCGCCGCCATCAAAACGTTGATCACAGGAACATCATGAGCGAAAGCTTTGCTGAGTTGTTTGAACAGTCTCTCCAGGACATCAACATGGAGGCGGGTGCCATTGTCATGGCGACCGTCGTCGACATCGAAGGTGACTGGGTCACCGTCAATGCCGGCCTCAAGTCCGAAGGTCAGATCCCTGTTTCCCAATTCCGCGATGACAATGGCGAACTGACCATTGCCATCGGCGATGAAGTCAAGGTGGCCCTGGAGGCCGTCGAAGATGGCTTCGGTGAGACCCGCCTGTCCCGCGAGAAAGCCAAGCGTGCCGAGGCGTGGAAAGAGCTGGAAGCCGCCTTCGAGAAAGAAGAGATTGTCAAAGGCGTGATCAACGGCAAGGTCAAGGGTGGCTTCACCGTCGACGTCGCCTCCATCCGTGCCTTCCTGCCGGGTTCGCTGGTCGACGTGCGTCCGGTGCGCGACACCACGCACCTCGAGCACAAAGAGCTGGACTTCAAGGTCATCAAGCTCGATGCCAAGCGTAACAACGTGGTGGTATCACGCCGCGCCGTGCTCGAAGCCGAGAACAGCGCCGAGCGTGAAGCGCTGCTCGCCACCCTCCAGGAAGGTCAGCAGATCAAGGGTATCGTCAAGAACCTCACAGATTACGGCGCCTTCGTCGATCTGGGTGGCGTCGACGGCCTGCTGCACATCACCGACATGGCCTGGAAGCGCATCAAGCATCCGTCCGAGATCGTTGCCGTAGGCGACGAGATCAACGTCAAGGTGCTGAAGTTCGACCGTGAGCGCAACCGCGTCTCGCTGGGCCTCAAGCAGCTCGGCGAAGATCCGTGGGTCAACATCACCGCGCGCTACCCGGAAGGCACCAAGGTCACCGCCCGCGTCACCAACCTCACCGACTACGGCTGCTTTGCCGAGCTGGAAGAGGGCGTCGAGGGTCTGGTTCACGTCTCCGAAATGGACTGGACCAACAAGAACATCCACCCCTCCAAGGTCGTGCAGGTGGGTGACGATGTCGACGTCATGGTGCTGGATATCGACGAGGAGCGTCGTCGCATCTCGCTGGGTATCAAGCAGTGCACCACCAACCCGTGGGAAGACTTCAGCGCACGCTACAACAAGGGCGACCGCGTTGCCGGCAGCATCAAGTCGATCACCGACTTCGGCATCTTCATCGGCCTGGAAGGCGGCATCGACGGCCTGGTGCACCTGTCCGACATCTCCTGGACCGAAACCGGCGAAGAAGCCGTGCGTCAGTTCAAGAAGGGCGACGAAGCCGAAGCGGTCATTCTCTCCATCGATCCGGAGCGTGAGCGCATCTCGCTGGGCATCAAGCAGCTCGAGACCGATCCGGTTTCCGAGTTCCTGGCTGTCAACGACAAGGGTGCCATTGTCACCGGCCGCGTGGTCGAAGTCGACGCCAAGGAAGCCCACGTCGAGCTGGCGACCGACGTCGTTGCCATCCTCAAGGCCTCCGAGATCAGCGCTGACCGCGTCGAAGACGCGCGCAACGTGCTGAGCGAAGGCGACAGCGTCGAGGCCCGCATCGTCGGGGTGGATCGCAAGAACCGCGCGATCAACCTGTCGATCAAGGCCAAGGATCAGGACGATACCCGTCAGAACCTGAAGAAGCTGCGTGAAGAGAGCTCCGACAGCAGTGGCGCGACCACTATCGGTGATCTGATCAAGCAGCAGATGGGTCAGGACTGATCTGCGTCGCGCGCTAGCCGCGATTCGCTGGATCGACAAACGCCGCCTCCTTCGGGAGGCGGCGTTTTTTTTGGCTCAGCTGAAAGCCCCTGGCTATGTTGACCAGCGCACAGATGATCTCTTGCTTAGCTACTAGGCTCAGCCTATGAGTGGTCAGCAGCCTGAAGCAGCATATTTCACCGTGAGTGACGGGAAACAGTGCCGCAGTGCTGATATGTCGGCCAACGCACAGGAGGTTAGTAGCAGAAAGATTGCAAGCCAAGGTCAGCTAATGAAGAAGGAGTTTGGAATGAAAAGGACAGCACTTTCTATTGCAATCGGTGCCTTGAGCATCGGGCTTGCCCAAGGCGCTCTCGCCCAGGATGATGAGGGAAATCAGGACTTGCAAGACCAGGGAGCCGAGGTCCGCGTGGAGGGCGAGCCGGCTGATGTCGAGGTCGAGCAGGCGCCGGCCGACATTCAAGTCGAGCAACAGCCGCCGGATGTCACTGTCGAGCAGCAGGCCCCGGAGGTTACGATTGAACAGGCGGATCCCAATGTCACCGTCGAACAATCCGAGCCCAATGTCAGCGTAGAAGAGACGGGTGAAGCCAACGTTGAAGTTGAGCGCGCCGAAGAAGCTGAAGCCGAAATGCGTGATCCAGATGACGAGGATCAGGCGCAACAGGATGCCGATCAGGCCTCTCAGGAGCAGGGCGCTGAGGGGAACGAGCTGATGAACAGGAGGGTCAGTGAGCTCGAAGGCTATACCCTCTATAGCCAGCAAGACGACGAAGAGATTGGTGACGTCAAGCGCGTGGTTCGCGACACCCAGAGCAACGACATCTACGTCGTAATCTCGAAAGGGGGTTTCCTGGGTTTCGGCGCCGATGAGATGGGTTACAGATTGGATGATCTAGCGCTTCGCGGCGATGATGAGCTCGAAGTTCGCTCGAGTGATGACGGTGTTTCCGGCGACTATGGTAGCGACCAGTACGAGGACCTTGACGGCGATAGCACCTTCCTCGAGTCCATGCAGGGCAATAATTGAACATCGCTTATGAAGGTTTGATCCATCGCGAGTAGTAGCGGTCCTGCGATCATTGACGCGGCTTCGGCCGCGTTTTTTTATGTGCTGTCGCCGGGCAGCAGTTCAAACCCCACGTCCTGGCGGCGTGACACCGCGTCTCCCTCCAGGCGTGCCAGCAGGCGTTGGGCGGCCAGCTGGCCCATATGCCGGCGCGGCGAGCGAATGGTGGTCAGCCTCGGCGTTACATGCTGGCCAAGCGGTAGGCCGTTGAAGCCGGCAATGGCGATGTCCTTGGGCACGCCGAGGCCGAGGCGCTGGGCGTGGAGCAGTGCACCGGTGGCCAGGTCGTCGTTGGCGAAGTGAACGGCGTCGGCGCGGGGGTGGGTCTCGAGTACGTGCTCCAAGGCCGCGGCGCCTGCTTCCAGGCTGCCGAGGTGGGCGAGGTCGAGCA
Source organism: Franzmannia qiaohouensis (assembly GCF_031451695.1). Classification (NCBI taxonomy): domain Bacteria; kingdom Pseudomonadati; phylum Pseudomonadota; class Gammaproteobacteria; order Oceanospirillales; family Halomonadaceae; genus Franzmannia; species Franzmannia qiaohouensis. The sequence goes on from NZ_JARWAM010000017.1 coordinate 11,689, forward strand.
GCGGCGCCGCCAGCCCCTCGCCCTCGAGTATCTCGCGATGGCCGGCGTAGCGCAGCCCGGCACGGTAGTCCTCGGCCATGCGCCCAGCGACGTAGACGATCTGGCGATAGCCGCGCGTCAGCAGGTGGCGGGCCATGCAGCGCCCAGCCTCGCTGTGATCCAGCCCCACGTTGAGGTCGAGTGCCTCGCCCAGCTCCATCATCTCCATGATCGGCTTGTCCCACTGGCTCAGCAGGCTGTGGCAGGCGTCGCTGTGGCGCAGCCCGGCGGTGACCAGCGCCGAGCATGACCAGCCCAGGAAGGTGCGCACCAGCTGGGCCTCGCGGTCGAGGTCGTAGTCGGTATTGCCGAGCAGGATCTGGTAGCCCTCGGCCTCGAAGGTCTCCTGCAGCCCCTGGATCACCTCGATGAATACCGCATTGGCCAGCGATGGCACGATCACCGCGATGAATCGCGAACTGGCCGAGGCCAGGCTGCCGGCGACCAGGTTGGGCACGTAGCCGAGCCGCTCGACGGTGGCGAGGATATGCCGGCGGGTCTCGGCGTTGACCCGCTCCGGAGCGTTGAGGGCTCGCGATACGGTGATCGCCGAGACCCCGGCGGCATCGGCGACCTGGCTCAGGGTGGTGCGTGCCGAGCCGCGTCTGCGGCGCGGGGGAGATGACTTAGACATTGGTCGTGTCCTTGCAAACCTGTCTTGCTGATGGCGATGGTCTCTACTAAAAAGGATGTTAGCGCTAACATAACAGCGCTACCAGACGTCTTCGCTGGATAGCAGTTATCGCGAAAGAGCAGTTATCGCGAAAGAGCAGTCATCGCGAAAGAGCGGTGCAATCGTTGAGCCGAGCAAGTGCATGGCAGCGGCACCGCTCGGGACTGATCCGGCGGCAGGCCTGCGAGGAGGCGCTGTAAACCCGTCCCTGGGCGCTACCTTGCGCCATCCATGGCGCAAACCTCCTCTTCGGCCTGCCCCCGGCGTCCCTCGCTGAAGCGATGGCCTATTCGGCACGAGCAGATCAAGCGTGGACCCATACCACGGCAAGGGGAGAGTAACCGGTGAGCCAGACCAGTAAGAGAACAGCTCCGCACGTCGGCGTCGTGGGCCTGGGTGCCATGGGCATGGGCACGGCGCGGGCGCTTCATGAGCGGGGCCTGACGGTGACCGGCTGCGACGTCTCGGCGGATGCCCGGGACGCCTTCGTGGCTCACGGCGGCAACAGCGTAGCCACACCGGGGGAGTTGGCCGGCTGCGATGTCGTGGTGCTGCTGGTGGTCAACGGCGAGCAGGTCGAGCAGGTGCTGTTCGGCGAGCAGGGGCTGGTCGGCAAACTGGCGCCGGGTAGCCTGGTCCTCCAGTGTGCCACCGTGGCGCCCAGCCAGGCCCGTGGCCTCGGCGAGCGGCTGGCCGAGGCGGGGCTTGCGATGCTCGATGCTCCGGTCAGCGGCGGTGCCGGAAAGGCGCGCAGCGGTGATCTCTCGGTGATGGCGTCCGGCGCCCCCGCCGCCTTCGACAAGGCCCAGCCGGTGCTCGACGCCATGGCCGCGACCGTCTATCGCCTGGGCGACGCGCCCGGCGTTGGCTCGAGCATGAAGCTGGTCAATCAGCTGCTCGCCGGGGTGCATATCGCCACCGCCGCCGAGGCCATGGCGCTGGGCATCCGCATGGGCCTCGACCCGGATACCGTTTATGAGGTGATCACCCACTCGGCGGGCAACTCCTGGATGTTCGAGAACCGCGTGCCGCATATCCTCGCGGGCGACTACACGCCGCTCTCCGCGGTGGATATCTTCGTCAAGGACCTCAATATCGTGCACCAGACCGGCCGCGAGCTGGCCATGCCCACCCCGGTGGCGGCCAGTGCCCTGCAGCAGTTCACCGCCGCCAAGGGCGCCGGCTTCGGCCGCGAGGATGACTCGGCGGTGATCAAGGTCTACCAGCGCCTGTCGGGCATCGACCTGCCCCAGGCGGCCAACGATGCCGATGCCGGAGGTGACTCATGAGCCTGGTGCTCGGGGCCATCGCCGACGACTTCACCGGTGCCACGGATCTCGCCAACAACCTGGTGCGCGCCGGCATGCGCTGCGTGCAGCTGATCGGCGTGCCCGACGACGAGCTGGCGCTGGGCGAGGTCGATGCGGTGGTGGTGGCGCTCAAGTCGCGCTCCTGCCCGGCCGAGGACGCGGTGGCCGACTCCCTGGCGGCGCTGGAGTGGCTCGAGGCGCGCGGCCCACGGCAGATATTCTTCAAGTACTGCTCCACCTTCGACTCCACCGACGCCGGCAATATCGGCCCGGTGGCCGATGCGTTGCTGGAGCGGCTTCGGGCGACACAGACAGAGCGGTTGGGCGGTGGCCAGACCGTGATGGTGCCGGCCTTTCCCGTCAATGGCCGCAGCGTCTACCAGGGCCACCTGTTCGTCGGTGACCGCCTGCTCAACGATAGTGGCATGCAGCACCACCCGCTCAACCCCATGACCGATGCTGACTTGGTCAGGGTGCTGGGGCGCCAGACGCCGCACCCGGTGGGCCTGGCTGCCCGGCCAGTACTGGCCCGGGGCAGCGACGCCACCCGTGCGCATCTCGACGCCCTGGCGGCGGATGGCGTACGCCACGTGATCTGCGACAGCCTAGACGAGCACGACCTCGAGGTGCTGGCCGAGGCGGTGGTCGACTTGCCGCTGGTCACCGGCGGCTCCGGCCTCGGCCAGGCGCTGCCGGCCCAGTATCGTCGCCGCGGCTGGCTGGCCGAGGTGGCCGAGCCGGGTCGCCTTGCGCAGGCATCAGGCAGCGCCCTGGTGCTCTCGGGCAGCTGCTCGCGGGCGACCCTGGGCCAGGTGGCCGAGTTCCTCGCGCATCACCCCGGCATGGCCCTCGACCCCCTGCAGCTCGCCGAAGGCGGGGCGCATCTCGACGCCGCCCTGGCCTTTGCCCGCGAGCACCTCGCCGGCGGCGGCCCGGTACTGGTCTACGCCTCCGCGGACCCCGAACGGGTCAAGGCCGCCCAGCAGGCGCTGGGCGTGGCCCGCGCCGGCGAGCTGGTGGAGCAGGCCCTGGGCCAGCTGGCCAGCACCCTGGTCGATGAAGGTGTCGGGCGCCTGGTGGTGGCCGGCGGCGAGAGTTCCGGTGCAGTGGTGTCGGCGCTGGGCATTCGCCAGCTGCGCATCGGCGGCCAGATCGACCCCGGCGTGCCCTGGACCCAGGCGCCGCGGCAGGGCCAAGCGCCGCTGTCGCTGGCGCTCAAGTCGGGTAATTTCGGCGGCGAGGACTTCTTCACCCGCGCCTTCACGGTGCTGGATGAGCTGACCGGGGAGGGCAGGGCATGAGCGATAACAAAGCGCTGAGTCAGGAGAGCCAACTGCGCGAGCAGATCGCCACCCTCGGCCAGTCGCTGTTCGACCGCGGCCTGACCATGGGCTCCAGCGGCAACATCAGCGTGCGTCTCGAGGACGGCGGCTGGCTGATGACGCCGACCAACGCCTGCCTGGGGCGGCTGGATCCGGCGCGCATCTCGCGCCTTGATGGCGACGGCCGCCTGCTCGACGGCGACAAGCCCACCAAGGAGAGCTTCCTGCACATGGCGATGTACGCCGAGCGCCCGCGCTCCGGGGCCATCGTGCACCTTCACTCGACCCATTCGGTGGCGGTCTCCTGCCTGCCGGGCATCGACCCCTGCGACTGCATTCCACCGCTTACCGCCTACTATGTGATGAGGGTCGGCCGCCTGCCGCTGGTGCCCTACCACGTGCCCGGCGACCCGACGCTGGGCGATGCGGTGCGCGGCCTGGCCGGCCAGCACAGCGCGGTGCTGCTGGCCAATCACGGCCCGGTAGTCGCCGGCAAGAACCTCGAAGCGGCGGTCTACGCTACCGAGGAGCTGGAGGAGACCGCCAAGCTGTTCCTGCTGCTGCGCGGCGAGAATCCGCGCTGCCTGACGCCTGAGCAGGTCGCCGAGCTTGAAGCACGTTTTCCCCGTGACTGACCCGAGACGCACTGGATACCTATCATGATTCGACTGGCCGCCAACCTCAGCATGCTGTTCAACGAGCACGACTTCCTCGACCGCTTTGCGGCTGCCGCCCAGGCGGGCTTCCGCGGGGTCGAGTACCTGTTCCCCTATGAGCATGCCCCCGACACCCTGCGCGGCTTGCTGGACGAACACGGCCTGGAGCAGGTGCTGTTCAACCTGCCGCCGGGGGACTGGGCGGCAGGTGAGCGCGGCCTGGCGAGCCTGCCGGGGCGCGAAGGGGAGTTTCGCGACTCGCTGGTGGAGGCGCTGCGCTACGCCGAGGCGCTGGGCTGCCCGCGCGTCCATGCCATGGCCGGGCTACTGCCGGCGGATGCCGACGCCACAACCCAAGCGGCCCACCACGCCACCTATATCGACAACCTGCGCTTCGCCGCACGCGAGGCCGCCAAGGTGGGCCGCGAGCTGCTCATCGAGCCAATCAACACCCGCGACATGCCGGGCTTCTTCCTGTCCCGACAGGCCCAGGCCATGGCGGTGCTGGAACAGGTCGGCGAGCCCAACCTGCGCCTGCAGTTCGATCTTTACCACTGCCAGATCATGGACGGTGACCTGACGCGCCATCTCGAGCGGCAGTTCGCCGCCATCGGCCACGTGCAGATCGCCGGGGTGCCGGAGCGCCACGAGCCCGACGTCGGCGAGGTGCACTATCCGGCGCTGTTCGAGCGCCTCGAGGCGCTGGGCTACACCGGCTGGATCGGCTGCGAGTACCGACCGGTCGACGATACTCGCCAGGGCCTGGATTGGGGACGCAGGTTCGGGCTGCTACCCGGCTGAGGTAGTGCCGCGAGACCACAACCACGGATTTCAAGAACAAGAGGACGCCAACTGATATGCATATCCTGATTACCGGTGCTGCCGGCTTCCTCGGCCAGCGCCTGCTGCACCGCCTGGTCGCCCGCGGTGAGCTGTGCGGCCAGCCGATCAGCCGCTTCACCCTGGTCGATCAGAGCGAGGCCGCGATCCCCGACGCTGCGGGCATCGCCTTCGATAGCCACGCACTGGATATCACCGCGTCGGGCGCCTGGGACAGCGTGCTCGACGGCCGCCCCGACGTCATCTACCACCTGGCGGCGGTGGTGAGCTCCGCCGCCGAGGCAGATCTCGACCTGGGCATGGCGGTGAACTTCGACGCCACCCGGGCGCTGCTGGAAGGCTGCCGCGCCCGTGAGCTGAGCGCCACGCGGCTGGTAATGGCAAGTTCGGTGGCCGCCTACGGAGGCGACCTGCCCGAGACCCTCGACGACATGACCGCGCTGCAGCCGCAGAACTCCTACGGCGCCCAGAAGGCGATGTGCGAGCTGCTGATCAATGACTACAGCCGCCGTGGGCTGGTCGACGGCCGCGTGCTGCGCCTGCCGACCATCGTGATTCGCCCCGGCCGGCCCAATGCCGCGGCGTCGAGCTTCGCCTCGAGCATCCTGCGCGAGCCGCTGAACGGCGAGGAAGCGATCTGCCCGGTGCCACGTGAGCAGCCGCTGTTCGTGATGTCGCCGGGCAAGGTGATCGAGGCGCTGGTGCACGGCGCCGAGGTAGACGGCGATGCGCTGGGCAAGTTCCGCGCCTTCATGCTGCCGGGGATCACGGTCACGGTTGCCGAGATGCTCGAGGCGCTCCGCCAGGCCGCCGGTCCCGAGGCCGTGGCGCGGGTGCGCCATGAGCCCGACCCGCGCATCCAGGCGATTATCGCCAGCTGGCCGACGCGCTTCGATACCGCCAAGGCCGACCGCTTGGGCTTCGCCGGCGACGACGATTTCACGCAGATCATCGATGCGTTCGTGGCAGAACATTACTGAGCCCGGGCGCATAGCGAGGGACGCCGGGGGCAGGCCGAAGAGGAGGTTTCGATGCCATGGATGGCATCGGTAGCGCCCAGGGATGGGTTTACAGCGCCTCCTCGCAGGCCTGCCGCCGGAACAGTCCCGAGCGTTGGCAGCCCAAGAGCAAGCGACGCACCTGATGCGTCATCAATGGCACGGCGCCAAGCGCCGTATCGACAACAATAGAGGAATGCCACATGACAACACGCCTAGCTCGTCGTCCCCTGGTCACCGCCATCGGCGGTGCCGTTTCACTGACCCTGGCCGGCATGGCCCTGCAGGCCCAGGCCGCCACCGAGATCAGTCTCGGCCATACGCTCTCCTCCACCTCCCACTATGCGGTAGGGGCCCAAGCCTTCAAGGAGACCCTGGAAGAGCTCTCCGATGGCGCCTTCACCGTCACCGAGCACACCTCCGGCTCACTCGGGGGTGAGCGCGAGATGATCGAGGGCCTGCAGATCGGCACCGTGGATATCGTCATCACCTCCACCGGGCCGCTCGGCAACTTCGTGCCCGAGACCTACGTGCTCGACCTACCGTTCCTGTTCGAAGACTACGACCAGGCGCGCTGCGTGCTCGACGGTGAGCTGGGCGACGAACTGCTGACCAAGATGAGCGACCATGACCTGGTCGGCCTGGCCTGGTCCGAGAACGGCTTCCGCCACATGACCAACAGCCGCCGCGAGATCGCCTCGCCGGCCGATGCCGACGGCCTGCGGGTGCGCACCATGGAGAACGAGGTCCACCAGGAAGCCTTCCGCCAGATGGGCGCCCGGCCCACGCCAATGGCTTTCCCCGAGCTGTTCACCGCCCTGCAGCAGGGCACCGTGGACGGTCAGGAGAACCCCATCACGGTGATCGTGGCCACCAACTTCTGGGAAGTGCAGGACTACCTGTCGCTGACCGGCCACGTCTATTCGCCCGCCGCGGTGCTCGGCTCGCCGATTCTGCTCGACGGCTTGAGTGACGAGGAGCGCGAGTGGTTCCACGAAGCCGCCCGCGCCTCGGCAGAAGCCACTCGTCAGGAAGTCTCGCGCCTCGAGGAGGAGGGTGTCGCGCTGCTCGAAGAGAACGGCATGACGGTCAAGACCGACATCGACATCGGCCCCTTCCAGGACGCCGTAGAGCCGGCCTACGAGATCTTCACCGCTGAGCATGGCAGCGAGATGCTGGAGCGCATCCAGGAAAAAGCCGCCAGCTGCTGATTCGACCCGCTAGCCCCCGGCCGACGCCGGGGGCATTTTCGCACTTGGTGACCCTATGCTCGCTGCATTCCTGCGCTTCGAGCGCCAGTTGACGCGTCTGGCGATGGCTATCGCCATCGTCATGCTGGTGATCTCGGTGACGCTCAGTTTCTATCAGGTGTTGACGCGCTTCGTGTTCAACGCCCCCTCGACCTGGACCGAAGTCGCCTCGCGGGCGGCGATGATCTGGTGCGTGTTCATGGCCGCTGCAGCGACGTTTCGCGGCGGCTACATGATGGCCGTGGAGGCGATCTACAAGATTATTCCGCAGCGTTTTGCACTATGGCTGGAGACCGCTATCGTGCTGTGCTGCCTGCTGGTGCTGGGGGTGCTGATCCATTTCGGCATCCAGATGACCGGACGCGTCAGCAACCAGACGATGTCGGGGATGAATATCTCGATGTCCTACGCCTATGCGGCGATCCCTACCGGGTCGGCATTCGCCATCGTCGCGGCGCTGGCGCGGCTGTTCGCCCAGCTCAGCGGCCGCGAGCCGGTGGGGCCTGACAACAGCGAGGTCAGCCCCGAGGTCGAGCTGCAGCAGGTCCAGCACGAGATCGCCGATGACCACAAGGGAGGCTCGCGCCCATGAACCTGGTCATCGGACTCTCGCTGCTGATTTTGTTCGCCTTCGGCGTGCCTATCGCCATCTCGATCATGCTGGCGTCGATCATCGGCATCGAATTCTTCACCCGGCTGCCGCTGCTGCTGGTGCCGCAGCAGATGTTCATCGGCATCGACAAGTTCCCGCTGATGGCCATCCCGTTCTTTATCCTGGCCGGCAACCTGATGGCCGCCGGGGGGATCTCCCAGCGCCTGGTCGACCTGGCCAAGTCGATCGTCGGCCAGGTCCAGGGCGGGCTGGCGATGTCATGCGTACTGACCTGCATGATGTTCGCCGCGGTCTCCGGCTCCAGCGTGGCGACCACCTTCGCCATCGGCGCGATCCTGATCCCGGCGATGGTCAAGCACGGCTACCCCAAGCCATTGGCGGCCTCGATCCAGGCCTCCTCGGCGGAGCTCGGGGTGCTGATTCCGCCGTCGATCCCGCTGATCCTCTATGGGGTCAGCACCGATACCTCCATCGGCCAGCTGTTCCTGGCCGGCGTAGGCCCGGGGTTCCTGATCGGCGGGGCGCTGATCCTGTTCCTCTACCTGTTCTGCAAGGCGCGCGGCTTCGGCAAGGAGGACTACAAGGACAGCACCGGCTTCGTTACCTCCTTCCAGCGCGCCTGGGCGGCGATGCTGATGCCGGTGGTGGTGATCGGCGGCATCTACGGCGGCGTGTTCACGCCCACCGAGGCCTCGGCGGTGGCGGTGTTCTACGCGCTGATCGTGGGTGGCTTCTACTACCGTGAACTGAAGCTCGCCGATATGGTGCCGATCCTGCGCCAGAGCGTGATCTCCACCGCGGCGGTGATGCTGATCATCGCCGCCGCCTCGCTGTTCAGCTTCCTGCTCAGCCGTATCGGCCTGCCGGCGCAGATCGCCAATGCGGTGACCGCCACCATCGACGACCCGCTGATGTTCCTGCTGGTGGTCAATGCGCTGCTGCTGGTGGTGGGCATGTTCATCGAGACATCGGCGGCGATCCTGGTGCTGGCGCCGATCCTCACGCCGATCGCCATACAGTTCGGCGTTCACCCGGTGCACTTCGGGCTGGTGATGGTGGTCAATCTGGCGCTGGGCATGATCACCCCGCCGCTGGGTGTGAACCTGTTCGCTGCCTGTGCGGTTGCCAAGATCTCGATCGACCAGATGCTGCCGTGGCTACTGCGTTTCGTGCTGGTGGTGCTGGCCTGCCTGATGCTGATCACTTACCTGCCGTGGATCTCCATGGGCCTGGTCAATCTGGTATATGGATAAAGGAGAAGGACAATGATGGAGAGCCCTGCAATGCCGCCCCAGGCGGCGCTGATCGGCGGCGAATGGCAGGCCACCGCGGCTACCCTGGATATGGAGGCCCCGGCCAGCGGCCGGGTCACCACCCGCATTGCGCGCAGCCAGGCGGGGGAGGTGGATGCGGCGGTGAGAGCCGCGCGCCGTGCCTTCGATGGGGAGCTCGGCGACTGGTCACGCTGGAGTACCCGCGAGCGCGGCGCCTGGCTGCTGGCCATGGCCGCGGCCATCGAGGCCGACCACGCACATCTGGCGGCGCTGGAGTGTCTCGACACCGGCAAGCCGCTGACCCAGGCGCGTGCCGACATCAGCGCCTGCGCGCGCTACTTCCGCTTCTACGGCGGCGGTGCCGACAAGCTCCACGGCGAGACCATCCCCTATGAGACCGGCTTCACGGTGATGACCCTGCGCGAGCCCTACGGCGTGTGTGCGCAGATCATCCCCTGGAACTACCCGGCACAGATCTTCGGCCGCTGCGTGGCGGCGGCGCTGGCCACCGGTAACACGGTGGTGCTCAAGCCTGCCGAAGACGCCTGCCTTAGCGTGCTGCGCCTGGCCGAACTGGCGACCCAGCATGGCCTGCCTGCCGGGGTGCTCAACGTGGTGCCGGGCCTGGGACGCGAGGCCGGCGCCGCGCTGGCCTCGCATACGGGCATCGACCATCTCTCCTTTACCGGCTCGCCGGAGACCGGCACCCAGGTGGCCCAGGCGGCAGCGGTGCACCATGTACCGGTGACCCTGGAGCTGGGCGGCAAGTCGCCGCAGATCGTGTTCGCCGATGCCGACCTCGACGCCGCTTTCGATACCGTGGTGCGCGGCATCATCCAGAACGCCGGCCAGACCTGTTCGGCAGGCAGCCGGCTGCTGGTCCAGCGCGAGATCGCCGAGGCCTTCACCGGGCGCCTGGTGGAGCGCTTCGCGGCGCTGCGCTGCGACGCCGGCGAGGCCGATGCCGACTGCGGGCCGCTGATCAATGCCCGCCAGAAGTCGCGGCTCGAGGCGCGCTTGGCCGCCGCCGAGGCCGACGGCATCAACGTTGCCGCCCGCGGCCGGCTGGCCGAGGGCGCATCAAAGGAGGGGCACTTCGTGGTGCCGCAGCTGCTTACCGGGATCCCCGACGGCCACGCCGTGCTGAACGAGGAGCTGTTCGGCCCGGTGCTGGCGGTGCAGCTCTTCGACGACGAGGCCGAGGCGCTGCGCCTGGCCAACGCCACCGACTTCGGCCTGTGTGCCGGCGTCTGGACCCGCGACGGCGGGCGCCAGCTGCGCCTGGCGCGGGGCATCCGCAGCGGCCAGGTATTCGTCAACAACTACGGCGCTGGCGGCGGCATCGAGCTGCCCTTCGGCGGCGTGGGGCGCTCCGGCCACGGCCGCGAGAAGGGCTTCGAGGGCCTGCGCAGCTATACGCGCCTCAAGACGGTGGCAATCCAGCATGGCTGATAATCGTCGTTGTAATACGCCCCTTTTTATACCGTTATCTTACTGTGGAGGCTTGCGATGAACCGCTCCCCTGAGGTGTCTAATCGAGTGTTTCGCATTGGCATGGTTGGCGTCGGGCTGATGGGCCACGGCATTGCCAGCAACCTGCTCAAGGCTGGGCATTCGTTGACCTTTCTCGACCACCCCGGCAACCAGCCGGTGGACGACCTGTTGGCAGCGGGGGCCGAGTCCCGCGCCAGCGCGCGTGAGGTGGCCGAAGGCGCCGAGCTGGTGCTGCTGTGCGTGACCGGATCGCCGCAGGTCGAGGCGGTGCTGTTCGAGCCCGGCGGCGTGCTGGAAGGGCTGGAGCCCGGGGCGGTGGTGGTGGACTGCTCCACGGCGCTGCCCAGTGCCACGGCCAAGGTGGCCGAGCGGGTCGAGCAGGCCGGTGGCCGTTTCATGGACGCCGCCATGACGCGCACCCCCAAGGAGGCCGAGGAGGGGCGCCTCAACCTGATCGTCGGCGCGCCCCAGGCGCTATTCGACGAGCTGCGCCCGGTGCTGGCGTGCTTCGCCGAGAACATCGCCCACGCCGGCGACGTCAGCGCCGGTCATACGCTCAAGCTACTGCACAACTTCGTCTCGCTGGGTTTCTCGGCGGTGCTCGCCGAGGCCGCAGCGGCCTCGCGGCGGGCCGGCATCGATGACGTGGCGCTGCTCGAGGTGCTCGGCAAGGGTGGCGGCGGCGGGGTGGTGTTTGAACGCCTGCGTCCGTTCATTGCCGACGGTGATTCCACTGGCTTTCGCTTCAGCGTCGCCAACGCCAGCAAGGATCTCGGCTACTACCACACCATGACCGACGAGCTGGGGGTCGAACGTGGCGTCGCCGCGGCGGTGCACGCCCTCTACCAGAGCATCGACGACCCGGCGCTGACGGTGCCGGAGGTGATTGGCGAGCTCGAAAGGCGCCGCTAGTCGCCAAGACAAGCGCCCAAAAAGGAAGAGCATGAACGACAACGTCTTCAAGACACGGCTGCTGGCCGGCCAGCCGCAGACCGGCATCTGGCTGGGCATGGCCAGCCCCTACGTCGCCGAGATGGCCGCTACCGCGGGCTTCGACTGGCTGCTGCTCGACGCCGAGCACGCCCCCAACGACGTCGCCAGCCTGCTCGCCCAGCTGCAGGCCATGGCGCCCTATACCAGCGCACCGGTAGTACGGCCGCCGGTGGGCGATCCGGTGCTGATCAAGCGCTACCTGGATATCGGTGTACAGAACCTGCTGGTGCCGATGGTCGAGTCGGCGGAGCAGGCCGCCGCCCTGGTGGCGGCGATGCGCTATCCCCCCGAGGGCATGCGCGGCGTGGGCCACGTGCTGTCGCGGGCGGCGCGCTGGGGGCAGGTGCCCGACTACCTGCAGCAGGCCAACCGCCAGATGTGCCTGCTGGTGCAGGTCGAGACCCTGCGCGGCGTGGAGAATCTCGAGGCGATTGCGGCGGTGGATGGGGTCGACGGGGTCTTCATCGGGCCGGCGGATCTCTCCGCGGCGATGGGGCATCTCGGCGATCTGGGCCACCCCGAGGTGGTGGCGGCGGTGGACGACGGCGTGCGGCGCATCCGCGCCGCCGGCAAGGCGGCGGGCATTGTCACTGTCGACGAGCATGAGGCGCAGCGCTACCTCGATGCCGGCTGCAGCTTTGTCGGCGTGGGCGTCGACAGCGTGCTGTTCGTCGACGCGCTGCGTGGCCTGGCGGGGCGCTTCAGCACCCGTTGAGCGTTGCGCTCAGCCCTTACGGCCGGGGCAGAATGCGCCCCGGGTTCAGGGCGTGTGCCGGATCGAACAGCGACTTGATGCCGCCTGCCAGCTCGCGTTCCAGCGGCGACAGCCGCGCCAGGTAGGCGTCCTGCTTGGTGCGGCCGATGCCGTGCTCGGCGCTGATGCTGCCGCCTACCTCATCCACTACCTCGAACAGCAGCGCCTCCAGCTCATGCAGATGGGCGTGCTTGTCGGCATCTGCCATGGCCGCGGGGGGCAGGATATTGAAGTGCAGGTTGCCGTCGCCGACATGCCCGTAGGCGATGATCTCACAGTCCGGCGAGGCTGCCATGATCGCCGTCGAGGCGCGCTCTACGAAGGTCGGAATCGCCGAGATCGGCATCGCGATATCGGTGCGCAGGTGCTCGCCGCGGCGCCGCTGGCCCTCCAGCATGCTCTCGCGGAACTGCCACAGCTGCTGGGCCTGGGCGTCGCTGGCCGCCAGGGCGCCGTCCAGCACCAGCTCGCGCTCCATGCCCTGTTCGAGCAGGTGCTCGAGCATCGCGCCGAGGTCAAGCGGGCCGCTGGCGGCCACCTCCATCAGCACGTACCAGGGGTAGGCGTCGTCGAGTGGGTCGCCGAGCGTCGGCGTGGCCTCCATGGCCAGCTCGATGCAGCGCCGCGGGATCAGCTCGAAGGCGCTGAGCAGGTCGCTGCAGTCGCGGCGCGCCAGTCCGTAGAGCGCAATCACCGCCTCCACCGAGGGCAGGCCGAGCAGCGCCGTACGGCTTTGGGTCTGGCGCGGCGAGAGCTTGAGCACCGCCGCGGTGACGATGCCCAGGGTGCCCTCGCTGCCCAGCAGCAGCTGCTGCAGCGGGTAGCCGCGGTTGTCCTTGTGTAGCGCCTTGAGGCCGTGCCAGATGCGCCCGTCGGGCAGTACCACTTCGAGCCCCAGCACCAGCTCGCGCATCATGCCGTAGCGCAGCACGTTGAGGCCGCCGGCGTTGGTGGCGATATTGCCGCCGATCTGGCAGCTGCCCTGGGCGCCCAGCGACAGCGGGAAGTCGCAGTCGTGCTCGGTTGCCGCCTGCTTGACGTTGTCGAGGATGCAGCCGGCGTCGACGACCATGCTGAAGTTGATCGGGTCGATCTCGCGCACCCGGTCCATGCGCTCCAGGCTGATCACCAGTTCAGCGCCGTCTTCGGCCGGCAGGGCGCCTGCCACCAGCCCACTATGGCCGCCCTGGGGCGTCATGGCGACGCCGTGCTCGCGGCACAGCATGACGGTGGCCGACACCTCCGCGGTGGAGGCCGGGCGTGCCACCGCCAGCGGCTGGCCGAGCCGTTCGCCGGCCCAGTCGACGCTGTAGCGGGCCATGTCGGCAGGGTCGCGCAGCAGGCCGCGCCCGCCGAGTCGCTCATGCAGGGCATCGAGTAGCGCATCGGTGCTCATGAGTGTCTGCCTCCTTAGCCCTGGCTGAGGTCGCGCATCAGCTGGCGAATACCGTAGGTCCAGGGCGGCAGCTGGTCGCTGCGACCGACCCGGTTGACCAGCGCGCCCAGCGTCGGGGTGGCGATGGTGACCAGATCGCCGAGGTGATGGGTGAAACCCTGGCCCTGGCCGTCGCGGTCCTGGATCGGCGAGAACATGGTGCCCAGATAGAGCATCACGCCATCCGGATACTGGTGGTGGGCACCGATGGTCTGGCCCACCAGGTCGAGCGGATCGCGACTGATCTCGGCCATGTCACTCTCGCCCTCGAGCAGGAAGTCGTCGTCCTGCCCCTCGATGCGCAGCGAGACCTTGGCGCGGCGCACGTCGTCGATGCCAAAGGTGTCGTCGAACACGCGGATAAACGGGCCGATGGCACTGGAGGCGTTGTTGTCCTTGGCCTTGCCCAGCAGCAGGGCGCTGCGGCCCTCGACGTCGCGCAGGTTGACGTCGTTACCCAGGGTCGCGCCCTTGACCTCGCCGCGGCTGTCCACCGCCAGCACGATCTCCGGCTCGGGGTTGTTCCATCGCGAGGCGGGGTGCAGGCCCACCGTGGTCCCGAAGCCCACCGAGGAGAGCGGCGGCGCCTTGGAGAACACCTCGGCGTCGGGGCCGATGCCGACCTCCATGTACTGCGACCAGCCGCCGCGCTGCTGGAGTTCCTGCTTGAGCGCCATGGCTTCGTCGGAGCCCGGCACGATCTGCGACAGGTCGCTGCCGATCAGTGACTGCAGCTCGGCGCGCAGGGTGTTGGCACGCCCCGGGTCGCCGCCGGCCTGCTCCTCGATGACCCGCTCCAGCAGGCTCACCGCAAAGGTCACGCCGCACGCCTTGACCGCCTGTACGTCGCAGGGGGCGAGCAGGTAGGGGGCGCGCTGCGGCTCCGCCAGCGAGTTGTCGAGCAGCGCCTCGACGCTGCCCAGCGACTCGCCCTCGGCGCTGCGCAGCGCCGCCACCAGGTCGTCGCGCTCCAGCAGGTCGGCCATGGTCGGACCCAGGTGGCTGATGTCGATCGCCTCGCCGTCACGCAGCGTGATGAGTACCGGTCGCGGCTTCGGTGTGTCGCGCCAGGCGCGGCCGACCAGCAGCGCGCGGTCGAGGTCGCGGGGCAGCAGGTCCGATGTGCGGTGGCTGGTCATGATGTCTCCCTTGGCGGCGAGCTGGCGGCTGGCCGGTCATCGCCTATCATGTTATTGATGTCGTCTTGTATGAAAGGTATGCCAATACTATAACAGCGTAATTCACCACATCGATAGGGCGTAGTGCATCCAGCAACATGATCGCAAGGCCCGAGGAGTGATGCCATGTTCGACGAGTGGAAAGGTAAGCGTGTACTGATCACCGGCGCCAGCCGCGGGATCGGTGCGGCGGTAGCGCTGCAGCTGGGGCAGCTGGGAGCCAGGGTCGGGGTGCACTACCACGCCAGTGCCGAAGGCGCCGAGCAGGTTGTCGATGCGATCCGTGCATCAGGGGGCGAAGCGGTAGCCTTGAAGGGCGACCTCAGCCGCTCGGCGGAGGCCAAGCGAGTGGTCGACGAGGCCGCCGAGCAGCTGGGCGGTCTCGACGTGTTGATCAACAATGCCGGGGACATGCTGGGCCGCGTGGCGCTGGAAGAGATCGACGACGCGCGCTACGACGGCGTCATGGACCTCAACGTGCGCTCGCTGGTGATGGCCTCCCAGGCGGCGCTGCCGCATCTGCGTCGCGCGGGGGGCGGCAATATCATTCATACCACCTCCATCGCCGCCCGCAACGGCGGTGGTGCCGGTGCCGGCCTCTACGCCTCGGCCAAGGGCTTCGTGAGCACCCTGACGCGCAACATGGCCAAGGAGCTCGCCGCCGAGGGTATCCGCGTCAACGCCGTGGCGCCAGGTACCATCGCCACCGACTTCCACGCCCGACACTCCAACACCGGGCACCTGGACGCGGCGCGCGCCAGCATTCCCATGGGCCGGCTGGGCACCGCCGAGGAGTGCGTCGGCGCCTATCTGTTCCTGGGCAGCGAGGCGCTGGGCGGCTATGTCACCGGACAAGTCATCGAGGTCAACGGAGGCCAGTTGATGCCATGAGAGAATCGCACACTGAGGGCGCCACTGCGCCCCCGTTCGCTACCGCCATCACCATGGGCGACCCGGCCGGCATCGGGCCGGAGATCATCTGCCGGGCGGTGGCCGCGATGACCGAGGAGACACGCCGCCAGACGCTGCTGGTAGGGGATCCGGCGATCTTTCGTCGCGCCGCCGCGATGATCGAGGCGCCGTTGGCGCTTATCCCCTGGTCGCCCGGCGATGTGCTTCCCGACCAGGGGGTGGCGGTGGCCGCGGTGGAAGTGCCGGCGGGGAGCGAGATCCCCGATGGCAGGATCAGCGCCGCCGCCGGCGACATGGCCTTCCGCTGCGTCGAGCGGGCAGTGCAGCTGGTCCAGGCGCGCCACGCCGGGGTGATCGTCACCGCACCGCTCAACAAGGCGGCGCTGCACGCCGCCGGCCACGACTACGACGGCCACACCGGCATGCTGGCCTCGCTTACCGGCGCGCTGTCGTCGTTCATGCTGCTGGCGTCCGAGACGCTCTCGACGCTGCACGTGTCGACCCACGTCTCGCTGCGCGATGCCATCGACCGGGTCACGCCCGAGCGTATCATCGCCACCGTCGAGGCAGGGCACGCCCATCTCAAGGCGCTGGGCCTGGCCCAGCCGCGTATCGCCGTGGCTGGCTTGAACCCGCACTGCGGTGAGGGCGGCATCTTCGGTGACGAGGATGAGCGCTGCATCGCACCAGCGGTAGAGGCCCTGCGCGAGGCGGGCTTCGACGTGCAGGGGCCGATCTCCGCCGACACGGTGTTCTACCGCGCCAGCCGCGGCGAGTTCGACCTGGTGGTGGCGCAGTATCACGACCAGGGGCATATCCCGGTCAAGCTGATCGCCTTCGATACCACCGTCAACGTCAGCCTGGGTCTGCCGATCCAGCGCACCTCGGTAGACCACGGCACCGCCTTCGATATCGCCTGGCAGGGGCGCGCCGATGCCACCAACCTGGGGTCGGCGCTGGCCTATGCCCAGCGCCTGGTGGCGGGAGGCATGGTGTGAGCCGCTGCCGGCTAGCGATTATCGCCGATGACCTCACCGGCGCCCTGGACGCCTGCGCACCCTTTGCCGCCCGCGGTGCCGATGCGCGGGTGGTGGTGGCGCAGCAGCAGCTGCCTGAGCTGGCAGCCGAGTGGCAAGGCGCACCCCCCGAGGTGGTGGCGATCAACACCGAATCGCGCCACCTTTCGGCCGAGGCCGCCGCTGAGCGGGTCACGGGTGCCTTCGAGGCACTGCGCCCGCTGGCGCCCGGGCTGTGGTTCAAGAAGGTTGATTCCACCCTGCGTGGCCAGGTGATTGCCGAGTGCAAGGCGCTGAGGCAGGCCCTGGGCCTGCCGCTGCTGCTGGCACCGGCGGTGCCGGCCCAGCAGCGCGAGGTGCGTGCCGCTGAGGTGTGGGTAGACGGCGTGCGCCTGGCCGACAGCGACTATCGTCTTGATGCCCGCTCACCACCGCTAGCGGGGCCGATAGACGAGGCCTTTGCCGCGGCGGGCCTGCCGCTTGCACGGGTCGTGGCGCAGCCTGGGATAACCCTCGCGCAGTGCGATGCGGTGGTGGATTCCTGCAGTGAAAGCGAACTTGCCGTGATCTACGACGCTGCGCTGCGCGCCGGCGGCGGGTTCTGCCTGGCGGGTGCGGCGGGGCTCGCCCAGGCCGCCGCCCAGCGCCTGTTCGGTCGCCTGCTGGGCGGGTGTCCGGTGATTGCCGCGAGTCACGCTAAGCTCTATGTGGTCGGCTCCCGGGCGCCGCGCAGTGACGCCCAGTGTCAGCAGCTTTTGATCCACGCTCCCGACCTCGCCGCGTTAACGCCGGACCAGCTGTGCGGCGCGCCCGTGCCGCCGGCTCGGCTGCTGCTGCGTCCGCCCCCCGGCGGGCAGGACGATGCCGCGCAGGTGGCCCGAGCCCTGGCGGAGGGTGCTGCCGCATGGTTGGCAGTCCATCCCACCGGGCTGCTGTTTGCCACCGGCGGCGATACGGCATTGGCGGTTCTCACACGGCTTGGGGTGCGCTATCTGAGCGTTGCGGCGGAGTGGTCGCCGGGCGTGGTCCTGGGTCTGTGTGACGGCGATCCCGCGCGCCCGGTGATCACCAAGGCCGGCGGCTTTGGCGACCCGCAGCTGCTGGCGGAGCTGCACGGCAGCATGCCGGGGCCGCGGGGCTACGCCGTTAGTCGATAGTCGCGCAGCGGAGGTTGCGTCGCACCGGTTGAACGGCTAGCTTCAAGCTGGGTGGTATGATACGTATACAGCACAACACTAACGCTATCCAAAGATATAGCCACAGGAGCACGCACATGCATAACAATACTCGCCGCCATCACACCCTCGGTCGCTGGTTCTCGGTGTCGCTGCTGGCCGCCGGGGTCAGCCTGGCCGGCGCCGCCTACGCCCAGGAGACCCTGCGCTTCGCCCACGTCTATGAGACCTCGGAACCTTTCCACCAGTGGGCCGAGTGGGCCGCCGACGAGATCGAGGAGCGCACCGAGGGTCGCTACCGCATCAGCGTGCATCCCGCCTCGTCGCTGGGCAGCGAAGAGGATATCAACGAGGGGCTGACGCTGGGCACGGTCGACATGATCTATACCGGCACCCAGTTCGCCGGCCACTCCTACGGGCCGATGGGGATCGCCGGGGCGCCCTATATGTTCCGCGACTTCGACCACTGGCAGGCCTACGCCGAGAGCGATCTGTTCCAGGAGATCGCCGACGGCTACCGCGACGCCACCGGTAACGTGCCGATCGCACTCAACTATTACGGCGAGCGCCACGTCACCTCCAACGACCCGATCAACGTGCCCGAGGACATGGAGCGCCTGCGTATTCGTGTACCCGGCGCGCCGCTGTACATGATGTTCCCGCGTGCCGCCGGCGCCAACCCGACGCCGATCGCCTTCAGCGAGGTATATCTGGCACTGCAGCAAGGCGTGGTGGACGCCCAGGAGAACCCGCTGCCGGCGATTCGTGCCATGGCCTTCCACGAGGTTCAGGACTACATCAACCTCACCGGCCACGTCACCGACTCGCTGATTACCATTGTCAGTGGCACTCGCTGGAACCAGCTCTCCGAAGAGGATCAGGAGATATTCCGCGAGGTGCTGCAGGAAGCGGCGCAGAACAACACCGCCGACATCCTCCAGGCCGAGGCGGAGCTCGCCGAGTGGTTCGAGGAGCAGGGCACCACCGTCAACGAGGTGGATCGCGAGCCGTTCCGCGATATCACCGTGCCTTACCATCTCGGCGACGACGCCAACTGGGACGAGGAACTCTACGAGCGCCTGCAGGCAATCGGCCAGTAAGCGGACATCGACTAACGTGCCCACTGCCTGGCAGTGGGCATCTGGAGGAGTGTCATGCCGAAAGACAGCGAGGGCTTCGACGATGCCGTCGACCCCATGCTCGACTTCGAGTCGGCGTTCGACGATGACGAGTTCCACTTCAGCGACTACGCCATCGAGGACTACTTCACCCTGGTGGTGTTCTGGGCGTTGATCCTGGTCGTCTCACTGCAGTTCTTCACCCGCTATGTGCTGGGTGACTCGACCACCTGGACCGAGGAGATCGCCCGCTACCTGCTGATCATCGTCGGCTTCGCGGGTAGCGCAATGGCGGTGCGCAAGGGCACCCATATCATGGTCGAGTTCTTCTACCGCTACATGCCCAACTGGCTAGGCAAGCTGGTGGCCGGCGTTGCCGAAGGCGTCAGCGTAGGGTTCTACTTCGCCATGGCCTGGGTCACCTACAAGCTTGCCGACCGCACCGGCAGCATGATGATCTCCGTCGACCTACCCAAGAGCCTCATCTATTTCACCGTCTTTGCCGCCTTCGTGGTGATGGCGCTACGCGGTATTCAGCGAATCGTCCTGCGCCTGCGCGCGGCACGTCAGTAAGGGTGCGTCCACATGTCTCGACTTTCCATGCTGCGCTGGCGAGCACCGCTCCTCACGCCGCTGCTCTCGGCCCTGGCCGTACTCGGCTGCGTGGTGCTGGCGGTGACCGGCTACTACCTGTCATTTCTATTCTTCACGCTGTTCACCCTGTTGGTGCTCGGGGTGCCGATCGCCATCAGCCTGGCGGGGGCCTGCCTGCTGTTCGTGGTGATCTCCGGCCAGGTGCCGGATATCGTGGTCGCACACCGCATGATCAACGGCATCGACAGCTTCCCGCTGCTGGCCATCCCGTTCTTCATCTTCGCCGGCAGCCTGATGAACAATGCCGGCATCACCGAGCGCATCTTCAACTTCGCCAAGGCATTGATGGGCTGGATGCGCGGCGGCCTTGGGCATGTCAACGTTGGCGCCAGTATCGTCTTCTCGGGCATGTCGGGGGCGGCGGTGGCCGATGCCGGTGGCCTGGGTACCATCGAGATCAAGGCGATGAAGGACGCCGGCTATGACGAGGAGTTTGCCGTCGGCATTACCGCGGCATCCTCGACCATCGGGCCGATCATCCCGCCCAGCCTGCCGATGGTGATCTACGGCGTTATGGCCTCGGCCTCGGTGGGCCAGCTGTTCGCCGCCGGCCTGATTCCCGGGCTGCTGATGGGGGCGATGCTGATGGGGATGATCTTCATCATCTCGCGCCGCCGTGGCTATACCGCCGATGCGCGCTTCTCGTTTGGTGTACTGGGCAAGACCTTTATGCGTGCAGGACTGTCGCTGATGACGCCAGTGATCATCGTCGGCGGCATCATCACCGGTGTCTTTACGCCCACCGAGTCTGCCGTGGCGGCAGTGGCCTACGCGCTGTTTCTGGGGGTGGTGGTCTATCGCACCCTCAACTGGCGCAAGCTGCTCAAGGTCAGCATGGAGACCATCGAGACCACCGCGATCATTCTGTTCATCGTCGCCTCGGCGTCGATCTTCGCCTGGATCCTGTCCAGCAACCAGGTCACTCAGCACCTGGTGGCGGTGCTTGGACCCTTCGCCGACAGCAAGATCGCGGTGCTGATGTTCTCCAATATCGTGCTGATCATCATCGGCTGTTTCATGGAGACCATCGCCGCCATCACCATCCTGGTGCCGGTGCTGCTGCCGATGGCCATCGCGGTGGGCGTCGATCCGGTGCACTTCGGCGTGATCATGGTGCTCAACCTGATGATCGGCCTGCTCACGCCGCCGGTGGGGATGGTGCTCTACGTGCTGTCGCGGGTCTCCAACGTCAGCTTCGAGCGCTGCATGCGTGGCACCATCCCATTCCTGATTCCGCTGGTGGTGTGCCTGCTGCTGGTGACCTTCATTCCGGCCATCTCCATGTGGCTGCCGACCCTGATCTATCGCTGATCGACGCAACGGAGGATGCACTGATCCATGAGCGACGCCTACACCGCCATTCGCGTAGCCCGCCACGACCTGGAGCGCTTCATGGACGCGGCGCTGGCCCAGCGCGGCGCCGATGCCGCTAGTCGTGACGCGGTGATCCGGGCGCTGGTCACCGCCTCGCGCTGGGGCACCGACAGCCACGGCCTGCGTCTGCTGCCGCACTATCTCGAAGAGCTTGCCGGCGGCCGCATCAACCCGCGGCCGCAGCTGCAGTTCACCCGGCGCCTGCCGGCCACCGGCCAGCTCGACGCCGACCATGCCATGGGCCATCTGGCCGGCTACACCGCCATGGCCCACGCCGTGGAGATGGCCCGCGAGATGGGCATTGGCGCAGTGGCAGTGGCCAACTCCTCGCACTACGGCGCCGCCGGCTGCTATGCGCTGGCGGCCGCCGAGCAGGGCATGCTGGGTCTGACGGTGAGTAATTCCGATCCCTTCGTGCTGCTTCACCACAGCGAGCGAGCCTTCCACGGCACCAACCCGATTGCCTTCGCCGCACCGGTGGCGGGCGGTAACCCCTACGTGTTCGATATGGCGACCAGCTCGATTCCCTGGAACCGCGTCCAGCAGTACGGCGCCATTGGCCGCCAGCTGCCTGACCAGGTCGCGGCTAACGCCGCGGGCGGAGTGACCCGCACGCCCGGCGAGGTGGCCGCGCTGCTGCCGCTGGGGGGTAGCGAGTTCGGCTTCAAGGGCGCCGGCCTCGGCGGTCTCACCGAGATCCTCAGCTCGACGCTGTCCGGCATGCTCAACGGTTTTCGGCTGCTGCCCATGGTCGGCGACGACATGGCCACGCCGCGCGGTGTCAGCCACTTCTTCCTGGCCATCAATCCGGCCGGCTTCATCGATCTTGAACAGTTCCAGCAGCGCCTTGGCGACTACCTGGCCGACCTGCGCAGCCAGCCTGCCGTGGCCGACGCCGAGGTGTTGGCGCCGGGCGACCGCGAATGGCGCTGCATGGCGCAGCGCGACGCCGAGGGCATCCCCCTCGACACGGCCAATCGTGAGGCCTATGCCGAGCTTGCCGAGCGCCTGGGGATCGCCCCCCTGACGCCGCTATAGCGCGCTGTCGGCGCGGGTATAATGCAGTAACATGGTCGGCATGTCGGCGTCGCAGCGCGTGGCGGGCGCCCAAGCAGAGCAAGAGGGATGTAGATGAGCAAGTACCGCGTAGAGCGCAAGACGCTGTCCGAACAGGTCGCCGAGCAGCTCGAGGCCGAGATCCTCGAGGGCCGCCTGAGTGAGAACGACCAGCTGCCCTCAGAGCGTGAGCTGATGGAACAGTTCGGTGTCGGCCGGCCGGCGGTGCGCGAAGCGCTGTTTCACCTTCAGCAGCTGGGGCTGATCGCCATCAACAGCGGCACCCGGGCGCGGGTCATCCGGCCTACCGCCGAGGCGGTGATGGCACGGCTATCGGGCGTCACTCGGCAGCTGCTCTCCAAGCCCGACGGGCAGCAATACTTCCAGGAAGCGCGGGCCATGTTCGAGATCTCGCTGGCGCGCTACGCCGCCCAGCATGCCAGCGACGAGGATCTCGACCGGCTGCGCGCCGCGCTCGACGACAACCGCGCCGCGGTGGGCGACGAAGCGCGCTTCAAGCGCTCCGACAACGCCTTCCACGGGGTGCTGGCAAATATTGCCCGCAACCCGATCTTCGACGCCATCCACGAGTCGCTCTCCGAGTGGCTCGACGACCGCCGCGCCCAGGTGCTGCAGCAGAAAGACGAGGACAAGGCCGCCATGGCCGCGCATATCGAGATCGTCGAAGCCATCGAGTCCCGCGACCCGGACGCCGCCGAAGCCGCCATGCGTCGCCACCTCGACCGCCACTACGGCACCTATATGCAGCTCAAGAAGCGGCTGACCGACAGCGACGCCAGCTGAGGCGCAATTCCCCGTGGGAGCGACTTCAGTCGCGATTGCAGCGCGTAGCGCTGCCGGGGTAGAGCCACCCCATCGTGACTAAAGTCACTCCCACATTGGCCTTGGCGCCACCCTCCTTTGTAGGAGCGACTTCAGTCGCGATGCAGTGCGTAGCACTGCTGGGGTAAGGCAACCCCATCGTGACTAAAGTCACTCCTACATTGGCCTTGGTGCCACATCCGGTGTTGAAGGAAATCCATCCATGCCAAAGGCACGACTCCCAGTGTAGTAGCGACTTCAGTCGCGATGCAGTGCGTAGCACTGCCTGGGTAGAGCAACCCCATCGTGACTAAAGTCACTCCTACATTGGCCTTGGTGCCACTCCCTACTCCCTAAAGGGACACACCGCGCTTCCAGGGGATGAAGTCGTACTGGGCGAGCCTCACCGCCTGGGGCTGGTAGCGGCCTGAGGCGGTGTCGATGCACAGCCTGAGCAGGTCGTCGGCGAGTTCGTCGATCTGCGCCTCGCCGCGGATGATCGGCCCGGCGTCGAAGTCGATCACGTCACTCATGCGTGTCGCCAGCTCGCTGTTGCTGGAGATCTTCAGCACCGGGGTGACCGGGTTGCCGGTGGGGGTGCCAAGCCCGGTGGTGAATAGGATCAGGTTGGCGCCGGAGCCGGCCAGGGCGGTGGTCGACTCGACGTCGTTGCCCGGCGAACAGAGCAGGCTCAACCCGGCGCGGGTGCGCGGCTCGGTGTAGTCGAGCACATCGACGATGGGGCTGTCGCCGCCTTTCTTGGCGGCGCCGGCGGACTTCATGGCATCGGTGATCAAGCCGTCGCGAATATTGCCCGGCGAGGGGTTCATCGAGAAGTCGGCGCCGACCCGGGAGGCGTGGCGCTGGTAGGCGCTCATCAGCGCGCGGAAGCGCTCGGCCACCCGGTCATCGCTGCAGCGTGCCACCAGCTCATGCTCGACGCCGCACAGCTCAGGGAACTCGCTGAGCATGCCGCTGCCGCCCAACGCCACCAGCCGGTCCATCACCGCGCCCACCAGCGGATTGGCGGAGAGTCCAGAGAAACCGTCCGAGCCGCCGCACTCGGCGCCCAGGCTCAGCGCCGAAAGCGGGGCCGGGGTGCGCGGGGTGCGGTTGGCCTCGGCCAGGCCGTCGAAGATGGTGGTCAGCGCATCGCGGATCAGCGCCTCCTCGCTCTGGCTGGCCTGCTGCTCCAGGTAGTGCACCGGGCGCAGCCCCTGCGGGTCGCGGCTGGCCACGGCCTGCTGGATCATCTCGATCTGGGCCTTCTGGCAGCCCAGGCTGAGCACCGTGGCGCCTGCCACGTTGGGGTGGCAGATATAGCCGGCCAGCAGCTGGCACAGCGCCTGGGCGTCGTCGTCGGTGCCGCCGCAGCCCAGCGTATGGGTCAGGAAGCGCACGCCATCGACGTTGGGGAACAGCCGCTCGGCGGCAGCCTGGGGCGAGGGAGCGGCGGCGTCGCCGTGAAGCAGCTCGCGCGCCATGCGTTTGTAGTCGCGGTAGGGGTCCTCGCCCAGCGCATCGGCCACGCATTGGCGCAGCACCTCGATGTTGCGGTTCTCGCAGAACACCAGCGGTACCACCAGCCAGACGTTGGCGGTGCCGACGCTGCCATCGGCGCGGTGATAGCCGTCGAAGGTCAGGCCGGTGAAGGCGCCGACGTCGGGTGCCTGCCACTCGCCGCGGCGCGCCTGGGGCGTGCTCGAGGCGGTGCTGTGGGCAGTGTTGTCGGTGGTGATGGCGGCACCGGCGGCAATCGGCCGGGTGGCGCGGCCCACGGTCACGCCGTACATGATCACGCTGTCGCCCACGGCGAGATCCGCCAGCGCGAACTTGTGCTTGTGGCGGATCGGTTCGACCAGAGGCACCCGACGCGCGCCGTCGTCGATCTCGCTGCCGGCCGGCAGATCCTTGAGTGCCACGCGGACGTTGTCGTCGGCGTGCACGCGCAGGCTGGTCAGACGACCGGCGTCGCTGGCAATCGGAGAGGTCATGGCTGGCTCCTGCTCATCGCGCGTCGCGCTCGGCAACCACACGCTGCTGCTGTTCGCCGAGGCCGTCGATGCCCAGGCGCATAGTCTGGCCGGGGCGCAGGTAGGTCGGCGGCTGCTGGCCCATGCCCACGCCGGGCGGGGTGCCGGTGGATATCACGTCACCGGGCTGCAGGCTCATGAAGCGGCTAAGGTAGCTGATCAGGTAGGGCACCTGGTAAACCATGGTGTTGCTGTTGCCATCCTGGTAGCGCTTGCCGTCGACATCCAGCCACATGGCCAGCTGATGCGGGTCGTCGATCTCGTCCGGGGTCACCAGCCACGGGCCCAGCGGGCCGAAGGTATCGCAGCCCTTGCCCTTGTCCCAGGTGCCGCTGCGCTCGAGCTGGAACTCGCGCTCGGAGACGTCGTTGACCACGCAGAAACCGGCCACATGATGCATGGCGTCGGCCTCGTCGACATAGCGCGCGGTCTTGCCGATCACCACGCCCAGCTCGACCTCCCAGTCGGTCTTGTGTGAGTCGCGGGGGATGATCACGTCGTCGTTGGGACCGCAGATGGCGCTGGTCCACTTGTTGAAGATGACTGGCTCCGGCGGCACTTCGGCGCCGGTCTCGGCGGCGTGGTCGGAGTAGTTGAGGCCGATGCAGATGAACTTGCCGACCCCACCCACGCAGGGCCCCAGGCGGGTATCGCCGGCCACTTCGGGTAGCTGGGTGAGATCCAGGGCGGCCAGCTCGGCCAGCGCCCGGCGGTCGAGGTGGGCGCCGCTCAGGTCGGTGACGTGTGCCGAGAGGTCGCGAATTCTGCCCTGGGCGTCCAGGGCGCCGGGTTTCTCATGGCCGGCAGGGCCGAAGCGCAGCAGTTTCATAGGCGTTTCCTTGCTGTGAAAGGGGCTGGGTCAGGTTAGCCAGCCGCCGTCGATGGTGTGGGTGGTGCCGGTGGTATAGCCGGACTCGTCGGCGGCCAGGTAGCAGGCCAGGGCGGCGATCTCGTCGGCGCGGCCGAGTCGGCCCAGTGGCTGGCGGGCCTCGAACTCGGCGAACACGCTGGCCTCGTCGCGGCCCTGGCGCTCGGCCTGGTGGCGGATGCGCTGGCGCAGCGACGGCGACTCGACGGTGCCCGGGCAGATCGCGTTGCAGCGGATGCCGTGGCCGACATAGTCGGCGGCGATCGACTTGGTGAGCCCGATCACCGCGGCCTTGCTGGCGCCGTAGGCGCAGCGGTTGGGCACGCCCTTGAGGCTCGAGGCCACCGAGGCCATGTTGATGATGCTGCCGCCGCCTGCATCGATCATGCCCGGCAGCACCGCGCGGGTGAGGTGGAACATGGCGGTCACGTTGAGCTCGAAGGAGCGCTGCCAAGCGTTCTCCTCGCACTCCAGCAGGCTCCCGTCGGCGACGTAGCCGGCGCAGTTGAACAGCACGTCGATGCGTTCGAACTCGGCGACCAGAGTTGCGATCTGTGCACTATCGGTGACGTCCAGGCGGCGTGTCTCGATGCCCGCGGTGGCGTGCAGCGTGGCCAGGGCGTCACTGTCGATGTCAGTGGCGATCACCCGTGCGCCTTCGGCGGCAAAGCGCCGTGCCGCGGCGTGGCCAATGCCGTTGCCGGCGGCGGTGATCAGGGCGGTCTTGTTGTTCAGTCGTTGCATCGGCGGGTCCTGAGGGTATGTGGTATGACAGGATGCTAGCCCGATAGCTCGTCAGTATGGAACATCTCGCCGAGCTTGCCAACTGATCGCCTCAGCCGCCGCTCAAGCACGGAAAAGACGGCCCGTAGATAGCAGCCCCGCTCGGCACTGATCCGGCGACAGGCCTGCGAGGAGGCGCTGTGAACCCATCCCTGGGCGCTACCTACGCCATCCCTGGCGTAGAACCTCCTCTACGGCCTGTCCCCGGCGTCCCTCGCTTTTGGCAGCCGCGACAATCCTGTTTAGCCGCCGCTCAAGCACAAAAAAAGCGGCCCGCAGGCCGCCTGGCGATCCATTGGGCGTCAACACTGGTCGACCCAGGAGATCATCGCCGCAGTGATCTGGCGTAGCTCATCCTGCGTGGTGATATAGGCCGGCATGGTATAGAGCCAGCGGCCAAACGGGCGCAGCCAGACGCCCTGGCGGCGCGCGTGGGTCTGGGCACCGGCCAGGCTGGCGGCATCCTTGAACTCGATGGCAGCACAGGCGCCGAGCACGCGTACGTCACTGACCGCGGGGTGGTGCGCTACCCGCTCATTGAGCAACGCCTCGCGAAGCACGGCGTTGAGCTCGGCGATCTTGCTCAGGTAGTCCTCCTCCTCGAACACCGCGATGCTCTCCAGCGCTACCCGGCAGGCCAGTGGATTACCCATGAAGGTGGGGCCGTGCATGAAGGCATGGCCGTCGTCGTCGCTGAGGAAGGTGTCATAGACCTGGTTGGTGGCCAGGGTCGCGGCGTGACCCAGGTAGCCGCCGGTAAGTCCCTTGGAGAGCACCATGATGTCCGGCGTGACCCCGGCATGCTCGGCGGCGAACAGCTTGCCGGTACGGCCAAAGCCGGTAGCCACCTCGTCGAAGATCAGCAGCACGTCGAACTCGTCGCACAGCTCGCGGGCGGCGCGAACATAGTGGGGCGAGGTCATGTTGAGCCCGCCGGCGGCCTGCAGCAGCGGCTCCATCAGCAGCGCGGCTACCTCATGGTGGCAGGCCTCGAGGGTCGCGCGCAGGGCGGCGATGTCGGCCTCGGCCTCCTGCGGCGAGGCATCGAAGGGCGCCGTGGGCGCCGGCGCGAAGTGGTGGCGTGGCAGCAGCCCGGCAAACAGCGAATGCATGCCCTCTTCGGGGTCGCAGACCGCCATGCAGCCGCTGGTGTCGCCATGGTAGGCGCGCATCAGTGACAGCATGCGATGTTTTTGCGGGCGACCGCGCAGCACCTGGTACTGCACTGCCATCTTCATCGCCACTTCCATGCCTACCGAACCGCTATCCGAGAAGAAAACATGATCGAGGCCCGGTGGGGTGATCCGCACCAGGGTCTCGGCAAGCTCAACGGCGGGAGCGTGTGACAGCCCGCCGAGCATCACGTGGCAGAGCGTGTCAGCCTGCTGCTGGATCGCCGATACCAGGCGCGGATGGCCGTAGCCGTGGATCATGCACCACCAGGAACAAGTGGCGTCGAGCAGCCGCTCACCGCCGCTAAGTTCGATATAGGCGCCCTGGCCGCCGACCACCTCGAGGGGAGCTGGTTGCGTCTGCATCTGGGCGTAGGGGTGCCATAGGGCATTTGACGGCATGGGCAAACCTTGTAGAAGTTCTGTAAACACATGTTTTTAAATAGGTTAACAAAGCCTGGAAAGCGGCGCCAGCAGTAGGTCTGGCAGGGTGACCGGAGCAGGCCAGGCAGGCTGTCGGAGCGGGGCAAGTGCGTTGCGTGCAGGGGATTGCAGTTTTAAACAATAAGTACGGCTATTACGCTGTTGATTAATTGACTGGCATTAAGTTGAGGAGTCGAGATAATCTCGCTATGATATTGAAACTTAGCGTCGATTGCGGTGATAATGCGTCGGCATCCCGCAAACTGGCATCCGTTAAAGAAAAGGAAATGCAATGTCTCTGCTTAGCGCCTACATGCAGAAAGAGCAGCTTCTCAAGCAGCTCACCGAAGAACTGCACAACATGGAAAGCGATCAGCGCCTCAAGGCCGAGCTCGAGTTCAAGGAAAAGCTCGAAGCGCTGATGAAGGAGTTCAACAAGTCGGCCGCTGACGTGATCGACCTGCTCGACCCCAAGCCGGCCAACAAGGCCGCCGCCAAGTCGCCTTCTGCCGCAGCCGGTGGTCGCCGCAAGCGCAAACTGAAGATCTACAAGAACCCCAACACCGGTGAAGTCGTCGAGACTCGCGGTGGCAACCAGAAGACCCTGAAAGCATGGAAAGACGAGTTCGGCAACGACACCGTCGAGTCCTGGCTGGTCCGTATCGAAGAGTGATACTGCGTTACCCGGGTTGATATCTGGCAAAAGGCCGCGCAAACTGCGCGGCCTTTTGTTTGTGGCGAGTCCCGAACAGCGTCGCGGCGTTATTGCGGCCCGACGATATGCTTGACTTCGAGATAGGCGGAAAGCCCCCATGGGCCGAGTTCCCGGCCGATACCGCTACGCTTGAAGCCGCCCCAACCGGTTTGCGGTAATACCAATTGTTCGCTGTTATACCAGATACTGCCGGCACGCAGTTGGCGACCCACGCGTTTGGCCCGTTCCGGGTCACCGCTGATTACCGTGGCAGCCAGGCCGAAGTCGCTGGCGTTGGCCAGTTCGATCGCCTCTTCCTCGCTGGTAGTGGAGCGGCCACAGAGTACCGGTCCAAATATCTCTTCCTGCCACAGGCGGCTAGTGGTGGGCACATCGCGATACAGGGTTGGCGCCAGGAAATAGCCCCGCTCGGGCAGCCGGCGATCACGGCCGTCGCGTACCGCGCTGAGTCCCTCCTGTTCGGCAATGGCCAGATAGGCGTTCACCGCCTCGCGCTGGCGCTCGCTGGTCAGCGGCCCCATGTCGCTGGCGTCGTCGAGGGGGTCGCCGAGCCGCAGCGCATCGATGCGGCTGGCCAGGGCCGCATAGACCGCATCGGCCAATGGCTCGGCGACGATCAGCCGCGAGGTGGCCGAGCAGATCTGGCCGGCGTTGAAGTAGATGCCCGCCATGATCCAGTCGGCGGCCTGCTCGGGGTCGGCGTCGTCGAGCACCACAATGGGCGACTTGCCGCCGAGCTCCAGCGAGACGCCGCGGGAGCCCTCGCTGGCGGCACGCATCACCGCCTCGCCGACCCGGTTGCTGCCGGTGAACGAGACCTTGTCGACGTCGCGATGGGCGGTGAGCGGCGCGCCGATGCCCTCGCCGTCGCCGTGCAGCAGGTTGAGCACGCCGGCGGGTAGCCCGATCTCGGCGGCGATTTCGGCCAGCGCCTGCTCAGGCAGCGGGGTGACCTCGGAGGGCTTGAGCACCGCGGTGCAGCCGGCAGCCAGCGCCGGGGCCAGCTTCCAGGCGCTGGTCACCAGTGGGAAGTTCCACGGCGTGATCAGGCCCACCACACCGGCCGGATCGAAGTAGCAGCGTGCCTCGACGCCGTCCATCTCAATTGCCACTGCCTGGCCCTGACGCGCGTCCAGCGCCCGGGCCTGTTCGGCGTAGTAGCGGTAGCAGGCGATGGCGTCGTCGAGATCGATCTCGGCCTCGGCCAGCACCTTGCCGTTATTGGTGCAGGAGAGCCGCACCAGCGCCTCGCGGCGTTGCGTCAGGGCGTCGGCGAAGGCGTCGAGATAGCCCCCGCGCTCGGCGCCACTCAGCGCCTGCCAGGCGGGCAGGGCACGGCGCGCCGCGGCCACGGCGTCGTCGACATCCGCCGGGTCGCCGGCGGTCACCTCGGCGATCAGCTGCTCGCGAAAAGGGTCGAATACCGGCAGCCAGCGTGTGCCGCGGCTCGCCACCCAGCGGCCGTCGATATAGTGATGATCGAGTCGTTGCACCTGAGATCTCCTATGTGTGTCTTGGCGCCACTCCCTAGTAGGAGCGAATTCATTGGCGATGGGCTTGCCAGGATTCGGCGCCGATCTCGATCAGAAAGGGGCCGTCCAGCGGGCGCGAAGCGAGGGCCTCACGCAGGCTTGCCGGGTCGTCGACATGGGTGGCCACGCAGCCGAAGCCGCGCGCCAGGGCCAGGAAGTCCGGCGGCAGGATATCCACCCCGACCCGTTCGACGCCGTGGGCATCCATATAGCGCCTGATCTCCTCGTAGCCGGCGTTGTGCCACAGCAGGATCACCACCGGCAGGCGCTCCTCCACCGCGGTGGCCAGCTCGGCAATGGTGAACATGACGCCACCGTCGCCGACCAGCGCCACCACCGGCAGGTCGGGCCGCGCCAGCTGGGCACCGAGTGCCGCCGGCAGGCCGTAGCCGAGGGTGCCGTAGCCGGTCGAGGCGTTGAAGTAGCGGCGCGGAGCCGGCTGCGAGACCAGATGATTACCGGCATAGACCGGTGCGGTGGAGTCGCCGACCAGAATCGCCTCCGGCAGATGCTCGGCCAGGGTGGTGTAGAAGGGCACGAAATCGGCAAAGGCCGGATCGTGGGCCAGGTCGAGCGCGGCCAGGGCGGCTGCCGTGCGTGCCGCACCGTCGCGCGGTGTTGCCACCGGAAAGTGCTCGAGTAGCAGCGCCAGGCTGCGCCCGGCGTCTGCCACCAGCCCCAGCGACAGGCGCTGGTTGCGCACCAGCTGCTCGGGGTCGAGGTCGATGCGAATCAGGGTGCCGGCGAGCGCGAAACCGTCGTCGAACACCACGTCGTAGTCGGTCTCGCCGAGCTCGGTGCCCACGGCGAGGATCACGTCGGCGTCGCGGGCCAGCTCGCGTACCGCCGGCAGGGCGGCATTGGCGCCGAGGTCGAGCGGGTGGTCGCGACCCAGCAGGCCCTTGGCGTTGATGGTGGTCACCGTCGGCGCATCGAGTCGTTCGACCAGCGCACGTGCCGCCTCGGGAGCATCCACGCAGCCGCCGCCGAGCAGCACCAGCGGGCGCTCGGCGCTGCGCAGCCAGCTGGCTGCCTGGGCCAGGCCCTCGGGGTCCGGCGCGGCGCGGTAGACCACCGGCGCCTGCCAGGCGCGTGGCGTGGTCACCGCCACATTGAACAGGTCGATGGGGATCTCGATATGCACTGGCCCCGGCCGCGCTCCGCGGAATACCGCGAAGGCCCGTGCCAGCACCTCTGGGAGGGCCTCGGCATCGAGCAGGGTGTGGCTGAAGCGCGCCACGCCGCTGATCATCTGCTGCTGGCTGGGCAGCTCATGCAGCCGGCCCTGGCCGCGGCCCAGGGTGTCGCGGCGGTTGACGCTGGAGATCACCAGCATTGGCACCGAGTCGGCCAGCGCCTGGCCCATGGCGGTGGCGATATTGGTCATGCCGGGCCCGGTGATGATCAGGCACACCCCGGGCTTGCCGCTGGCGCGGGCGTAGCCGTCGGCCATGAAGCCGGCGCCCTGTTCGTGGCGCGGCGTGACGTGCTGCACGCCGCTGCCCTCGAGGCCGCGGTAGAGCTCCACGGTGTGCACGCCGGGAATTCCGAACAGGGTGTCGACCCCGTAGGTATCGCGCAGCAGGCGAATCAGCAGCTCGGCGCAGGTCATGGAGGTGTCAGTCATCGCGTATGCCTCAGAAGAAGAAGGTATGCGCCATGAAGGCGATGATCGGCAAGGTGATCGCCGTGCGCAGCAGGAAGATTACCAGCAGTTCCCACAGCTTGAGCGGAATCTTCGACTTGAGGATCAGCGCGCCGATTTCCGACATGTAGATCAGCTGGGTCAGCGACAGGCAGGCGATCACGAAGCGGGTCAGTTCGCTCTCGATGTTGGTGGCCAGCACTGCCGGCAGGAACATGTCGGCGAAGCCCACCAGGGTCGCCGGTGCGGCGGCCTCAGCCTCGGGGATGCGCAGCAGCTCGAGCACCGGCACCATCGGGTAGGAGAGCCAGGTGAACAGCGGCGTGAACTCGGCCAGGATCAGTGCCACGGTACCGATCGCCATTACCAGCGGCAGCAGCGCCAGGAAGATGTCGGCGACGTTGAACAGCGCGTTGCGCACCAGCTCGCGCGGACCTGGGGCGTTCTCGGCGCGCTTCACCGCCATGGTCAGGCTGTAGCGGAATACGCCCATGCCGTCGGTGCGCTTTTCGCGCAGCTGGCAGCCCACCGGTTCGTAGTAGGTATCCGGCTTGCGCGACAGCGGCGGCAGGCGCGGCACGATGATGGCGGCAATCAGCCCCGACACTACCACCGTGAAGTAGAACTGCACGAACATGTGGTTGAGGTCGACGAAGCTGGTGATCAGCAGGCTGAAGGCGATCGATACGATCGAGAAGTTGGTGGCGATCACCGCCGCTTCGCGGCGATTGTAGAAGCCCTTCTCGTACTGCTGGGTGGTGATCAGCACGCCCACGGTGCCCGACCCCATCCACGAGGCGGTGGCGTCGATGGCGCTGCGTCCCGGCAGGCGGAAGATCACCCGGAACGGCTTGCGCACCAGGCTGCCGATGAACTCCATGAAGCCGAAGTCGACCAGGAACGGCAGCAGGATCGCGGCGAAGAAGAAGAACGTCAGCAGCACCGGTGCCAGGTCATTGAGCATCACGCCGCCGGTGAAGGAG
Organism: Franzmannia qiaohouensis; assembly: GCF_031451695.1. NCBI lineage: Bacteria > Pseudomonadati > Pseudomonadota > Gammaproteobacteria > Oceanospirillales > Halomonadaceae > Franzmannia > Franzmannia qiaohouensis. Next base: position 44,799 of record NZ_JARWAM010000017.1, read on the forward strand.
GCGGTGACGAACTCGGGCCCGAACTGGAAGAAGGTCATCAGCGCGAAGGCTGCGCCCAGGATACGCATGCCGAACCACACCGGTCCGACATCGAACATGTCCTTGAACACGCCCTCGGCGGCGAAGGACGGCTTGGCGATCTTGACCCAGGCGGTGAGTATCACCGACAGGCATAGCACCGCGGTGGCGATGGCCGGCAGTGCGCCGTCGAGCAGCGCCTTGAGGCCGTCGGCCATCAGGCCCATGCCGATGTTGATGGTGTCGCCGACCTGGAACGGGATCAGGAACAGGCTCACACCAATCACGGAGGGGATGAGGAATTTCAGCAGGTTGCCACGGTCTAGCGGCGCTCGGGGCACCGTCTCTTGGGTCGTGTCGGGAGAGGGCATGAGGTCATCCTCGTTGTTGTCGTCAGTCAGTGGGGGGTATCGGCTCGATCAATCCTGGTGCGTTACGCCGGGTAGTACGCACAGCATTTCATACAGCAGCGTGGCGCCCATCAGTGCGGTGTTGCCGCTGGGGTCATAGGGCGGCGACACTTCCACCAGGTCGCCGCCGACGATGTTGAGGCCGGCAGCGCCGCGCACCAGCTCCAGGCCCTGGGCCGAGGTCAGGCCGCCCATCTCGACGGTGCCGGTGCCAGGGGCCACCGAGGGATCGAGACCGTCGATGTCGAAGGTGATATAGACCGGCGTGTCGCCCATCTGCTCGCGCACCTCCGCCATCAGCGGCGCCAGCGACTTGTACCAGCACTCCTCGGCGGTCACCACGCGGAAACCCTGGTCGCGACACCAGTCGAAGTCCTCGGCAGCATAGCCGGTGCCCCGCAGGCCGATCTGCACCACCTTGCCGTGGGCCAGCAGGCCTTCTTCCTGGGCGCGACGGAAGGGCGTGCCGTGGGCGAGGGGCTCGCCAAACATGTGCTCGTTGACGTCGGCATGGGCGTCGATATGGATCAGGCCCACCGGGCCGTGCTTGTTGGCCATGGCGCGCAGGATGGGCAGGGTGATCAGATGGTCGCCGCCCATGGTCAGCGGTTTGCAGTCGTGGCGCAGCACCTCGTCGTAGAAGGCGCTGATGATGTCGACGCTCTTGGGCAGGTGGAAGGTGTTGATCGGCACGTCGCCGATATCGGCCACCTGCAGGCTGTCGAAGGGCGCGGCGCGGGTAGCCATGTTATAGGGGCGCAGCATGCGCGACTCGTCGCGGATCTGGCGCGGCCCCAGCCGCGTGCCCGGCCGGTTGGAGGTGGCGATATCCATCGGAATGCCGATAAAGGCCACGTCCAGGCCAGCGGCGCTATCCTGGGTGGGCAGTCGCATCATGGTCGCCGGGCCGGCGAAGCGCGGCATCTCGTTGCCGCCCAGCGGCTGGTTGAACTCGCTCATGCTGTTCTCCTTGTTCAATCGATTTGCAAAGGGCCCCGCCCTTGTGGGAGCGACGTCAGTCGCGATGCAGCACGCAGCGCTGCCGGGGTCGAAAAACCCATCGCGAATAAATACGCTCCTACATTGGCCTTTGGCGCTTTGCCCATCACCTACTGCACATTGCGTGCCAAGTTTACGCGACTGTTTTATAGGCGGTTTCCGGCAGGGTGATGCGTTTTTACATCATTGCGCCGCCGATTTGATTTAAAAATGCATCAATGATGCGTTAACGTATCGATTTCGCCCTCAGCGAGACCCGTCATGCGCGACATCGATAGCCAAGTGTTGGCCACCATCGTCGAGACGGCCAGCGACCATTTCTTCATCGTCGACGGCGAGGGCCGGGTGCTGGACGTCAGCCCCGGCGCCGCGGCGGTATACGGCATGAGCCGCGAGGCGCTGTGCCGCACCACGGTGCAGGCGCTGGAAACCAAGGGCATTCTCAAGCCCTCGGTAAGTCTCGAGGTGATGCGCACCGGCGAGCCCGCCCAGCTGATGCAGCAGACTGCCACCGGACGACGGGTGCTCGCCCAGGCACATCCGGTGTATATCGACGGCAAGCTCGAGCGGGTCGTCAGCCGCTCGATGGATCTCACCGACCTGCAGCTGCTGCAGGACGAGTATGCGCTGCTACAGCAGCGTTTCAGCGACCACCTCAAACGCAGCGGCGGCGGTTCGATCGGCGACGATCTGGAGCTCGATAGCCTCGAGGTGCGCAGCGGCGTCATGCGCGAGATTGCCGTGCTGCTAAAGCGCGTGGCGCCCACCGATGCCACCGTGCTGCTGCTCGGCGAATCGGGGGTTGGCAAGACCGCCTTCGCGCGCCAGCTGCATCGCTGGAGCCGGCGCGGCGACGGTCCCTTCATCGACGTCAACTGCGCCTCGATTCCCGAGGGCCTGTTCGAATCCGAGATGTTCGGCTACCAGCCCGGCGCCTTCAGCGGCGCCACGCGCCAGGGCCGCGCCGGCCTGCTGGAGCAGGCCGACGGCGGCACGCTGTTTCTCGACGAGATCGGCGAACTACCGCTGGCCATGCAGACCAAACTGCTCAAGGTGATCCAGGATGGCAGCCTTACGCGGCTGGGCGACACCCGGCCGCGGCGGGTAGATTTCCGGCTGGTGGTGGCTACCAATCAGGATCTTGCCCGGCGCGTGGAGGAGGGCGGCTTTCGCCTCGATCTCTACTACCGGGTCAACGTGATACCGGTCACGCTGCCGCCGCTGCGCGAGCGCCGCGAGGACATTCCAGTGCTCGCCGAACTGCAGCTGGCCCGTCTCAACCAGCGCTATGGTGGCAACAAGCTGCTGCATGCCGGCCTCTGGTCGCAGTTGATGGCCCGCGACTGGCCGGGTAACGTACGAGAACTCGAGAACACCCTGGAGCGCGCCTGGCTATCGTCCCCCGGCGACCTGATCGAGCCCGACGTGGGGCAGCAGAGGTTCGCCGCCGGCCAGGAACCCGGTATACTGGTAAGTGATCGCTCATCCCATGCGCCCATGCCTGGGAATACGCTGCTATCCGAGGGGCAAACCCTCAAGCAAGCAATGGCGGCGATGGAGCGCGATATCCTCGCATCACTGTGCCGCGACCATCCGAGTACCTATGCCATGGCCCGGCGCCTGGGCATCAGTCAGCCCAGCGTGGTGCGCAAGCTCAGCAAGCATGGCCTGACGATTCATAACGAGAGATAAGTCACTCAAGAATGCGATACGAAAAACGCCCCAAACCTATGGACGAGCGCGAGAAACTGCGCAAATTCCGCGAGCTCGACGACGCCTTCGCCGATGCCCTGGTGGCCCTCGACAGCGGCCAGGCGCCCCGCGACATGCCCAGCGTGATGAGCGCCGAGGCGCGCCGCGAGGCCCAGCAGCGTAACGATCAGGAGGCCTTCGAGCGCCGCGTCAGTATGTTGATGCAGGAGTACCAGCAGTCCAGTGAGTCGGTCAGCCTGCTGATGCGCACCCTGCTGTCGCTAGGCAAGATCGCCTGATTCAGCCCTGGTTTCCTTTCCTCGTTTAACCCAATAAGCCATGGTGTCTTGTAGGGCCAATACTGGAGAGTGAAGCTGCAGCAGGTCCTTGCTATCGTGCCGGGCGTCGCTGGGCGACATATCATAGCGCTTGCGAAAAGCACGCTGGAACTTTCGTTCATTGGTAAAGCCCCAGCGAAAGGCAATCTGGCTGATCGACATTGCCTCTTCTCGCTTGATATCGCGTAGTGCCGCTTCGAGCCGGCGGTAGCGAATGTAGTCGCTGACGCCAGGCGCGCCGAAGGCCCGATAAAGCGTGGTGCGCGATATACCAAATTCTCTCTGCAGCAGGGCCGGGTCGAGTGCTGGATCGCTCAGTCGCTCGTCGATAAAGGCGTGCAGCTGCTGCTTGAGCCCTCTAAGCGTCGATGCGCTGCGGGTTTGTTGCGAGGACAGGGTGTCGAGCCAGGCAACCATCAGGCTACGAGTGCAGCTTTTTAACTGCTTGGCATCCTGTATGGGTAGCGTAGGCAGTAGCTGCAGCATGCTCTGGAAGTGATTCCCCAGCATATACCCCATAGGGCTTTCACGCTTCAGCACCATGCCGTGCAAGTTGGTGCTTGCGGGGTCGATGCCAAACTCGTGCCGAGGAATAATTAGGGAAAAGGTACGTACGCTGGTGACATTGACGTCGATGGCCTGCTTGGTGTCGAAAAAGCCGATGTCGCCTGGACGCAGCTCAATCGTATTGTCGCCACAGGTACCCTTCAGTTCGCCTTGCTGGTAGTGCTGGATGAAGTAGTAATCCAAACCATCGTTGGCCGACATCGACGGTTGGCGAGAGTAGCGGTGGGCGTTGCATTCAATGGTGCCGACCAGCCAGTCACTGAGCAAGAACGAATTTATTCGCCCTTCCAGCGTCGTCTCCCTTGGCATCACCTCAAACAGTGGTGCGGCGATTTCCTGCCACGCCCGGGTTCTGTCCGCGAGTGGCAGTTCATCAGTCGAGAAAATGAGGTACGGGAGCGTTGAGCGGTCGTCGTGTTGTCGCTGGGCTGCGTCGACGTTCACTTAAGTATCCTTAATTCTTGCCAGGTTCCCTTAGGCGCGTCGGTTGAGCGCCACCTAGGCGCTATTTTCATTTCTCGTCTTGTGAGCGAACTGGTCTGCAAGCCTACCATCGGACACTTGGGAATAACCCGACCGGCGTGGAACGGGTGGTGTTGAGTCTCATGATAGTTAGCTGGTGAGCGACTCCCTGCAGGTTTGTAACCGTACGTCAGGACGAAGTGGTGTGCATCTAGAGACAAAGTGACGCGTGTAAGCCTTTCGATATGACTAGACTCATGCTTAAGGATGACGGGGTAAAGCACGCATTGCAGGGACTCCAATAATTGCTAACCAAACCTAGGTTGGCGCTTTGCCCCTTGGCTCTATCAAGCAGCCTAACGCTGTAACGAATCGCTTTGGTCATGATGGGCACACTTGGCTCAGCAGGGCCGGTATTGCAGGGGATTTACAATAATGATCAGGATATTTTCCGGGCAGCGCCTGGGAATGTTGGGCGTGCTGGCACTCCTTGTCGGCGCCTCACATGCGACTGCGGCCGGATTGATGGATGTCTACGATCTGGCTCGGGACAACGACCCCCAGTTCCAGTCGGACTTCTTCGGCAAGCAGGCCACCGATGAACGCTATTACCAGGCGCGTTCCGCGCTGCTGCCGCAGGTGAGCGCGAACGTTGCGCGTAGCGAAATCAGCCAGGACATCGTCAGCTCCGACAATGAAGTCTTTGGCAGCGGCAGCACCAGCTATCCCACCACCGTGTACGGCATCTCACTCACGCAGTCGGTCTACGACTACTCGCGCTGGGCATCATTTCGCCAGGCGGATATGGAGACACAGCAGGCGGCATCGGAGCTCGAGGTAGCACGTCAGGACCTGCTGCTGCGGGTGTCCGAGCGCTATTTCGATGTGCTGGCACTGCAAGAGAACCTGGACTTCCTGAACGCCGAGAAGGAAGAGGTCGAGACCAACCTAGGGCAAGTGCGGGCGCGATACGAAGACGGACTTGCCCGGGAGATCGACTTGCTCGATGCCGAGGCGCGTTTCCTGCAGGTGCAGGCCCGTGAACTGGACCTGGCCAACCGGCTGCGCGATGCACACAACGGGCTTGGCGAGATCACCGGCCAGGCCCCAGATCAGCTGCGCCTGGTGCGTGAGGATCTTCAACTACAGCGTCCTGATCCGGATGCCGAGTCGGCGTGGACGGAGCTGGCGCTGCAGCGCAGTCCCCGCCTGAAAGCCGCAGAGTTGGCCAGTGATGTCGCCGCCCAGGATGTGAATGTCCGGCGTGGTGGCCACTACCCGACGGTTGATTTGAGTCTCAATTACGAGAATGACGACACTGAGGGGTCACTGTTCGGTGGCGGCAGCGAGGTGGAAACCCAGACCATTCGGCTCAACGTCAATATCCCCATCTACAGCGGCGGCATGGTGTCATCCCAGGTTCGCCAGGGCGAACAGCTGATCAACGCCAGCCGCTCCACGCTGGAGCAGGTGCGGCGCGAGATCGATCGCCAGGTGCAAGCCGGCTACCAGGGCATCATCACCGCCATGGCACGTGAGGAGGCGCTAAGAGAGTCGCTGCGTGCCAGCGAGCGGATCGTGGAATCTCGCCAGGTGGGCTTCGAATCCGGCATAACGCCGCTGCTCGATCTGCTGGACGCCGAGCGCGACCTGTTCCTGGCGCGGAGTGAGTTGGCCAATGCCCGCTACGACTACTTGCTTAGCGTGATCCGGCTCAAGCATGCCGCCGGGATTCTCAACGCCGAGGACCTGGCAGAGATCGACGGCTTTCTTGGCGATGAGGTCGTCGTCGGTCGGCAGGCGGCGGCCTGATGACGGCGACCGAGTGGCATCCGGCGGCGTTGACGCTGCTGCGCGAGGCGGTCGCCGAGCTGGCGACGCCGTGGTTGGAAGAGCAGTCCGTCAAGCTGGGGCCTGGCCACTGGGGCGCGCAGCGCGTGCTGTTCAGCCTGCCGCTGGCGCGGCTGTCGCAGTCGGTGCTGTCCGACACCCTCCAGACGCTGCTGGCGCGGTGGCAGATGCCGACAAGCGATCAGCAGCGGGTGCTATCGGAGCTGGCGGCCGCGGGTGGCTCAGCACCGCATTTTCTTCACCTCGGCCTGGAGGGCGAGCGGCGCAAAGTCTACTGGGAGTACACGTTGCCTGAGTCGGCACCCGATCCCGCTACGCGGCACGTTCAATACCGCGCCTGGAAGTGGACCCCCGGCCAGGATCATGCAGCCGTATCTGAGTACCTGCTGCTGCCCTCTGCTTCAGCGGCATCGGCGGCAATCGGCGATCAGCTTGCCGTCATGCCTGCGCTAGTCGCCGACATCGTCGAGCAGCTCGAGATCAGCTCGGCGCTATCCCAGCGTGCATGGCCACCGATGACGGTGCGCATCGAAGAACAACAGGCCGGCAGCACCACTCCCCGGGACTCACTCAACCTGCATATGCACCAGTCACGGCTGCCGCTTGGCAGCGTGGCCGGGCTGCTGATGGCACTGGCGCGTGACTGGCAGTGCGCCCCTCGCCAGCGCCTCGTGCAGTGGATTGCCCAGCACGGCGACCAGCTGCTGGGCAACGTGTCCTTCGGCGTGGGCGCCGGCCAGCAGCCATTTTTTACCTGCTACTACGCAGGCAAGCGGCACTCCGTGCCACACGACACCCTTTCTCATACCCGATAAGAAGGCATCAGCATGGCGACACAACTGCTAATTTACCGCGACGTTCAGCCCATCACCCGCGACAAGCACGGCGAACTATCACTCAAGGTGGGCAAGGACTTTGGCTTCGCCAAGGACATCAACTCCGTCCCCGTCATGGCCGCCGAATTTCCCGCCGCGGCCAGCGACCTGCCGGTGGTATTCACCGAAGCCGAGGGCAGCGTACTGCCGGTGGCCGTGCTGGGCCTGGAGCAGGATGCCAACCTGATGGTCGACGCCGAAGGCCAGTGGCGCGGCGAGTACGTGCCGGCCTTCCTGCGCCGCTACCCGTTCGTGTTTGCCTCCAGCGAGGATGGCAAGACCTTTACGCTGTGCATCGACAACGCCTACGAGGGCCTCAATCAGGAGGGCCGCGGCGAGCGCTTCTTCGATGCCGACGGCGAGCAGACCCAGTACCTGGCCAAGGTGCTCGACTTCCTCCAGGACTACCAGAGCCACTTCCAGCGCACGCGGACCTTCTGTCAGCGGCTGGTGGATCTTGACCTGCTCGAAGACGTGCAGGCTCAGGTGCGCCAAGGCGAAGGTAGCCCGCGCACCCTGACCGGCTTCAAGGCGGTCAATCGCCAGAAGCTCAAGGCCCTCAAGGAAGATGACATCCGCTCCATGCTGGGAACCGATGAGCTGGAGCTGCTCTACGTGCACCTGCAGTCGATGCGCAACTTCAACCGCCTGAGCCGTCTGTCCCGCGGTGGTGCCCGCGTGGGTGCCCAGCACAAGGGTGACCCCGCCGAGCAGACCATCGCCGAGTCGTCTGGTTCGGCAGCCGATGCCGGCGGTGAAGAGACGCCGGTGCATTGAGCCCTCCTGGCTAAACGCCAGACCGCCAAGTGCCACCGCTGAACAGGTGCAACGCTTGGAACAGGGGCGGCCATATGCCCCGGCCGCCCTAACCGAAGGATCACGATGCCCCCCCGCGCGTGGTCCGACATGCAGGAGAATCGCCATGAACCGCCCCTTCCAGCCGCTTCGCAAGCCGCTTGCCGAACTGGTCGCCAAGCTGGTGCGCGGCAAGCGCAGCACGCGAGCCCAGGCCGAGAAGTCAGCCTTCATTTTCGAGGGCCTCGAGCCGCGCATGCTGCTGTCAGCGGACCCGCTCACGGCGGCGCTGGCGTCGGGCAGCGATGTCATGCTGCGCATGACCGAGGATGGCGAGCACCTGGAGTTGGTGGAAGAGATCGATGGCGTGGTTCAGGCCATCAACTTCCTGGGTGATGACGACGAGGAGCTGGCAAGCATCAGCCGCTCGGTCGCCATGCAACGGGGCATTACCGTCGACGGCAGCGAAGACAACGACCGTCTCAGCTTCGATGAAAGCCTTATCGGCGAGGTCGATGGGCTGTTGGTGAACTTCAAGGGCGGGGACGGCGACGACACCCTGTCGCTGGCCAACACCGAGACGCTCAACATCACCTTCGTGGGGGGCGAAGGGGATGATCGTATCGAGGGGCTGGCGGCGGACACTAGCTGGGACGTGACCGATGAGGGCAAGGGCGACGCTCGGTTAAGCGATAACGCGGACTGGTTGAGCTTCAAGGGCGTGGCGACCATCGATGTGGCTCCCTATCGCGAGACGTCCGACGGGCTGCTATCTCCCGAGGACGATAGCGTCGCGCATACCCTGACCAGCTCCCTCGATGATGAGATCTCCTGGTCGCTGTTCGATGCCGGCGACCTGCGGCTTGGCGAGGTGGCTTTCTCGGGGATCGACGTCCTCGACGGACGCCCGGGCGATGTGCTCGATTTTTCCGACTACGTGTCGCCAGTCGAAGTGGACCTGGCCCAGGGCGCCGCCACGGGCTTCCAGTCAATCGGCGGTTTCAACCACGTGATCGGCACCGACGGCGACGACATCCTGGTCGGCGACGATCGAGACGATGCCCCGGATACGATCCTCGACGGGCGTAACGGCGACAACCTGATCATCAGCGGCAGCGGTGACGATACCCTGATCACCGGCGAGGGCATCAGCACCCTTATTTCACGTGGGGGCAGCGACGAGTTCCGGCTCGAAGGCGCCGAGGTCAACGACACCACCTTCGTGGTGGAGCGCGCGTCCGACATTATCCTGCGCTCCGATGACGACAATGGCATCACCGCCGAGGCGGGAGACGACACCCTCAGCTTCGCCCAGGTGCCGTTTGAACTGGTGCTTTCCGCCACGGGCAGCGGCCAGACGCTGGATGCCAGCGGCTACCGTGAAAGCGGCGGCGTGACCTTCCAGATGCTCGAGGACGCGGTGGATACCACCATGCTCGGCAGCGCCAGCAGCGACCGTTTCCTGCTCGGGCCGGGGGGCGGTCATGTGGTGGGCAATGGCGGTGACGAGAATGTCATCGAGGCAGGCGTCGGGCTGGAGATAACCCACGATGTCAGCATGCGGCTCGAAGATACCGGTGAGGATGATTCCGCCACCCTGAGTGTCACCGTCGAGGGTGATGATGACTGGCAGGCATTCACCCTCGACGGCGTGCAGCAGGCCGTGCTGGTCGGCGGTGAGGGTGACGATGTTCTCGATGCCCGGGGCTTCCGGGGTGAAGTGCGTCTGGAAGGCGTGGACGGCAACAATCGACTCTATGCCGGCGATGGTGGGGCGCTGCTGCTGGGCGGCCTGGGTAACGATACGCTCACCGGTGGCGCCGGTGATGACGTGCTCTACGGCTATCGCGGAGACAATACGCTGGATGGCGGTGAGGGCGACAACGCGGTAATGGGTAGCACCGCCCACTACCTCGGGCTGCACGACGACCGGCTGGTGCGCGGCGATTTCGCCGAAGAGCATCGTCTGGTGATGGCCTACGACCCCGAGGCCAGGGTGCAGTTCGGCTACAACGGTCACCACACCGACGAACTCGCCATGGGCAGTGAGGCGCTGGAAGTCCAGCACGCCCTCGAGTCGCTGAGCGGCGTCGGCCAGGGGAACCTGCAGGTCTCCCGCGAGCTGTTCGTGGAAGACGGCGAGGACAAAGTGGCCTGGACGGTGCGCTTCGTCGATGACTTCATGGACGTCGATGCGAACGGTGACTTCACCAGGTCGCTGGCGCGCGAGACACTCAACGTGGCGCTGGCGGGGGCGGGTGCCCAGGCGGTGGCGTCCAGTATCCGCAATGAACGCGTGGCCGGCGTCGACTCCCTCGCGAATATCGGTGACGCGGTACTCCAGGCCGAGTTCGGCAATACCGTTCTCGATGCCCGCGGTTTTGCCGGGCGCGTGTTTATCGAAGGCGGTGCCGGCAACGATACGATCTATGCCGGCCAGGGCGAGAGCGAGATTTCCGCCATCGCCGGCAACAACACCCTGCATGTCAGCGGCGGAAAAGTGGATATCATCGGCGGTGAAGACGTCGACCACCTCATCCTGCAGGCGTCTGGCGACCAGGCAATCAGCGTCGATGGTGGCAGCTTCGAGCTGGGCGGCGAGACGTCCCAATACGTCAACGTAGAGCGGCTGACCGTCCGCGGCGGGTCGAGCGACAACATCCTCGACGCCAGCGGCTGGCACGGGGTCGGTGAGTACACCGAGCTGAGCGAGTTGATGCGCCAGGCGGAGATCAGCGACGCCGATATCGCGCGGTTCATGAATGCCCTGGGGGACGTATTCCTTGATGAAGCGGACTTCGAGGACCCCGCCGACTACCAGGTCTACCTCGACACCCTCGAGGACAGCGACCTGGAGCAGACCAGCGCCACCCTCACCATCGGCCTCAAGGATGGCAGCGAGCACTCCCTCAATATTGCCGACGCGCTTACCGTCGAGCACCTGGTTCTGCTGCTGGAGAGTATCGAGGACGCCGAGGGCAATTCCCTGCTCGAGGCCGAGATCGACACTGCCAGCGGTCAACTGGTAGTCCGCGACCTGACCGATGGCGACGACGACTTCTCGATCGACGCTGACGACACGGCGGCCATCCTGACCGCCGATGCCCTGGGCATGTCGCTCGATGATGGCGAGTGGCGAAGCAAGGCGCTGATCGCCCGTGGCGTCACGCTGGATGCCAGCCAGGGCGGCGATAATACGCTGACCGGTAGCCGCGGCGACGACGTCATCATCATTGCCGGCGGTCAGCAGGACATCGACGGCGGTGAGGGTGACAATGCGCTGCGCTCGTCTTACGAAGCCAGCGAAAACGACGATGAGATCACGCTGACCAACGGTGAGCTGGCGCTGGGCAGCGTGACCAGTTCGCTGTCCAACATTACCTTTGCGGAACTCTCGGTATTTGGCGGCGCGGCCAATGTGTCGGTCAGTTCGTCGGGCTTCAACGTGGGCGGCAGCCTGATCGAGCTGGGCAAAGGCTTGCTGAACGTGTCAGTCGATGCCGCCGAGGATCACGACATCGTCGTCGAACTCGAGGCCGATAGCCTCGACGGGTTGGATGAAGTGACGCTGGAGAATGACAGCGGCGTCCTGATCGGTCTGTGGAAGGGCGATAGCACCCTGCGCGGGAGCGATTTCACTGACGGATACACCTTCAGTGACGATATCGAACTGCGCACTACCGGGACGCTGACCCTGGACGACGGCATGCAGCTGTCTACCGACGGCGATGCCTCGCTGACGCTGACGGCGCGTCATCTGGTGATCGACGGCGGCAGCGTCATCGATGCCGGCGAGGGCGACATCAGCCTCAATGCCCACCTACCCGATGTGCTCCAGGCACCGGTTAACAGCTTCATTGATGTCGGCCTCTTCGATGTATCCATGACCCTGGGAGAGGCGACGGTCGAGGGTAACAACATTACCCTGGACGCTCGCATCGTCGACCCGGATCGCGACTGGTTCAATGAGCGCACCGGCCTCGGCTTCATTGATAGCGGTATCGATGCAGCCCTTGATTTCATTCAAGACCTGTCCTTCTTTGGCAGCATTTCCACGCTGATCGCCGACGCCACGATCGATATCGGCGAACAGGCGTCGCTGCTGGCGTCAAACGACCTCAGCGTGCAGTCAGAGATCGAGTTGAACGCCGACATCAAGCCGACCAAAGCCTGGGGGCTAGGGGTCTCGGTCAGCACGATCGTCGCCAGATCAAACGTCCACGTGCACGGCCATTTGCAGGCCGACAATGACCTGGGTATCACCAGCGCGGTGACCACGGTACAGAATGTCGAGGCGGAGCCCAGCGGGGTCAAGGGGGTCGCCGCTGCCGTGGCGGTCAGCGTACGGGTCAGCGAGTCGCGGGTGATGGTGTGGGACGATGCCCGCATCGAAGCGGGGGGTGACCTGACGGTCGCGGCCACCAGCCTGCACAGCAGCACGACCAAGGCGGCGTCAGGCCCCGACAAGGGCGTCGTGGGGATTGCTCTGTCTGTCAACGTGGCGACGGGCGTTACGCAAGCCCAGCTGGCCGGCGAGGTCAGCGTGGGCGGCGATCTAAACGTCACCGCCGACAGCGAGCAGGGGCCGGGCAACGGTGCCACCACCGCCAGTGCCGGCACCTCCAAGCCCAGCGGCCCCAACAGCCTGCTCGACGGCATAAAGAAAACCCGTAACGACGCGTCACCCGAGGCGACCCTCGACAACGCTAAGAAAGCGACCGGCGAAGCCGTCACCAAGAAGGCCAAGGAGCAGGCCAAGGACAAGGCACCGGACTTCATCAGCAAGCGCTTCGATTCGCAGGGAGAGTCCGGCGAGAGCAGCAAGAAATCGAACACCGCGGATGTGGCTGCCGGTATCGCCGTGTCGGTGGACATCAATCGTGCCAATGCCCAGCTCGGCACCGAGGTGGATCGCGACGGCAATATTCTCGGGGACGATGAGCGCAGCATCATCAGCGTGGCTGGCGGCGTCGTGGTCAAGGCGGTCAGCGACCATCGTCCGGCGGTGAGTGCCAGCGGCGCTGCAACCGGGGTCGATCCCAACAAGAAGAAAAAACAGAAAGACTTCGGGCAGAAGGTGCTGGGCAACACGCTGCTGGGCAAGTCCTTGTCGCAGCCCAAGGATTCGTCAGTCACCGGCGGCAAGTCGGCCGAGGCCAGCAAGAAAAAAGAAAAAGACGACACCGTAGCCGGCAAGAATGCCGCCAAGGTCGGCGTCTCGGGTGCCATGGCCTTTGGTCTGCTGGACAACCACGCCAATGCCAGCATCGAAGGCAATGTCGACCTCAACGCCGAGGGCAGTCTCAGCGTCGAAGCCGAAAGCCTGAACAGCGTCGACCCGCTGAGCCTGTGGGGCGCCAATATCTACGCTGCCGGCAAGAACTTTGGCGAGCTCGACGCCACCTACGACCACCTCAGCGCCGACGGCAGCAAGACGCTGGCCGAGGGGCAAAAGGTGCTGGTCGCCGATAACCATGTCGACGGCGGTGAGGCCGGACAGATTTATGAGTTCAAGGGCGGTGACGAGGAGGTCGATCTCGCCACTGAAGATTTCGATGATGAAGATCGCTGGGAGAAGATCGGCACGCCTCTCGAGCAGCGCATCGAGGAGTTCATCGCCACCCTCGACAGCTATACCTCCGGCAATCTTGGCCTTCCGGGCAGTTTCGACAGCTGGACGCTGGCCACGGCAGAAGGCAGCAAGCTGGCCGTCTCCGGCTCAGCCAACGTGCTGCTGATCAACCAGAACAGCGACGCGCGCATTCGCGAGGGGGCGACGATCAACGTGGCCGCCGGGGAAGCGTTTGCCGACGCCGCGCCGTCTGTCGGCCAGGACGTCACGGTTCGCGCCCACAACGATAATCACCTGTTTGCCATGGTCGGCAACTTCAGCTTGCCCAAGCTCGCCGGTGCCTCCGAGGCCAACGGCGAGAAGTGGAAAAAAGCCTTTAAAGGTGACGTGAAGAAGGTCGAGTCGGGCTTCGCCGGCGTCAAGTCGGACGGCGTGGGGATTGGCGTGGCGCTTGGTGTGCATGTCCTGCAGGGCAATGCCACGGCGGAAATAGAGTCGGGGGTCACACTGGTGGCCGATAGCCTCGATGTTTCCGCCGACAACGATACCCTGCTGGTGGGCATGGGCGCGACCAGCGGCAAGGCGGCCAACCTGGCCTTCAATGGCACGGCGGTGGCCAATGTCGTGCTCAACGAGACTACTGCGCGTATTCATAACGGCGTGTCATTGACCATTGGCGACGGTGGCGTGGATCGGGACGAGAACGACAACCCGATCGGTCCCTCACTGCGGGTCAGCGCCAACGATGAAAGCTACCTATTCGGCCTCGCCGGCGGCATGGTGCAAAGCGAGAGCGTCGGGATTGGCGCCTCGGTGGCCGTGTCTTTCGTCGAGCGCGATACCCAGGCGTGGCTGGGCAACGACAGCAACGGCATCAGCGGGTCGGTCACCGTCGGCGGCGATGCCGTTGTCGATGCCCACACCGGCGGCGTGATCGTTGATATGGCGCTGGCGGGCAGCGTTGCCGGCAGCAAGCCTGACGACAACGCCAGCAGCGATAACAAGTCGAGCCTGAAAGGCAGCCAGGATACATCAGACGAGAAAATCGGCAGCGTATCCTCGGTGCTGTCGCAAGGTGCCGGCAACCAGAGTAGCGATAACGACAACAGCGTCGCCGTCGGCATTACCGGCTCGATGGTGGTGCATATCGGCAACGACACCACGCTGGCCGAGGTCGCCGGCCTGGACACCATCCAGGTGGCCAACGGCAGCCTGGAGGTTGCCGCCAACGACAGCACCCATCTTGGCGTGCTCTCAGGTGGTGCGAGCCTTGCCCGAGGCAGCAGCGACGATATCAGTGTTGCAGTGGCCGGCGCCGGTGCCCTGGCCATCCAGGACGGCGTGACGCGGGCCAGCGTGAGTGACATCGATAGCCTGATGACCCAGGATCTGCGTATCGACGCCGAGCGGTTCGGCTGGACGGTGATGGCCTCGGCGGGGCTTGCCATCGCGACGACCCAGAAGGGCTTCGGCTTTGCCGCCTCTGGCGCCGCACTTGCCTCGACGCGCACCATTGATGCACGACTGCTGTCCATCCACTCCGGCTCGCTGGGCAGTGTGCACGTCGGTGCACGTGACGCTGCCAACTCGGTGGTCGTCGCCGGTGCCCTGGGCGCCGGCAAGAAAGCCGGGGTTGGTGGGGCGCTGGCCTTTTCGCTGATGATGCACGACGTCAAGGCAACCCTGCAGGACATCGGTGAGCAAGCCAATGCCATCGACGTCGACTCACTGTCGGTCGAGGCGCGTAACGACGCCCTGATGATCGGCTTGGCCGGGTCGGCGGGCATCGGTGGCAGTGACAAGGGGGTCGGTCTCGCCGGTACGATCACGGTCAATGCGATTACCAACTCCACACAGGCAAGCGTCGAGAATAGCCACCTCAATGTGCTGGATGACGGCGAGATAACCGTCGCAGCCGTCGATCAGAGCAGTATATGGGGGCTCGCCGGCGCCCTTGGGGCCGGGCAGAACGTCGGCTTCGGCGCCGCCATCTCGGTCAACGTGATTACCAACACCACGCTGGCGAGCGTCGCCGATAGCACCCTGAGCGATGCACAACACGTCGATATCACCGCCCGCAATACCGGACTGCTGCGCACCCTCACCGTGGGCGTCGGGGCAAGTGAGAAAGTCGCGGGGTCAGGCAGCGTGTCGGCCAACGTCATCGTCAATACCGTCAAGGCCGAGTCGCGCAATACCCGCATGGAAGACATTCAGGAACGGGTGCGGGTGGGGGCTTACGACCGGACCCAGCTGATCGCCATCAGCGGGGCGGGGTCGGCTGGCAAGGTTGCCCTCGCCGGCAGCGTCAGCGTGAATGTCATCGACAACGACACCGTTGCCTCGATCCAGGGCGGCGAGATTCAGGCCGATCGTCTTGTCGTCGAGGCGCTCAGTGAAAGCCTGGTGGTGTCGGTGGCCTTCGGTGGCGTCGCCGCAGGCAAGGTGGGTCTTGCCGGTGCCATCACCGTCAATAGCGTATCGGGGCAGACGCTGGCACAGATCAGCGACGCTGCCGACATCACCACCGCGGGCAATATCAACGTGCAGGCCCAGGACAGCACCACGCTGGTGGTGATTGCCATCGGTGCGGCCGGCGCGGGCAAGGTGGCCGGTGGCCTCAGTGCCAGTACGGTACAAACCGACAGCCTGATCATGGCTAGCGTCAATGGCGCCACACTTGATGCGGGTGGCAATGTCAGCGTGCTGGCCGGGCTCGCCGATGAGGATGAAGAATTCGATCTCGCCAGCGTCGGGCTTGGCGATCTCGACCTCGAGAATGAAGGCGTCGACGGCGAAGACGAGTTGGAAGACGACGAAGAGTCGGATATTGCCCCGCGCGACATGTCGAACCTGGATTTCTCTTCCGGGGTCATCAACATCAGCATCGCCGGCGCTGCCGGCGGCAGCGCGGCGGGTTCCGCGGCGGTGGGCTTGAACTGGATGCGCTCGTCGGTCCGCGCAGAAATCGTCAACGGCGCCGACGTGACCGCCGCCGGTAATGTGGAGGTCATCGCGGCCGACAGCAAGGGGCTGGTCAACTTCGCCTTCGGTGTGGCCGGTGCCGGCAAGGTGGCCGGCGGCGGCGCCATCGCCTTCAACTACCTTGGCGGCGACCCCACCGACCCTTCGCGGACCATCGACAACACCAGCGACGACGACGTCGATGCGTCGGAAGACCTCATCATGCTCGATCTCGGTGATGAGCCGAGCGGCTATACGCTGGGCCAGATTGCCGCAGTGATCGACGACTCAGAGGTTACCGCCAATGCCGGCAATGTAACGGTCTTGGCCGAGGCAGAAGCCCAACTGCTGAATATCACGGCCGGCGGCGCCGCGGCCGGCAAGGTCGCCCTGGCGGGGTCGATCGGCATCAACTTCATGCAGAATGACGTGCTGGCCAGCATCCGTAACGGGGCCGACGTAAGTGCCAATGCGGGGGGCGGTGCCAACGGCGACGTCACGCTCACCGCGACGGTGCAGCCGATCATGATCAATGTCTCAGGCGCCGCTGCCGGCGCCGGGGCCGTGGGTCTGGCGGGCGCCTCGGCCACCAACGACATGGCTTCTATCCTCAGCGCTACCATTGAGGGGGCGGAAACCCACGTCAGAGCTGATGGCGACATTCAGCTCAAGGCGGCGCTGCTGCGCATCAATGCAGAGGATGTGCCCAGCATCGACGTCGACGAGAGCCTGATTCCTGAAGAGGAAGAGGACGAGGACCGCCCGGCCACTCCCGGCCAGGGCGACCAGATCTGGAGCTTCGCGCTCAGCGGTGCCGGGGGGGGGCAAGGTGGCGGTCGCCGGCGGCCTGTCGCTGAACTGGATGCGCACCAACGTCGAGGCGGTGGTCGAGGAGGCCACCCTGGACGCCGGCGGCGACGTCCGCCTTCAGGCCACCGACGACCTGACCATGAACGCCTTTACCGTCGGCGGCGCGGGTGCCGGGGCCGTCGCCCTGGCCGGCTACTTCGCCTACAACTACATCGGCGGCAATCCCGACGACCCCACTGCCGAGACGCCCAATCGCCTGCGCGCGGTTATCCAGGGTGAGAATGCCCGCGTCACCTCGGCCGGCGATGTCTCGCTGCTGGCCAAGTCGGAGTCCTCGATCAACGCCTATACCTTGGGTGCCTCGGTGGCCGGTGTGGCAGCGCTCAGCGGCACCGTATCGCTGAACTTTACCCGCAAGGACATCCGCGCCGAGGTCAAGGATGCCACTGTCATCGCCGACGGCAACATCCTCATCCAGGCGCTGGACAAGAGCCGCATCGACTCGGTCAGCGCGCAGCTCAACGTGGCGATCAAGGGCGGTGCCGCGGGTCTCTCGGTGGCGTACCACGACATCCAGAACAGCATCGTCGCGGGTAGCCAGAACGCCACCCTGGAAACGACTGAGGGCAACGGCGGCGGCATCATCATCCTAGCCGACTCGCGTTCGTCCAACTGGGCGGTGCTGGCGGGGGTCTCCTACGGTACCTTTGGTGCCGGCGCCGGCATCACCGCCAGCTCGGTGATCGACAATCTTGCCCAGGCGCGCATCGACGGTGGCAATGTCACCGCCGATGGCAACCTGGTGGTGCATGCCGATACCTACGACACCAGCAGCATCAAGCTCGGCGCGGTGGCGATTGGCGCCGTGGCCATCGGTGGCAGCGTCGGCGTCGACTTGATGGGCAGCGACTCCGAGGCCTGGATCGGCGGCGGCGCCGTGGTGCTGGCCCGCGGTAACGCCAGCGAGCGCAACGTGGCGCTCTCCTGGCGCGGTGTGGAGAGCGAGATCGGTGGCGATGATGACGAAGGTCGCGACCGCAACGTCAACTGGGGCGAAGGTGAGTGGGATACTGAAGGCCGCAACGGTGTCGTGGTACTGGCCACCAGCCGCATGGAGTTTCTGACCGTGGCGGTAGCCGTGGCGGGCGGTGTGACCGGTGCTGTGGCGGCCAATGTCACCGTGGACGGGATCAACGGCCACACCCAGGCCTGGATCGACAACGCCGAGGTGACCAGCAACGCCGATGTGGTGGTGCGTGCCCTGCATCACGCCGAGGCGGACAGCGGCGGCGGCTCTGCCGCCATCGACCTGACGGCCGCGGCAACCGCCGGGGTGGACGTCAACCTGTTCGGTCACCAGACCCACGCCTGGATCGACGGTTCGGACTTCGCCGACGGCGAGGTCATGGTCAAGGCCAACGGCGAGCTCGCGGTTGATGCGCTGGCCAGCGTCAACTTCCTGTCGGTGGTCATCGGGGCCAGTATCGGCGGGGCGGGTGTGGCTGCCTCGGGGTCGGCCACGGCGGTCAGTCTGGCGCTGGACACCCGCGCCTACGTCGAGAATGTCAGGCTGCAAGCGCAGGATATCCGCGTCTCGGCGGACAACCAGATTACCGGGCGCTTTATCGCCGGGGCGGCGGCGGGCAGTGGCGGGGTCGGTATCGGCGCCTCCCTGGCCGTTGGCCTGCTCAATTCCACCGCCACGGCGGAGGTGCTGGGGGCGACCCTGAACGCCACTCAGGACATCGATGTGGTCGCCAACCAGCGCATGGACATGGGCGTGACCGTGGCCACCGGCGCTGCGGGTCTCGGTGCTGTGGCCGGCGCGGTCTCGGTAATGATGGCCGATGCCGTGACGGTGGCGCGCGTCGCGTCCAGCCTGGACGGCCGCCACAGCGTGCTCGACGCCGGGCGCGATATCGACGTCAATGCCACCACCACCACGCTGCTCAATCAGCGCAGCTCCCCGGCGGACTATCTGCAAGCGGTGGGGGCGGCGGCCGTGGGCGGCGCCGGTGCCGGTGCCGCGGTCGACGTGATGGTACTGCGCGAGCAGACCCGCGCCACCGTAGGCGACAACGCCCGGCTCACCGCCGGGCGTGACCTGGACGTGCAGGCCGAGCTCAACCGCGTCCTCAACTCCAGCGCCGTGGCCTTCTCGGCCACCGCGGCCCTCAGCATCAGCGGCGCGATCTCGGTGATCAGCCTGGGTGACGGGCTCAGCGAAGAGAACATGGAAGAGGTCGAGGAGCTGGGCGCGCTCGTCGACTCGAGCTTCTCCGACTTCGGCGACGGAAGCTATGCCATGCAGGAGGAGAGCTCGGAAGGAGATTCCGGCGTCGACGACGAAAACGGCTTCGATGAGGATGAACAGGGCCAGCTCGACGACGATTTCGACACCCCGAGCGATGCCGGCAACCAGAACCAGAGCAATCGCGAGAGTACCAACAAAGCACTCGAAGACCTGACCTTCGACATCGATTTCGACGTGGAGGCGGGGCAGACCGTTGGTGATACCGCGGCCACGGTGGGGCGCGACGCGATCTTGAGCGCCGGCGGCGATATCGGGGTAGAGGCCCTGGAAGTGTTGAACGTCGAGATTGTCAGCGGTGGCGTGGCGGTATCCGGGGCAGGCAGCGTTGGCATTTCCATTGCGGTGCTAGAGCTCAATGGGGCGGTGACGGCAACGGTAGGCTACGGCAGTTCGCTGACGGCCGGTGGCGATATTCGCGTGACCAGCCACGCTGAGCTGAACAGCAACCTGCATGCCGTGGGTGGCGCTGCCGATTTGTTTATAAGTGTGGGGGGCCAGAGCACCATCATACTGGATCGCACGGTGCAGCAGGCGTCTCTGGAAAACGCCGCATCGCCGGCCGATGCGATTAATATCCGCACCCCCGAAAGCGTGATGGTGAGTGCCAGCGCCGATCGAGACCACCAGGCCCTCGCCGCAGGCGGGGCCATTAGCAGCGTGGCGGTGGGGGTTTCAGTGGGGGTGGTCGAGATCAGCGGTGCCACCCAGGCATGGATCGGTGAGCACGCAGTACTTGGCGACGATGGTGATCTGACCAACGCCGTGCTGTTGAATGATGTCACGGTGTCGGCCGCCAGCATCGACAGGGTCGACCTGACGGTTGTTGCCGTGGCGGCCGGCCTGACAGGCGCGGGCACCGCCAATGTGTCCACCGTCAGCCTGAGCAATCAGGTCGAGGCCTGGGTCGGCAGCGGCGTGACCCTGACAGCCCTCGGCGACGTGGTCATCAGTGCGCTGCATACGCCGCGCGTCAGCGTCGAGTCGCTGGGCGTCGCGGTCAGCGCCGGGGTGGGCATCGGCGCCTCGGTGGTCAATGCCACCCTGGGCTCCCAGGTCGTCGCCCAACTGGGCACACCGGGCAGTGCCGACAGCGACATCAGCCTGCGTGCCACCAACCTCAGCGTGGCAGCCGGCAGCGTGCTGCTCGACGGTGCCCCGTCTCTCTACGCCGAGGCCATCGGTTCGGCCGGCGGCGCCCTGCTGGGCATCAACGCCACCGTGGTCAACCTGCGCGACAACGCCAGCGCCGAAGCGTTGATCGGTGATACCCAGACCACCCGCGAGGCCTTCGGCGATAGCGACAACAACCTCGTGGTACTCGGGCACCTGCGGGTGGCCAGCGACCTGCGCACCTCGCTGGAGGGCAAAGCCCTCAGCGTGGTCGGCGGGCTGGTAGCCGCTGGCGCCGCGGTCGTCGATATCCGTCACAATGTCCAGAGCCGTGCGCGTATCGGCGATGGCCACCTGATCGGCGCCGAGCGGGTCAGCGTGGCCGCCGTCGGGCATCAGCAGGCCGAGCTCGACACCCTGGCCGGCAGCGGCGGCGTGGCCGCCGGCGCGGGTGCCAGCAACCGTTTGACCCAGACAGCCACCACCACCGCCACGCTGGGCGCGTCGACCCTGTCGGTCAGCGCGTCACCGGGAAGCGAAGACACTGACGCCGGCCTGGTGCTGGTCCGCGCCGACCAGACCTTCGAGCTGGAAAGCCGGATTCTGGCCGCCGCCGGTGGCGTGCTGGCGGGTGCCGGCGCCGAGGCGACCTACCACCTCAGCGCCGACACCATGGCCGAGGTGGCGTCCGGCGCCGTGGTAACTGCCGACACCCTCGACATGCTGGCCGACAGCACGGTGATTCGTGACCGTCTGGCCGGTGCCGAGGATGACACCATTCGCGGCGTGGCCGGCGGTGCCGTGGCCGGCGCCGGTGCCGCCAGCGACGCGCTGTTCGATCTCGACACGCGGGTCGAGGTGGGCCAGGGCGCCTCGCTGGCGACGACCCAGGGCGACCTGCGCCTGGAGGCCTTCAACGACATCACCTTCTATGAGCAGATCAACCTCACCGCAGGGGGACTGGCGTCTGGCGCCGGGCTCACCGCCAATCTGCGCGACGATGACATGGCCGCCAGCGTGCTCATCCACGACAACGCGGTGCTGCTGAGTGCCGGCGAGCTGGTGGCTACCGCCCGCGGTACGGCGGATATCAGTGCCGTGCTGCTGATGGACACCTACGGCGCCGCTACCGTGGGGGTAGGGGATGCAAAGGTCATCCTCAGCCCGACCAACCGTATCGTCATGGCCGAAGGGGTCAGTGCCACGGCGTTTGGCGACATCAACTTCGCCGCAGGGGGCGATGTGCGCGGCAATCGCGACCAGTACGCCCTCAATGCCAGCCTCGACAGCTTCGCCGGCAGCCTGATCCCCATCAACAATCTCAACGCCCAGGCCGAGATGGACCAGACCCACCGCATCGATATCCAGAGCGGTGCCGAGCTGGTGGGCGCGCGCGACGTCACGCTATTTACCGAGCGCTTCGGCTTCAGCGACATGAACGCCCAGGCCAAGGGGGTGAGCTGGGTATCGGCGGTAGGTGACGCCATCGACGCCGCCCTCGGCAGCGACGGCGGCAGCGAGATCCTGGATGGCGACATCTCCACCAACTCGTATGGTCATGTGACCATCGATGGCAAGGTGCAGACCGGTATCGATCGCGAGCTGAGCCTGGTGCTGGAGATGACCAACGTCCAGGACGAAGCGTTCGACATCAACAACGAACTCGACAGGCTGCGCGGCGAGCTGCAGCCGCTGCTGGCAGACAGCCAGGCGCTGCTCGTCGAGCGGGCCGGCCTGCGCAATGACCTGGCGCTGCTCGAAACCCAGCTGGGTGAGTTCGAGGAAGCGCTCGAGCAGCTGGAGGACAGGCTGACTGAGCTTGAAACGGCACAAGCCGAGCTGGAAGAGGACAAGAGCCAACGCGAGGACGATCTGGCCAACTTGCAGGCCGACCGCGAGGCCCTTGTAGAAGAGCGGGATGTCCTCGACGAGGACGACCCGGACAACTCGTCGGAGATAGACGACCTCAACGCCAGGATCGAACAGAAAGACCAGGATATTGCGGCCAAGCAGGACGCCATCGCTGACGTACAGGCCGACATCGATGACAAGCAGAATGAGATAGACGCCCAGCAGATCCTGGTCGATGACAAACTGGGCGAGATCGCCGCCAAAGAGGGTGAGATCAGCGACAAGAATGAGGCCATCGACGCCAAGCAGGATGAGGTCGATGCCAAGCAGGCCAAGGTGGATGACAAGCAGGCCGCGATCAGCGCTGAAGAAGACAAGCTGGATGACCTCTTCTCTGGCGGCGCCGGCGACTTCCTGCAGGCCCGAGAGGGCTATGACGACATCGGCTTCAGTGTCGGCTACTCGCGCGCTCAGACCGAGCTGATCGACGAACTGCGCGATCTCCGCGACCGCTACTCGCTGTATCGCAATGCGGGCAACGCCGAGCTGGTGAGCTTCTACGAGAGCGAAATCGACCGCCTCGAGCAGCGCCTGGTAGAAGATGGCTTCGGTGAGATGCAGTCTGACGGCACCCTGGTCATCAACGAGGTCGACCAGCTGACGGTCTTTATCGACGACGTCTGGGCCCAGGCCGGTACCGTTTATGTGTTTGCCGACGACCTCACCGGCAGTGGCGAGGTCGACGCCCCCGGGGATGCCAGCATCACCATCCTCAACACCGCGCCGTCACGCATGGTGATGGGCAGCACCGAGATACCCCAGGTGGTCGGCGGTCTGTACCTCAACCTCACCGAGGTGGGCGACGCCGAGGCCATCACCGACCTCAACGACAGCCTCGGCGCCGGCATCACCGGCCTCAACCCGGTGGGCAGCGAGGGCGCGACCCCGCGCATCACCGTGGTCAACAGCTACGGCGTGGTGTTCGACGAGGATGGTGGCACGGAGTCACAGGTGCTGAACGCCCTCGAGCGTGGCTTGGGCCTGGAAGGCATGAGCAACGCCGAGCGTGACGCTTTCCTCTACGATTCCAATGCCTACGACAGCTCACCGGCGTCGAGCATTCTGTATAGCGCCGAGGGCATCACCCGCAACGTCTCCGGTGAAATCGTCTCCTATGCGGAAGGCTCGCTGGAGATCGAAGGCGAGTTTCGCGCCGCCAACCTGGTGCTCTCCTCGGACGGTGAGATCTCGGTGCGCGGCCTGTCGCAGTTCAACCCCGGTGGCAACCCGGATGCCCAGGCGGTCAGTGTCGACGGCGGTGACGGGAGGCTCAGCGATGGCGCCCTGGACGCCGTGGAAAACAGCCGTGGCACCGCGCCCAACATCTCGGCGGGCGTGATCGTGATCGACGCCGAGTACGTCAACCTCAACGGCTATATTCGTGCCGGCGAGGACAGCTACCAGATGGTGATCGGCGATGCGGATGCCCAGGTTATCGCCGATCATATCGCCAGCGACAGCAACAGCCGTATCCTGCTGACCAATGCCTCCAGCGGCACGTCGCTGGCCTACTACAACCCGCGCACCGGCCAGATCGAGGTCGAGGATATCGCCATCGACGGTGGTCGGCTGGATATCACCGGGCATGTCATCAATACCGGCAACGGCCTGCTCGAGGTGCTGGGCGGCTACGGCACCATCGAGGTGATCAACAACACCGACTACACCCTGGCGGTGGGTAGCCTCGACGTCAGCCGGCCGGGCGAAGGGTACCTGCGCATCGATGACACCTACACAGGCCTGCACGAGTATCACTATGACGCGAATGGCGGCAATACCTATACCTTCAAACCCCAGCATGACGCGCGCTACGGCTTCAGCGTCTCGGCGGACAAGACCGAGCGCCGCTACGCCGTGGCGGGGTCCAGCAGCTGGGCCGGGATCAGCGCCTTTGCCGCCGACCCGGAAACCCTGAACTGGGGCGATACCGAAACCAGTGACGGCGAACTGCAGGATGCACTCTCCTACTTCTACCGCAACAGCGGTGAATCCGGCTACGAATACAGCAAAACCTCCATGGCACCGCCCGACGGTGAAGAGGACGCCGGTGAATGGAGCGAGCTGCAGATGGTAGACAAGTGGTCGGAAAGCACCTGGTACGGCAAGAAGACCAACTACGCCAAGTTTGCGCAGGAGAAGCAGAGCGTCGTCCTGCACACCCACTCGGTACAGGCCAACCGCGACGTCGAGATCAATTTCATCGGCAACCAGACCGGCACCCTCAACGTCGAGTCCCAGGGCGACGTGGTGCTGATCGGCGACCTGGCCAACCACAACGGCACCACCAGCGTGACCAGCGGGGGCGAGATTCGTCAGTCCGACGACCAGCGTCGCGATATCCGCATCAGCGGTGCCGAGGTGGTGCTGCGCGCCGAGGACGGCATCGGTGCGGGGCGCGCCATCGAACTGCACAACCGCCTGGGGCTGGAGGCGGCCAGCGCGCCGCCGCTGCGCCTGGATGCCACTACCGTGCGCGGCAGCCTGAGCGTCAACCAGCTCAACGGCGATATCGTGGTCGATCGCGCTCACGCCGCTGGCGACGTGAGCCTCACCGCGGCCGGCAGCCTGCTCACCGGCAGCCTGCGCGGCGATGCCGATTCTCACGTGCAAGGCCGCAATATCAGCCTGCTATCCGAGGGCAGCATCGGCGCTGGATCGGCCAACCCGCTGCTGATCCACCAGTCCGGCGACGGGCGCCTCAATGCCGAGGCGCGCGGCGATATCGCCCTGCATCAGGTCAGCGGTGACCTGGGTGTGGAGCGCGTCACCAGCAGCCAAGGCGACGTCTGGCTCAAGGTGGACGGCGACCTGCTGGACCGCAACGACGACAGCCGCCGCGACGAGCGCACCGTCGAGCAGCTGCAGGGCGTGTGGGATCGCATGGGCCTTATTCCCGGCGAGGATGGGGGGCGCATCGCCGAGGCCAAGGAGGAGCTCAAGCAGCGCAAGGCCAACGAGTACCAGACCTACTGGAACTACCGCTTTGCCACCAGCGAGGACGTGATCAGCGGCCTCGAAGATGGCAAGACCTATCACGTCAAGGCCATCGACGAAGACGGCAACATCCTGCTCGGGGTTGAGATCGAGATCGAGGGCGAGGATAA
This sequence comes from Franzmannia qiaohouensis, assembly GCF_031451695.1. Classification (NCBI taxonomy): domain Bacteria; kingdom Pseudomonadati; phylum Pseudomonadota; class Gammaproteobacteria; order Oceanospirillales; family Halomonadaceae; genus Franzmannia; species Franzmannia qiaohouensis. The sequence continues at coordinate 70,591 of NZ_JARWAM010000017.1, forward strand.
CCCGCTGAGCGAGGTAGTGCTGTCGGCGCCGGACATCGACGCCGATGACCCCCGCGCGCAGCATCGCCTCATCAACGAAGACGGCGATGCGTTCACCTTCGACAGCCTGGCCGACATCACCGGCGATGGACTGGTGGCCGCCGGCGCCGGCCTGGCCGTGGGGCAGTCGCTGACCTACCGTCGCGCCGTCGAGTACGACGAGCACCAGGGGGTAATCCTCTCCGACAGTGAGCGGGCGGCCTACCGCGAGGCGCTGCTGGAGCTGGAACCTGAGCTTGCCGATGATCAAGCGGCGCTCGAGGCGCGCATCGACGGCATCGCCGAGGACCGCACCAGCGTCTACCGCCAGCTGCATGAGGTGTACGGCGTCGAGGATGACGGATCAACCAGCGAGCTGCGTGAGCTGGACTACCAGGCGAGCCTGACCGCCGCCGAAGAGGCCGACATCGAGGCGTCGGTCAAGGAGTGGACCGAGCAGGAGCTGCTGTCGCTGATCGGCGCCGGCCTGCTGCAGGAGACCACCAGCACGCGCACCGAGATTCAAGCGCCCAACGTCGACGCGGCCGGTGACATCACCCTGATCGCCGGCGGCAACATTGGCGTGGCCAACGGTCGCGAAGTGCTCGACATGGAGGGCGGTCTGGCCGGCCTCTCGGAGGAGGAGCGCCTGCTGCTCTCGGCGGCCGAGCGCCAGGACGTCAGCTACCTGAAGCACGCGCCCCAGGACGCCAACGTCAACTTCGTGGTCGGCGACACAGAGGATGGATTGACCACCGTGTCGCTGAATCTTACCAACGGCGACGACTGGGACACGCAATGGTTCAAGCCCGGTGAAACCCTGGACATCGATGGCCGCAGCCTCAACTTCACCGAAAACGGTCTCTACTACGACATCGTCTCGGTGGACGGCGGCACCATGGTGCTGGAGACCGCGCTGGACGTGGTCGCCGAGTCGGGGGTGGATATCAGCCTGGCCACGGTGCTGCTCGACCCGCGGGACCCGGACATCCCGCTGGAGTTCGATGCCAACGGCGACCCGATCAACATCATCAAGTTCATCTCCATCAGCCTGGTGGAAGACCTCAACATCAATAACGGCGGTGAGGTCTTCGTCGAGGCCGGCGGGTCGGTCTATCTGGGCGCCGATGCCGAAGAGGGCGAGGCGAGCGTTCGCCTGGCCAAGCTGGAGGCCGGTGCGGACGCACGGATCAAGGTCTCCGGCAGCATCCTGGCGGCCCAGACCCTGTCCGGTGATCTGGTCCTGCGCAGCGGCGACCTGATCCTCGAGGCGGCCAACGGCCAGATTGGCAGTGACGCCGAGGCGCCGCTGCAGCTCGACCTTCGCGACGGCGCCACCGTCACCGCGCGTGCCCAGGACGGCATCTTCCTGCGCGCCCTGGACAGCGACCTGCGGGTTGGCACCATGTTCTCCCAGGGCGGCGACGTCTGGCTGCGCGCCGACGGCAGCATCGTCGACGGTCTCAACCACGACCTGATCAACATGCTGGCCAACAACATCACCCTGATCGCCGGTGATGACATCGGCAGTGCCGGCAACTTCCTGGAATTCGCGACCCGCCCGGGTGGCGTGGTCGACGCCCAGGCGGACGGTGACATCTACCTGGACACGGTGGATGGCAGCATGGCCATCGGCTATATCGAGGCGGGGGAGCATGCCCACCTGCGTGCGCTGCAGTCGATCATTGGCAGCAACGCCAATGAGCTCGCCGGCGACGTCAAGGCCACCACGCTGCGCCTGGACACCCGCATTGGCGGGGTGGGCGAAGCCAATCGCCTGCTGGCGATCATGACTGACGACGACGAGGGCCGGCTGGATATCGACGCGGCCAATAGCGTCTTCGTTCGCGAGGTGCTGGGGGCGGCCGAGCTCGACCGCCAGGGCGACCTGCGCCTGGGCCAGGTCAAGGCCGGCAGCGACAACACCATCGCGCTGATCTTCTCGGAGCAGGGCAGCATCCTCAACGCCCTGGAGGACGGCGAAGGCGAGAATATCCTCACCTTCGGGGTGCGCCTGATTGCCGAGCAGAACGTCGGCACCGAGGCGAAGGTGATCACCACCCGCATGGGGGTGCTCGAGGGGGAATCGCGCCAAGGCGTCGTCTACCTGGAGAACAGCGGCGCCCTGGAAATCGCCGAGAGCGGCATGCTCGCCGAGAACGACATCAACATCACCGCCAACAGCCCGATCCACGTCACTGAAGACGTGCAGAGCCGAAGCGGCGACGTCACCTTCAAGGCCAATGCCGGCGACGAGGACATCGTGACCTTCAGCAATGGCGTACAGGTTCACGCCAATGAGGGCAGCGTGCTGGTCTATGCCGCCGAGGGCATCGTCATTGACCACCCCGGCGTGCTGATCAGCGCCACGGATAACGTCGAATTCCACCTGCAGCGGCCCGAGTCCGGCGACCCCGGCAGCACGTCGGGTTTTGCCAAGCTGGCGACCGGTACCATCGAGGCCGGCGACACCTTCCTGATGCAGGGCGGCGATAGCCGTGGCCAGAGCTGGACGCTGGGCGGCGATCTGACCGTCAACGCGCCGCTGATTCGTGCCGTGAGCGGCGAAGGCGACAATACCTTCGTGCTGGGCGGAACCATGACCGCGCCGCGCTTCGAGCTGCACGGCGGCAGCGGCAATGACAGCATCACCTTCAACGGCGAGCACCGCCTGGATGAGGCCGTGATCGAGTTGGGGAACGGTGAGAACCACCTCACGCTCGGTGGCGCCATCAAGGCCGATGCCTTGACGGTGCTCGGTGGCCAGGACGATGACCATGTCACCTTCGACGGCAATCATCGCATCGCCGATCGTCTCGAGGTGCAGCTTGGCGAAGGCAACGACACCCTGCGCGTGCACGGCACCATCGACGCCACCGGTGGCTCGATGCGCTTCGACGGCAACGCCGGCGACGACGACCTGATGCTGCACGCCGACCAGCTGCTCGGGGCAATCGAGCTGCTCGGCGGCGGCGGCGACAACCTGCTCACGGTGGTCGAGCTCAACGACCGCGATGAGCTGCTGACCCTTGACGGCGGTGCCGGCAGCGACGTCTACCGCATCATCACCCGCCAGGATGCCAGCACCAACTACGAGATCACCGTGGCCGACAGCGGCGCCATCAACGACGGCGTCGACTACCTCTTTATCGAGGGCCGCGGCTATGACGGCTACGACGGCTCGGTCAGCGCCGATGATCTCTCGGACGTCGGCAACGATGCCCAGGACCTGTTCCTGATCCGCAGCAACTTCATCGCCCGCATGGAGGGCGACGGCGATACCGGCGTCGTCGAGGGTGCCGCGGTCGAGCGCATCAACTACGACGACACCATGAACGGTCGGGTCACCGTCAACGGCCACGAAGGCAACGACGTCTTCGTGGTCGACGATACCTCGGCGCTGATGACGCTTGACGGCGGCGCCGGTAACGACCGCTTCCAGATCGGCCAGATCTTTACTGACGACCCCAATGCCACCGACGAACACGGCAACTATCTCTCCGGCATTCGCGGGCCCGAAGACGAGATCAACGTCACCTCGACCACCCTTGGCTACCTCAGCTACGGCAACAGCGAGGCGCTGGTCATCTACGGCGGCGACGGCGACGACGAGTTCATCGTCTACAGCAACAAGGCGCTGCTGCGCATGGAGGGTGAAGACGGCAACGACGACTTCATCATCCGCGCCTTCATCGCCGAGGACGACATCGAAATCTTCGGTGGCGGCGGTGATGACAACATCGAGTACAACATCAACGCGCCGGTGAGTATCGACGGCGGCAGCGGCTACAACACCATCACCGTGCTGGGCACCGAGCGCAGCGACAACTTCGTGATCACCGAGGATGGCGTGTTCGGGGCCGGCCTCAATATCGGCTTCGACAATATCCAGCGGCTGCGGGTCGACGCCCTGGAGGGCGACGACACCTTCTTCGTGCTCAGCACCAGTCCGGACGTGGTCACCGAGCTGATCGGCGGCGTCGGCAGCAGCAGCTTCGTGATCGGTGGCGACGTCACCGGGCGCGTGGTGTCCGCCGATCCGGAAGGTCGCAGCAGCCTGGTGACGCATACCATTCGCTCGGGCGACGAGGCCTACGACAGCCTCCTCGGCGATGGTCTCTCGGTCACCGTCGCCGACCCCTCCCGCGGCGCGGTGGTGGTCGAGGAGCCCAATGGCGGCACCAGCGTGGTACAGGGCGGCCCGGCGAGCTTCTTCAATCTGTCGCTGGCGCTGCCCATGGATGACGATTTCATCGGCGCGACGGTCACGCTGACCGTGTCGGCGGCGATGGCCTCGACCAACCTGCGCAACAAGAGCGCCGACGCGGAGACCGTCAGGCTGGCGCTGGGCGAGGATGGCGACTATCGGCAGGCGATCACCGTCGACTTCGAGTATCGCGACGATCAGGGCTGGGTCGCGGTGGATGGCAACGGCGATGTCCAGAGCATCTACGTCAAGGCCCCCGAGGACAGCCTGGTCAGCGGCACCCGCGAGGTGACCGTCAGCTACCTGGCGCGGGCGCAGATGGACGACGGCGGCGAGCTTCCGGAGGCACTCAAGGTCCTAGAGCAGCAGGCCATTAGCAACACCATGGTCACCGTCTACGACAGCAGCCAGGGCGATCTGGTGTTTGGCCTGCCCAACGGCGACCGCCTGCAGGTCATCGAGGGGGATGACGTCGGTGCGCCGGGCAGCAGCTTCGAGCTGCGCCTCTCGTCGGCGCCGGAAGCCGGCGAAACCGTCACGGTCAAGCTCGACCTCGATGAGCGTCTCCGTGCGCAGCTCGCGGACGGCACGTCGCTCGATAACGGCATCGAGTTCACCGACCAGAACTGGGACCAGCCGCTGACCATTCAGCTTCAGGCGGTCGACGACAGCGAGGTGCAGAACCGTCTCGATACGCGGATCGGCTTCACGGCCGAGTCGAACAAGGGCAGCGACTCGAACTTCGATGGCGTCGAGTTTGGCACCGTGCGGGTCAGCGTCTACGACAACGACAGCCCCTCGCTGGTGGTGCAGCAGACCGACGGCAGCACCCGCGTGACCACCGAGGGTGGCACCGACAGCTACTTCCTGCGGCTCTCCAAGCAGCCCGCGGAGAAGGTCACGGTGCGCCTCAACAGCGACGGCCTGACCGCCTTCGACTGGCATGACAATGCGCGCATCATCTTCGAAAGCGTGCTCGAAGAGGCGGTGGGCGTCACCGCGATGCCGGGCGCCCATGCCGGGCCGCGGCTGGTCCTCGAAGACAGCGACTGGCAGGACCTGGATCTCAACGTCGGCATGTACCTGACGCTTCAGGACGAGGATGGCGAGACGCTGGACGGCACCTTCCGGGTCAACAACGTCGAGGATGGCACCCTGCATCTCACCGGCGAGGCGCACATCGACTTCAATGGAGAGGACGCCAAGCAGCTGACCGTGACCCGGGTCGAGGCACCGGCTGTGGTCTTCGACACCGACAACTGGAATCAGCGCGTCGAGATCGGCCTGCGCGCGGACACCCACTTCGTGGCTGCCGAAAACACCCTCAATGACATGAACTTCGAGCCTCAGCCCAATCTGCTGGACCGCATTCAGGGGCCGCTGATTCTCGAGGGGGGCACCAGCGATACCGACCGCTCGCTCAACGAAGCCATCATGCTGCCCTACGAGCGTGAGGCATATATCGAGCGCGACGACGATGAGTCGGCGGTCGATGAGGTCGCGCCGGAGAACGAGGATACCAACACCCTGACCCTGCACGCCGATGCCAGCATGGCAGACCTCAGCGGCGTGCTGACCAGCACTTTCCTCAGCGGGCTGGGCATGGGCGAGGGCGATGCCCTGGAGCAGCGCTACACCAACGCCCTGGGTGAGGACATCACCATCACCACCGAGCGTGGCATCCAGTACCACGGCTTTTCGGTCGTGGAGCTGCTGCTGGGCAGCGGCAACAATGAGCTGCTGATCGACCTCGACAAGGATGCCGTGATCCATGACGGCGACTATGCGCTGAGGGATAACAGCGTCGGCAATGCGGTGCTCTCCCGCGAAGACGCCAGCAGCTGGTATGCCGACGGCTTCCGTCGCGGCGATACCCTGCTGATGGGCGATCAGCGCGTCGATATCCTGGATATCAACATCGACGGCGATCTGGTGCTCAACCGCCCCATGGCGGATCTGCCCAAGACGGCGTCACGTATCATCCGCGAGATGCCAATCACCGTGGTGCACGGCGGCGGAAACAGCGAGCTCGCAGACGGCAGCGTAGGCGGCGACCATATCACCGTCACCGGCGGCTACGACGCCCAACTGCCGCTGTTCGTGTTCGGCAATACCGAGCGCAGCGGCGAGCGCTACAGCGCCACCGGCGGGCCAAGTGCCCTGGCCCAGCAGTTCGATCTGGCCGGCAACAACGTGCTGGATGCCAGCGGTGCCACCGGCGGCGTGGTGCTGGTGGGCGGTAGCGGCAACGACACCCTGATCGGCGGCAGCGGCAACGACCAGCTGTTCGGCGGCGGCGGTAATAACCGCCTGGACGCCAGCGCCGGTGGCAACAACCACCTCTATGGCAACGGCAGCATCGATGTGGATCTGTCGGCGCGCCTCGGCCAGGCCGAGCGGATCATGACGCTCTACAGCGCTGAATCCGACGTACCGCATGGCACCGGCGACCGTCTGGTGGCCGGCGACAACAGCCTGATGGGTGGCGATGGCAACGATATCCTGATTGGCGACCATGGCGTCATCGAGCTGGAAGCGCGTGACGGCACGGCAGGTCTGCGCCTGCTCGATAGCCAGCGAGTGGTATCGGTGCGCAGCACCGATCCGGGTAATGTCGGCAACAACCAACTGAGCGTGAGCGCCGGGGACAACCTGCTGCTCGGCGGCGGTGGCAACAACGTCCTGACAGGCAGCGCCGGCAACGATGTGCTGATCGGCGACCATGGCGACATCGTTCTCGCCAGCGTCAACGATCCGCGCCGTCTGACCAGCGTAACCACGCGGGCCGACGTCACCGCCGGTGACAACACGCTCTCAGCTGGCGAAGGCGACAATGTCATCCTGGGTGGGGAAGGCAGCAACACCATCACCGCCGGCGATGGCAATAACCTGATCGCTGGCGACCATGCCGATGCGCGTTTCAACGCGGAGAGCGTGATCGTCTCCTTCACCTCGACCTTTATCGGCCGGGGTGGCGACGACAGCATCACTACCGGTACCGGCAACGACTGGATCATCGGTGGTCAGGGGAATGATGACATCACCGTCGCGGGGGGCGATAACGTGGTCGTTGGCGACCATGGCCGGATCCTGGCCCCTGCGGCAATCGTTACCCGGGCGGAGAGCCTTGTCACAGCGAGTCCGAGCGGAGGGGACAACGCAATCCGCGTTGGTCATGGCGATGATGTCATCCTCGGTGGCGAGGGCAATAACGACATCACGTCAGACGGCGGTCACAACCTGATTGCAGGGGACCTGGCCGAGATGCGCTTTGATTCAGAAGGCGTGATCGTCTCCTTCACCTCGACCTTTATCGGCCGGGGTGGCGACGACACCATCATCACCGGTATCGGCAATGACTGGATCATCGGTGGCCAGGGCGATGATGACATCACCGTTGCGGGTGGCGATAACGTGGTCATCGGCGACAACGGCCGTATCCAGCCCGTCAACGGGGTTCGCTCCATTGTCGAGAGTCTGGACGTCTCCAACGCCACCGGCGGCAACAACACCATCGAGGTGGGCGCCGGTCGCGACCAGATCATTGGTGGCGTCGGCAACGACGCGATCACCAACGCCGCCGGCGACAGCGTGATCATCGGCGACGTGGGCCGCATCGACAGCGACGCCAGCGGGCGCTATCGAGTCGTGGAGACCGGTGATACCCGCCTTGGCGGTAACAACCGCATTAACGGCGGCAGCGACCGCGACGTCATCTTCGGTGGCCGCGGCGATGATGTAATCCATGCCGGCGAAGGCGACAACGTCATCGCTGGGGATCACGCCAAAGCTAGCTTCAATGAGCAGGGCGTGATTCTCTCCTTCACTTCGCTGGATATCGGCAGTGGCGGCAGCGACACCATCAGCGCAGGCTCAGGCACTGACTGGATCATCGGCGGCCAGGGCGATGATGACATCACCGTCGCGGGTGGCGACAACGTGGTCATCGGCGACAACGGGCGCATCCAGCCCCTCAATGGAGTTCGCTCCATTGTCGAGAGCCTGGACGTCTCCAACGCCAGCGGCGGCAACAACACCATCGCGGTGGGGGCCGGTCGCGACCAGATCATTGGTGGCGTCGGCAACGACGTCGTCACCAACGTCGCTGGCGAAACCGTGATCATCGGTGACGTGGGCTGTATCGAGAGCGATGCCGCTGGCCGCTATGTGTTGGCGGAGACCGGCGACACCCGTCTGGGCGGTAACAACGAGCTGAATGGCGGTAGCGACCGCGACATCATGTTCGGTGGCCGCGGCGATGACATCCTCAGAGGCGGTGACGGCGACGATATCCTGTTCGGCGATTTCGGCAAGGTGACCCGCAGCGATACTCTGATCACCGTGGAGTCCACCGACTTCTTCGAGGGCGGTAACGACGAACTCTATCTGGGTGGCGGTCGCAATATCGCCATCGGCGGCGCCGGCAACGACGGCTTCGACGGTGGTTTCGATAACGACACCATGATCGGTGAATATGCGCGGATTCGCATCGAGCTCGGCGGCGCTCGAGAGGATGTCGTTTCGGTGGTTACCCTGGCCCAGGGGCGGCTGGACCTGATCCGCCAGGCCCAGCAGGATCTCTACACCGACGATGAACCGACCGGGGAGTCTGCTCGCAGCTGGCTCGATGCGACGCCGGGCAACCTGATCGGTGCCGACGCCAGCATGATCGAGCGCGACATGCCGCAGCGTGCCGCGACCGGCATGGCGGGCCTGCGTCAGCTGATCGACGACTGGGTCAGCCAGCAGCAGGGCGCAGGCACCAGCGGCAGCAGCAGTCAGGCGGGGGCAGCGACCACCGCGGTGTCGCCAGCCGCCGCCGATGCGGCCCCGGCCAGCGACGCGCAGCAAGACGAGGGCACCGTGGACGAGGTCGACGACATGCCGGTTGAGGCGGCGGACGAGGCGCCGGTGGTCGACGCCGAGACACCGGACGTCGATGACGATGTCGCCATCGACGAGGCGCCACAGGCGGACGACGAGCTCGAGCAGGATGCCGTCGCCGCCGCCGGCCTGGTCGCGGCACTTGCCAGCAGCACTGGCTGGGCAATGGCCAAGACCCAGCGCAGCGCCAGCGACACCCGTATCGACACGCTGCGCCGGGAACAAGCCGCAAACGACTGGCAGCGCATGAGTGATCAAAGCGATGAGGACTAGCCACATCAATACATGCCACATCAAGGCAAAAGGGGCACGAGCTCGCGATGCAACTGGCCGATAACAGCAGCCTGGCCATTCGCGCCTGGCAGGACAACGCCCAGGGGGCCCAGGCCTGGCTGACCCGGCACTGCCAGGGCGCACCCTCGCCGCAGGGCGTCACGCTCAGCGAAGGGGTGGTGCTGTGGCAGCACGAGCGGCAGTGGCTGCCGGTGGCGCTGTGGCCAACTCAGGCGGACGGTGCCGACCTGTTGGCCCTGGCGGACGACGTGCGGCATAGCGGCCGGGGCATGGTCATCCAGCTCGACGACCGGCATATCGGCCTCGGTTACCCGGTGCGCGACGTGGGCCAGGAGGGCGACGACGCTGCCAGCGAGGAACCACTGGGCAGCCTGCTGGGGGCGGTAGCCCTGAGAGTAGCGCTGCCCAAGGGCCAGGAGGCGTCGCAAGAGGCCCTGCAGCCTGCCCTGGTGGCGCTGATGTCGCGCCTCGAGGACGGCGTGGCGGTGCTCGAGCGCGATGCGCTGGCGCGGCATCATCAGGGTACCCAGCGTGCCCAGCGCGAACTCGCCGGTCACCTGGAACTGCTCGCGGCGGTGCTGGCCGAGCGCCGCTTTACCAACGCCGGCATGCAGCTGGTGACGCGCCTTGCAGCATCGCTCGGGGCCGAGCGCGTGACCCTGGGCTGGCGGCGCGGTACCTCGACGCGGGCGGTGCAGGTCTCGCACAGTGCCCAGTTCAATCGCAAGATGAACCGTATCCGTGCCACCGAAGCGGCGATGGACGAGGCGCTCGACCAGCGCGCCAGCGTGATGTGGCCCGACCAGGAGGGCCACCAGGCCGAGCTGGGCCACGGCAGCGTCGTCAGCCGCGCCCACGCCGCGCTGCTCGACATGACCGGCGGTGACGCGGTGCTCAGCCTGCCGTGTCTGGACGGCGAGAAGCCGCGCGGCGCCATCACCATCGAGCGTGAGCGCGGCTTCAGCTATGACGAGATCATCGCCCTGGAAAGCCTGATGGCCCTGTGCACCCGGGCGCTGGAGGAGAAGCGCCTCAATGACCGCGCGCTGCCCATCAAGCTGGCGGTGGCATGCGGCGACCAGCTGGCCAAGGTGGTGGGCCCTGGCCACCTTGGCATCAAGCTGGCGCTGCTGCTGCTGGCCGGTGGGGTGGCTTTCGGCAGCCTGGCCACCGGTACCGACAGCGTGGCCGCCGATGCCACCCTCGAGAGCCGCGAGCAGCGGGTGGTGGCGGCGCCGTACCGCGGCTATATCGATCAGACGCTGGTGCGCCCCGGCGACCGCGTCGAAGCGGGCCAGACCCTGGCGCTGATGGACACCCGCGAACTGCTGCTGGAGCGGCTGCAGTGGCAGAGCGAGCTGGCCCAGTTCGCCGGCCAGGAGCAGGAGATGCGCGCCATGGGCGACCGTGCCGCGCTGAATGTGATTGCCGCCCAGCGCGACCAGGCCGATGCGCGTCTGGCGCTGGTCGAGTCGCGCCTGGCCAGGGCCACGCTGATTGCCCCCTTCGACGGCGTGCTGGTCTCCGGCGATCTGACCCAGCGGCTGGGCGGTAGCGTCGAGCCCGGTGAGGAGCTCTACCGGCTGTCGCCGCTGGATGGCTTTCGCATCGAGCTAGAAGTACCCGAAGCGCGCATCGACGACATCGCCGTCGGCCAGCGCGCCGAACTGGTGCTCGCCGCGATGACCGACACCCGGCTGCCGATGACCATCGAACGACTGACGCCGCAAACCCGCAGCAGCGAGGGCAGCAGCCGCTTCGTGGTCGAGGCGCAGCTCGACGAGGATGCCCTCGGCGACGTACGCGAGTCGCTGCGCCCCGGGATGCAGGGCGTGGGGCGCATCGACGTCGGCGAACGCCGCAAGCTGGCCATCTGGACCCAGGAGCTGGTCGACTGGCTGCGGCTCTCCGCCTGGCGCTGGTGGGGCTGAGGCATGGCAGGACCGCTGTTCAGCCAGCACTGGCACCGCGTGGCCGATTTGCGGCTGCGTTTGCGCGGCCACGCCAGTCTGCACCGCCACGAATACCGCGGCGAACCCTGGTATGTGCTGCACGACAGCCTTACCGGGCAGGTGCACCGCTTTACCCCCGAGGCGTATCAAGTCATTGGCCGCCTGGACGGCAAGCGCAGCGTGCGCGAGATCTGGGAGCAGGTCAGCGCCTCGCTGGGTGATGCCATGCCCACCCAGCAGGAGCTGATCGCACTGATCGGTCGCTTGCACAGTGCCAATGTACTGGCCGGCCACGGCGAGATCGACATCGACGAGCTGTCGCAGCGCCAGGACAAGCAGCGGCGCGGCAAATGGCTGCAGATGGTGCGCTCGCCGCTGGGGATCCGAGTGCCGCTGCTCGACCCGGAGCGCTTCGTCGCCGCCACCTATCCCATCGTCAAGCCGCTGATCAGTCCCCTGGGCGGCGCGCTATGGGTGGTCACGCTGCTCTCGGCGCTGCTGCTGATGGGCATCCACTGGTCGGCGCTGACCGCCAACCTGGCCGACCGCGTGCTGGGGGTCGGCAACCTGGTGATGCTGGCGCTGATCTACCCGCTGATCAAGATCCTGCATGAGCTCGGCCATGCCTGGGCCACCAAGGACGCCGGCGGCGAAGTGCATGAGGTCGGGGTGATGTTCCTGGTGTTCTTCCCGGTGCCCTACGTCGACGCCAGTGCCGCCGCGGCCTGCCCCAGCAAGTACCGGCGCATGCTGGTAGGGGGCGCCGGCATCATGGTCGAGGTGTTTCTCGCCTCGCTGGCGATGCTGGTATGGGTGATGGCCGAGCCAGGGGTAGTGCGTGCGGTGGCCTTCAACGTGATGCTGATCGCCGGGGTCTCGACGCTGCTGTTCAACGGCAACCCCCTGCTGCGCTTCGATGCGTACTATGTACTGGCCGACTTTCTGGAAATCCCCAACCTCTTCAACCGCGCCAATCAGCAGGTCAGCTATGTGGTCAAGCGCTACTTTCTCGGGCGCCGCGAGGTGACCTCCCACGCAGGCTCGACGCGCGAAGCCTGCTGGCTGGTCGGCTATGCGGTAGCCTCGTTCTGCTACCGTCTGGTGATCATGGTGGCCATCGCGGTCTTCGTGGCCACCCGCTACCTGTTCGTCGGCATCCTGCTGGCGCTGTGGTCGATCAGCATGACGCTGCTGGTGCCGATTCTGAAAATGTTCAAGGCGATGACCATGGACGACAACCTGGAAGGTTCGCGCGGCAAGGCGTGGGGCTGGTTCACTGCGCTGCTGGTGGTAGTAGGGGGGCTGCTGTTCGGGCTGCCCGCGCCCTATGCCACCACCCTGCATGGCGTGGTGGAGAGCCGCGAGCCCGCACAGCTGCGTGCCGGTGCCAGTGGGGCGCTGGCCGAACTGTGGGTCGAGGACGGCACACAGGTCGAGGCCGGCGAGCCGCTGCTGCGACTCGAGGCGCCTGAGCTTGCCGCCGAAGTGCAGCTGCTGGAAGCCCAGCAGCGCGAGACCGAGCAGCAGCTGCAGGCCAGCGTGCGCGACGCGCTGGCGGCCAACATGCTGCGCGAAACCCTGCGGCTGACCGAACAGCGGCTCGAGGATGCCCGCCAGCGCGCCGCGGCAATGGTGCTCAACAGCCCCCGCGACGGCCTGCTGCTGATGCCTGAGGGCAAACCCAGCCTGGGGCGTTTCGTCGAACGCGGCACGCCGCTGGCGGTGGTGGTCCGGCCCGAGGACCTGCGGGTGCGCAGCCTGGTGCCGACGCACCGCGCCGATCGCGTGCGTGGCGACGCGCAGTCGGTGTCGCTGCGCCGCCCGGGCAGCGACGCCAGCGTTGCTGCCGGGCTTGCCTGGATGGCCCCCAGTGCGTCGCACGACATTCCCAGCGACGTGCTCAGCGTCGACGGCGGCGGCAGCGTGGCACGCGACCCCCAGGCCGAGTCGCCGCTGACCGCGTTCCGCCGCCACTACCTGGCCGATTTCGACGCCAGCGCACTGATTGCCGAAGAGCAGCCGGTGCGGCTTGGGCAGCGCGTCTATGTGCGCGTCGAGCATCAGCCGGAGCCGCTCGGCTATCGGCTATGGCGCGACGCGCGGCGCTCCTTCCTGCGGCTGTTCGACGTATGAGCAGCTTGAAACTACCGCGCGATGTCATGGCTCGGCCGGAGCGCCAGCAGCAGGCCCCCACCAGCCTGGAAAAGCCCTGGAACTGGCTGCGCGCGCGGCTGACTCGGCCCTCTCGCCTGCGCCGCTGGTCGATGCGGCTGGCGCTGGTGCGCATTCACCGCCACGCCCGGGTCTGGGCCGGTTACGACGAGTCGCACTTCGATGCCGAGCTGGCCAACCTGCGCATGGCGCTGATTCAGCGCGGCCTGAGCCGCGCCCTGGCGCTCAACGCGTTGGCCGCGGTGCGCGAGGCGGCGGGTCGCGAGCTGGGCATGTGGCATCACGACGTGCAGCTGCTGGGCGGGCTGGCGATGCTCGATGGCCATATCGCCGAGATGCATACCGGCGAAGGCAAGACCTTGACCGCCACGCTGCCGGCGGCCGCGGTGGCGCTGGCCGGTACGCCGGTGCATATCATCACCGTCAACGACTACCTCGCGGCCCGCGATGCCGAGCTGATGACGCCAGTGTATCGGCGGCTGGGGCTCGAGGTGGCGGCCATCGTCCACGACATGACGCCCGCCGAGCGGCGCCAGGCCTACGCCGCGGACGTGGTCTACTGCACCAACAAGGAGCTGGTCTTCGACTACCTGCGCGACAGCCAGGTGCTGGGCCGGTTTCGCCAGCCGATGCTGGCGCATGCGGCGCGCCTGCGCGGTGACCTCGCACATCGCAAGCTGCTGCTGCGAGGTCTGCATTTTGCCATCGTCGACGAGGCCGACAGCGTCATGCTCGACGAAGCCCGCACACCGTTGATCCTCTCGGGGCCGGCGCCACAGGACGCCTTCGACATCGCCCTGATCGACCAGGTCAACGCCCTGGCGGGCACCTTTGTAGAAGGCATTCACTTCGTCAAGGAGCGCGGCCAGCTGCACCTGACCGACGCCGGCAAGCAGCGCCTGACCGAACAGAGCGAGCAGCTGATGGCTTCTCGCCAGGCGGGCGCGGGCTGGGTTGGCCGCTCGCGGCGCGAGTGGCTGATTCAGCAGGCGCTGGTCGCCCGCCATCAATTCCAGCGCGACCAGCACTACCTGGTACGCGACGGCAAGGTGCAGATCATCGACGAACACACCGGCCGGGTGATGGCCGACCGCAGCTGGGAGAAAGGGCTGCAGCAGATGATCGAACGGCTCGAAGGCTGTGAGCCCAGCGACCCCAACGTGACACTCGCGCGTCTCACCTACCAGCGCTTCTTTCGCCGCTACCATCAGCTCGCTGGCATGACAGGTACCGCCCGCGAGGTGCGCCAGGAGCTGTGGACCACCTACCGCCGTCGGGTGGTGGCCATTCCGCCGCATCGCCCCAGCAAGCGCCGGATGCTGGGCACGATCTGTGTCGCCGACCGGGCGGAGAAATGGCGGTGGATTGCCACCCGGGCGCGCCAGCTCGCCAACCAGCAGCGAGCGGTGCTGGTCGCCACGGTGTCGCTAGCCGATGCCGAAGCGCTCTCGGCGGCGCTGCACGCAGGCGGTATCGCGCATGCCATGCTCAGCGCGCGCCAGGACGCCGAAGAGGCCGAGGTCATCGCCCGGGCCGGCACCGCCGGCACGATTACCGTGGCCACCAGCATGGCCGGGCGGGGCACGGATATTGCGCTAGATGAGACCGCCAAGGCGGCAGGTGGGCTGCATGTGATCGTTGCCGGCCACCACGATGCATCGCGGGTCGACCGCCAGATCGCCGGACGTAGCGCTCGCCAGGGCGATCCCGGCAGCGTCGAGTTCGTGGTCGCCGAAGACGACGCCCTGCTCGAGGAACTTCAAGAGTGGCGCCGCCATATGGGCAAACTGCCGAGCCGGCTGCAGCGCGCCCAGGCCATTCGTGAGGCGCGCCACGCCCGCGAGCGCGCCAGGCTGCTTAGCGCAGACTGGCGTGAAAGCGAGTTGCTTGGCTTCAGTGGCCGCGGCGAATGACAGTTATCGCAACCGATAGGAATTAGCATGAAACCCATTCAGCCATTAATTGCCGCCATCAGCCTGCTGCTGGTTGCGCCCCTGTCCTGGGCCGAAACCTCGCCGGAGGAGAGCGCGGGGTTTGGTGAGATCAGCTGTCTGGTGGAACCGGGACGCCAAGCGATCCTGTCTACCCAGATACCCGGCGTTATCGACGAACTGCTGGTCAGGGCCGGCGATGAGGTCGAGGCCGGCCAGGCGCTGTTTCGCCAGGTGCAGGATATCGAGCGTGCCAGCGTGACGCTGGAGGGCGCACGTGCCGAGTATGCCGGGCGGCGGTTACAGCGCAACCAGCGCCTGATCGAGCAGGGTATGCTCAGCGACAGTGAACGCGATGAGCTGGATACCGAACTGCGCCTGGCGCGTATGCAGGTTGGCTTGGCCAACGCCCAGCTAAGCCAGCGCAGTAATGCGGCACCCTTCGACGGGCTGGTAGCGAGCCTAGAAGCAGAGGAGGGCGAGTACATCGACGCCACGCCGGTCCTCGAGCTCGTTCAGCTCGATCCGCTGCGCATCGAGGCCGTCTTGCCGCTGCCGGCCTATGGCCGCCTGGAGATAGGCGATCGCATCGACGTCAACCTGCATGCGCCAGTAGATGAAACGACGACAGCCGAGGTAGAGCGCATCGATGGCGTCATCGATCCCTCCAGCGGCACCTTCGGCGTCGGCTTGCTATTGGCCAATCCGGATGGCGAGATTCCCGCCGGGATCAACTGCTCGCTGCTTGGCGGTTGATCACCGTCGTTACATAACGACACATGGACCGGTTCCCACCCCGGTAGTAAACGCGTTAGGGTCGTATATCACTGTATTGACACGGAGATGATATGTCCTTTGTAACGCGCCTCGCGGCTCCAATGCTTGCCGCCCTGGTGGCCGTCCCGGCCGTCGCCCAGCAAATGGCCCCGCAGCAGCAGGCGGCGCCGAGCCCCCAGGAGCAGGTTGCTCAGCTGGACGAGATGGTGGGGCTGGATCAGGCGCAGCAGGACCAGATCGCCGGCTACCTCACCGAGCTCCAGGAGGGCGTCGGCCAGCGCCAGGACGAAGTCCAGGCCCTCGAGCAGCAGCTGCTCGACCACTCCGGCCCCGACTATGACGAGAACGCCATCCGCCAGACCGCCAACCAGTTGGGTGACCTGACCGGTGAGATCGCCGCCGACAGCGTCATCCTCCAGTCGCGCATCGAAGCGGCCATGACCCAGGAGCAGCGTGACGCCCTTGACGAGGCCGCGCGCCAGCAGCAAGAGCAGATGCGCCAGATGCAGGAGCAGATGCAGCAACAACAGCAGCAGCAAGCGCCGCAGTAACCAGCGGCAACGCTGACGCCGAGATCGCTGACAGGTTTCGGCCAACACCGCGAGGCGGCTTCCACTCCTGGAAGCCGCCTCGTTGCGTTTATGGACTGTCGCTGGCCTTCTGGCGGCGGGCCAGGCCATCGGCTGTAGCTTGCCGCAGATCGCACCCTGCTGTCGTTAGGCAAGATCGCCTGATCTCTGCGGCCTAGTCGACCTCATAGTAGGAGGCAAAGACGGCATGATTGGAGCGGGTTTCCGGTAGTACGTAGACGATGCCATTTGATTGCCTGAATGTCGTACTTATCACGCTGGTAAAGAAGTGCTCCGATACGTTGATACAGCCATAGGAAATCCTTTTGTCGTGGGCAGAGGGTGACGCCAGGCGCTCCGCACGTTGTTCGCTGGGATTCCCGGTGAATACCGGATGCAGTGAAATAGCGTTTTCATAATCCACCCAGAGTATGACGCCGCCCTTGAGGTTACGCCCCAATGAGGCCACGAAGCGGCCCGCCGGGGTGGTTCTTTCCTCCGGCAGGATGCTCGCCAGGGGGCGCTCGCCAATCCCAGGTACAGAATCATCCCCCACTGCTAGACCCAGCAGCGCCGATGCCTCGTCAATCAGTTGGCCACTGGCATCGAACACCGCGACTCTGGCTTCATGCTTGTCGATAATCATGAATGGCATGCCGAGATTATCCCGGGAGTCGATCACCCAGTTCGCGGTGGTTCTCGCCTGTGGTGAAACGCGCTCCTGTGCCTGTGCAAACTGAAGCGCGACAAGAGCAACCAGCAACCACCCCAGGCACAGCGCTTTTATGAGTTTCAAGGGGTGTGTCCTCACTGGCGGTCCTGCCTGGGCGCAAATACCGGCGGTACATAGGCCTCAGCCGGTGTTACTGGCGCCTCCGGCTCGGGGGTGAGCTGGTTCAGCTGCTGTGGCGGAACATTGACGCCGGTCACGCTCAGCGCCAGTCCCTGTGACACCAGGATGGGCGGTGAGCCAAAGACGCGGCCGTTCTCGTCCTGAGCGTAGGTATCCGGCGTGATGGCTTCTCCCGCCAGTCTCGCCAGCAGGGGGACAAGCACTTCCGGAGGGAGATTTCCCAGGTCGGGGGTGAGGGGATCAAGGTCAGAAGGGTCGGTCGGCAGAGGGTCTGTAGGGCTCGGATCGGTCGGGCTCGGATCGCCAGGATCGCCAGGATCGCCGGGGTCGGTAGCGCTGACAAGCAGCTCACCGTCGATATAGGTAATGCTGTAATTGCTGGCGCTGAAGGTGCCCCCTGTGGCATCAGTGGGGGTGATCGCATAAGGGCTGCCGTCTACACTGGCGGTGGCCACCGCTCCGTCGCTGGTAAGGCTGACGCTCTCCACTGTTTCTTCATTCACCAACCCCTCGGAGGTGAAGGCCTGAGGTGAAAGGATGAACGTTTCCCCGAAGACCTTGGAGCCGTCATCGGCGGTGATCGTCAACGGTGCCGGGGTGATGTCTGCCCGCGTGAAATAGGTACCAGGATCGGTACCATAGGGGGCGAAGAGGTCATACACCTCGTCGTCGAAGGTGGCTTCAAAGGTGATTGGCTTTTCAGTGCCCACATCCTTGGTATCGAACATGGCATTGCTTGTCGTACCCAGTGCAACGGGTGGCGGCATGCCATTGATATCGGGCTCAAGGCCGACGACGGTAGCGTCCCTCAGGCCGTCGTATACCTTGTCCTGGCCCTGTCCGAACACCCACGCCTTGGCATCCAGCTCTCCGCCTCCCGTCAGATTCAGGGCATAGCCGAGAATTTCGCTCTCGGTGGTGCCGTAGCTTTCGGGGTTGAAGCGAATGACCAGATCGCCGGTACCAATGGTGATGCAGTTGATTCCACAGGTAATGAAGACGGTGCCGGCATCAGCCCCCGGCCCGGTGCCGTCATTGTCGGCAATCAGGATGACATCACCGGTGGTTACCGAAATCGGCGCCTCCACCAGCACATTCTGCCCGGCAATCGCCGTCAGGCTGCCGGTCGTGATCGTTGCCTCCGCAGCCAGCATGATGTCGTTATTCGCGTTGAAGGTAAGGTCGCCGTTCGTGGTAGTGATGGCGGCATAGACGTTTACATCGCGCTCGGCGTTGGCGACAAGGCTTCCATCGGTAGCGGTAATCGCGGCGTTGATGTTCACATCGCGATCGGCATTCAGGGTCAGGGTCGTCGGTGCGGTCCAGACGATGGCATCGTTGACGTCGATATCGCCATTACCAGTGCCGCTGACACCGTTATTTTCCGTAGTCACGGTGATGTTGGCACCGCCCAGGTTGAAGACCAGATCGTTGACGTTGATATTGGCCGTACTCACACCGGAGTTGGGTGCGAAGACATTGTCGGTGGTGGTGCCGTTGGATGTTGCTTCGCTGGAGATCGTGACATCGGCCGGGTCGAGCAGCCACATCCCCATGCTGCCATTGGGAGCGCGGGTGTCGATCCTGATATCTGCCACATCCAGCCAGTGGCCGGAGGTCTCGATAAGCCCGCCATTGCCGGACTGCTCACCACCGCGTGCCGAAATGCTGCCGTAGGCGCGGGTCGAGCCATCGGCCCATACCACCACTGTCCCGCCGTCACCGTCGGTGCTGGCATTGGCGTTGATAGTACTGCCTGCGCTCATGTAAGCCGCCTCGGCGTTCTGCACAGCGGGATCGTTACCCTGGTAGCCACCGCCGATCAGTACGGTACCGCCACCGGCCTCCCCGGACGCATCGATCTGGGCGTCATACAGACCAACACGCTGGCTGGTTGCCGTCACGCTGCCGCCGGTCTCTCCAGCGCCATTGCCGGACACATCCAGAGTGCCGCCAATGCTCAGGGTGCCGCTATGCATATCACCCAGCAGCATGATGGTGCCGTTGCGGTTTTCGATGCTCTGGGCGCTTATCACCCCGGTGTTGTTGATCGCCGACTGGAGCAGGTCGCCCGCCGACTGAGCGCTCATCAGGACATTGCCGCCGTCGGCCTGAATCAGCCCGCCGTTTTCCGCCAGCGCATCCAGCGCACCCTGGTCGACGGCGACATTCAGCAAGCCGTCGCCCGCCACGTCGAGAGTGATGGCATCACCCGCTGCCAGCGCCACCGTGCCGAGATTGGCCTGAAGGGTGCCCTGGTTGCTGACGTTGGCGCCAAGCAGGGCGATATACCCGCCGTCGGCACTGATCGTGCCCTGGTTGACGATGCTGCCGTTGCCGGCCCCCGCGAAGCGGTAGTTGCCAGCCATGAAGTCGCTGTCGCTGAGGCCCAGGGTGGAGGCCACCAGACCGCCAACGTCGACCGAGGCACCCTGGCCGAAGAGCACACCGTTGGGATTGATCAGGAAAACGTTGCCGTTGGCGGTAAGGCTGCCCAGGATGTTCGAGGGGTCGGCGCCAAGCACCCGGTTGAGCGCCGTTGCACTGCTGTTGGGTTGAGCAAAGTTCACCGCCTCCCCCGAGGCAATATCAAACGCCTGCCAGTTGATGGCGGCATTCTGAGTGCTCTGGATGATCTTCATCTCACTGGCATTGCCACCGATACTGACACTGCCCGAGGATACCTCTGCGCCCACCGGCAGGGCCCAGGCATTACTGCCGGCCACCAGAAGCATCGATGCAATAAGCGGCTTGAGTATAAAAGGGACTCCCGCCGGTTTCGTGACAGAGGCGCCATTCCTTGGTTGCCAGATGACTTGGTAGATCCTGTTCATGAGAGTTATCCAAGTGTTTTGCTTATCTAGAATGGGTAGGTGCCAATATGTTGGCAGGGCAATCAGAAATACTTGACCAGCTGTATCCAGAATTGGCCGTCCGAATCCGGTGCTGAAGTGGCTACCTCATTACCAAGTTTATGGGCGTAGTAAGTTTTTACGGAGAAGTTGTTGTAGTCGGCCCAGTTGAGACCCACGCCGGCTCCACTCAGGGTCCTGCTATTATTGGCGTCGTCCCAAGGGTCCTTATTGAGCGTGACGCGCCCCGCATCGACAAATCCGATCAGATGTACCAGGCCGGGCACCTGGTCGGAAAGGGCGGTCAGGCGCTGTCGGGCTTCAAGGGTGGCCAGATACCCTTCATCGGCAAAGGCTTCGCCCTGGGGATAGGCGCGGACACCGTTCATCCCGCCAAGCGACATCTTCTCGGAGCTATCCAGATTGCCAGAGGCGAACTGCGCGGCCAGCGAGCCATAGAGTGAGAAGGTGTCGGTAAACTGCTGCACGCGCATGACGCTCAGGCTCAGCTTGTTGAAATCGCCATGGGTCCTCGCCGTCACGGCATCCACCTCGCGAACGGTGGGCGTTTCGATGTCGATCTGGCCGCTATGCAGGGTGACCGAGGCCGCCGTCAGGCCGCCGGCCCCCACGCTATCGCGGTGGTCGCCGTAGAGACTCGCCATCACCACATCGGCACTCTTTTCGCTGATGCTGGAAATGAAGTCGTAGCGGTCTTCGAAGGTCTTGTGGTCGTAGCCGATCTGCGCGTAGAGATTGGTCTGGCGCGAGCGAACCAGCGGATAGCGGCCAAACAGGCTGGTCACCCTTGCCTCGCCTTCGGCTCCGAGGGCGCTGAACTCCTTGCCCAGCTTATAGTCCAGGTGGCTGTAGGCCACGCCGGCGGTGGCCCGTCCCAGCTGCAACTGATAGGCAGCGCGGGCATAGTTGAGGCCGTCGAAGCTGCTCAGTACGCGAACGCTGGCCACATCACCTTGGCCTGCAAGGTTGTTGACATGAACCGTGCCGCCGACACGATACTCGCCGGTATAGTAGCTGCCCGCGTTATCGGCATCGATGCTGCCGGTCACACGCTGCCCAGGGGTCACATCGACGATCAGGTCGGCCGCACCCACCGACGCACCCGGCACCAGGGTCGACTGCACATTGACGCCGGGGATATCCGACATCAGCAGCAGCCGGTTCTCGAGTGGTTTGCGGTTGATCACGTCGCCGCTCTCGAGGCCGCGCAGCAGGCCTTGGGGCAGCCGATCCGAGAGTGCGCTCTGGTTGCGCAGGGTGATATCGCCATAGCGCCCCTCCGCCACGGCGATCATCACCACGCCATCCTCGATGGCCTGTGCGGGCAGGTAGGCCTGGGCGAGAAAGTAGTCGTTGCGGTGATAGAAATCGGTGATACGCGAGGCCATGGCCTGCAGGTCACCCAGGCTCAGCTGGCTGCCTGGCCGGAAGCCGGTCAGCTCGAGGAGTTCGTTCTCGGTGTACAGGCTCTGCCCACTCAGGCGCAGGGAATTAACCTCGATCCTCTCCGCGCTGTCGGTATCCCGTGCCGGTACCTGTTGTTGCTGCACCTCAATTTCCGGTGCAAGCGTTTCCAGGGTAGGCGAGGACGGTATCTGCTGCAGCTGCCCGCCGGCACTGGGTAGCGGGGCAGCGTGGAGGTGCGCCGCAAAACCGCCTGCACTTAGCGCCAGTAGAGCAAAGGGAATAAGTTTATTGTGGAACATGTTCACCTCGAACGTTCTGTTCGCTGCTGATCTTGCCTGCTTGGCACTACAGGCCCTTGTATGATTTTTTATATGAAACATGAAGTTAATCTTTTGCCGGGCTCTTTATATTTTCGGCCTCTGTATAGTGGCGTGGTTGTAGTGAGATTAAATTGGGGAATTATCGATCAATAAAAGTGCTTCCAGACCTATTGTCCAGAATCCAGAAAATATGGCGAAGAGCGCTCAAAGATTTTAATATTTATGAGTTTTTGTATCATGGTTAATAAAAACTCGCCCAACTGTGCGTTGGCACACATAGCAGGACCATTAGTTGCTGCTTGTGACTTGCTGCCGGAGGGGAAGGAGCTTTTCTGGTAACGCCGGACATATTTAGTTACATAAAGACGCCTTACTCGGTTACCACCCCGGTAGTAAACGCGTTAGGGCCGTATATCGCTGTATTGACACGGAGATGATATCTCCTTTGTAACGCGCCTCGTTGCGTTCATGGACTGTCGCTGGCCTTCTGGCGGCGGGCCAGGCCATCGGGTAGGCTGAACAAAAAAGATAAGCACGCAAAGGAACCCGGGGCATGAACGACTATCCGCAGATTCGTCATCACGGTGGCGCCGAGGGGGTAACCGGCAGCTGCCATCGGCTGCAGCTTGCCTTAGATCGCGCCCTGTTGGTCGACTGCGGCCTGTTCCAGGGCCAGGACGCCGACGGCGACAGCGCGTTCGAGCAGCACCAGGTGGCGTTCAGCGTCGACGACGTGCTGGCACTGCTGGTCAGCCATGTGCATATCGACCATATCGGCCGGCTGCCCTACCTGCTGGCGGCAGGCTACACCGGCCCGATTCTCTGCTCGGTGCCCTCGGCGCGGCTGTTGCCGCTGGTGATCGAAGACGCCCTGCGCATCGGCTTCACCCGCGACGCGCAGCTGATCGAGCGTTTCCTCGACGAGGTGGATGGGCGCCTGGTGGCGCTGGAGTACAACGTCTGGCACACCCTGCTCGACGATGCCCGGCACTGCGTCAAGGTCAGGCTGCAGCGCGCCGGGCATATCCTCGGCTCCGCCTATATCGAGGTCGACAGCCTCGAGCGGGCCAGCGGCAAACGCCAGCACACACTGTTCTCCGGCGACCTCGGCGCCCCCTACACGCCGCTGCTGCCGGCCCCCAAGCCGCCACACGGCTGCGACGTGCTGGTACTCGAGTCGACCTACGGCGACCGGCTGCACGAGCAGCGTAGCAGCCGCAGAGCGCGGCTCAAGGCCGCCATCGAAGGAGCGCTGGAGAACGCCGGCACCGTGATCATTCCCGCCTTCAGTATCGGCCGCACCCAGGAGCTGCTCTACGAGCTGGAAGGCCTGATCCACGCCGCCAAGGAATCGCGCTGGCGCGAGCTGGAGATCATCGTCGACTCGCCGCTGGCTGCGCGTTTTACCCAGCTCTACCGCGAGCTCAAACCCTACTGGGACGCCGAGGCCCACCGTCTGCTACGTGGCGGGCGCCATCCGCTGAGCTTCGACAACCTCACCACCGTGGAAGGCCACGACGCCCACCAGCGCACGGTCGCCTACCTGGCAAGCAGCGGCCGTCCCGCGGTGGTAATTGCCGCCAGTGGCATGGCCAGTGGTGGGCGGGTGGTCAACTATCTCGCCAAGATGCTCGGCGACCCGCGCCACGCCGTGCTGTTCGTCGGCTATCAGGCCCCCGGCACCCTGGGCAACGACATCCGCCGCTACGGCCCCCGCGGCGGCTGGGTCGAGATCGACGGCGAGCGCATCGACATTCGCGCCCACGTCGAGAGCATCAGCGGCTACTCGGCCCACGCCGACCAGCACGACCTGCTCAACTTCATCCGCCGCATGCGCAAGCCGCCTCGCGAGATCCGCCTGGTACACGGCGATGCCCATGCCCAGGCGGCCCTCAAGGCCGAGATCGACGCCTGGGCCAAGGCGGCAGGGCACCACGTCGACGTAGTAGCCAACGCCAGCGAAACCCACCCCCTCGTGACTGACGTCACTCCCACATAGGCCTTGGCGCCGCCCCTTACTCCTTACGCTGGGCGAGGCTCATCAGGTAGAGCGCGGCGGCAAGTGCCAATACCGAGAGTGCCAGATAGATGGCATCCAGCGGGGTCTGGAAGCGGATATCCACCACGGCGCGGAAGAACTCGATGATTACCGCCAGGATCACCACCCGCGCGATCTTGTCCTTGAGCTGGTCGAACGACTGCACGTTGAACGGGTGGTGGGGCGTATGATCCTCGGCCTGCTCGATGGGCGACACGAATAGCCGATAGACGCCGAGCCCGAAGATCAACAGCACGATGGCGATCAGGTAGATATCGATGGCCATGATGATGCTCGGGACCACGCTATCGTGAATGTCCTCGATACCACCAAACAGGTAGTACGCCACGGTATCGATCAACACCTTGATGATGTCGATGGTACCGATGGTGAATAGCACGACTGCGCCAAGCAGGCTGGGGACGACCGCCATCATGACCAGGAAGCGTGAATTCCACAGGTAGCGCTCAAGCCGCTGCTCGGTGCGGCTCTGCGGCGCGGGCGGTGGGGCGTCGGCTTGCTTGCCTTGTGAACCGGGATCGTTGTGCATATTGGCAGTATCTCGAGACAGTGGTGCGCGAAGCTCAGCGCGGCGATGCATTGTGTTTCAAGCGTTTCAACCAGCGCTGTTTGGCATATTGGCGCAGATTGTGCACGTCATCGGTTTCATCGACGATGTCCTGGCCGAGAATGGTTTCGATGATGTCTTCCAGCGTGATCAAGCCTACCCAGGTGCCGTTCTCGTCGTGTACAACGCGCAGGTGGTGGTGATCTCGCAGCATATCGGAAAACACCTGCTCGATGCTGGTGGTGTCGGCAATGCTTATGATGGGCCGCTTGATCTCGCCCATGGTCTGCGCATCATCGGCATGGTAGGTATCGGTACGATGCACATAGCCAAAGGCGTGTTCGCTCTGGTCCATGACCGGCAGTCGGGTATAGGGCGCCTTGCCATACTGCGCATCAAACTCCGCAACCGTCATCTCCGGGGGCACCGTTTCACATACCGTGCGCGGCGTCATGGCGTCCTTCACCGCCATCTCATGCAGGTTGAGGATATTGATGATGGTGCGTGACTCGTCCGGGTCAAGCACGCGCTCCTCGAGGCCGATGTTGGATAGCGCCTTGATCTCGGCGCGCAGATCGACGTCGTGCTCGGACTTGCCCAAGCGCCGGGTGATCCTTTCCGACAGCCAGATGAACGGCATCAGCAGCACGATCATGATGCGCAGCAGCGGGGGCAGAAACGGCGCCAGCTGGCGCCAATAGGTCGCGCCCAAGGTCTTGGGAATGATCTCCGAGAGCACCAGGATCAGCAGCGTCATGACTGCGGAGGCCACGGCAATGTAGGTCTCGCCGAAGATCACCGCCACCTGGGCGCCAACGCCGGTGGCGCCGGCGGTATGCGCGATGGTATTGAGCGTCAGGATGGCGGCCAGCGGCCGGTCGATATTGGCCTTGAGTGCCGCCAGTGCGGCGTGAGCGGTAGGTCGATCCTCCTTGAGCCGGGCAATGTAGCTTGGCGTGAGCGAAAGCAGTGCGGCTTCGAGGACGGAGCACAAGAACGATATGGCAAGTGACGCAACGATGATCGTCGCAAGAAGAATCATGGGGGCTCGCGGTGAGGAGTGTTTGCGCTATATACGCAATGGCCGAGATGCTGTCAACGCCGGCGCGTGGATGTGTTGCCCTTACTGGCCTATGCGCTTCAGCTGCCAGCGGCGAAGCTGCAACAAGCCCGCCATCACGACCCAGGTGCATAGTGCTGCCAGCGCATCGTCGGCGACGATCCCCAAGCCGCCATGCCAGCTTTCCACCCAGTGTATCGGCGGCGGTTTGAGAATGTCGAAGAGGCGGAATAACAGGAACGCAGAGGCCATCACCCAGGGGTTGCGCGCGGCCTGCAGGCCGAGAACCGCAAGCGGAAACAGCAGGAACTCATCGGCAACGATCTGCGACGGGTCACCGCCGCCAACCGCCAGCGCCGCATAGTGGCAAAGCGGGATGGCTACTGCGACAAGCAGGGCAGCAAGGGTTGCCTGAATCGCCAGCGGATAGCGCAGCAGCCACCAAGCCAGCGGCAGGCCCAGCAGACTACCGAAGGTTCCCGGTGCCAGTGGCAGGGTGCCGAGGCCAAAACCGGTTCCCACCGCGATGAGTATCCCTTCCAGCACGCGCTTGCCTCCTGAGGCATCATTAAAGAGCCACAAAGAATAGCATTGGCGGTGCGTTTAACCCCATCGTGACTAAAGTCACTCCCACATTGGCCTTGGCGCCGCTCCCAGTGTAGGAGCGAATTCATTCGCGATTGCAGCACGCAGCGCTGCTGGGGTAGAGCAACCCCATCGTGACTAAAGTCACTCCCACATTGGCTTCGGCGCCGCCCCAAGTGTGGGAGCGAATTCATTCACGATGCAGCGTGCAGCGCTGCCGGGGTAGGCCAACCCCCATCGTGACTAAAGTCACTCCCACATTTGGCCTTGGCGCCGCCCTCGTGTAGGAGCGAATTCATTCGCGATTGCAGCGCGCAGCGCTGCCGGGGTAGGCCAACCCCCATCGTGACTAAAGTCACTCCCACATTTGGCCTTGGCGCCGCTCTCGTGTAGGAGCGAATTCATTCGCGATTGCAGCGCGCAGCGCTGCTGGAGTGTAGCAACCCCATCGAGACTGAAGTCTCTCCCGCATTGGCTTTGGCGCCGCCCCAAGTGTGGGAGCGAATTCATTCGCGATTGCAGCGCGTAGCGCTGCCTGGCCGCCGCATATAAGGCGTCTATGCTCAAATAACAAGGAGAGTGGGGGGTACCATGGAGAAGAATCAGCCACACAGCCATGCCCTGCGTCGTGGCCGCGTATCACTGCCGCGCCAGGCCTATCTCATAACGACGTGCACCCATCAGCGATTGCCCTTGCTGAATTCCTGGTCTCCAGCAAGATGCGTGGTAAGGGAAATGCAGTCATTGGAGAACGATGGCTGGGTGTCGTCGCTCTCCTATGTGATTATGCCAGACCATCTCCACTGGCTGTTTATGCTTGATCAGGCGCAACTCGATGCAGTGGTCAAGCGCTTGAAAGGCCGCTCGGCGAGAGCTATTAATGCCTACCTCAATCGGCGCGGCTCAGTGTGGCAGCAGGGTTATCATGACCGCGCGCTGAGGCGTGAGGAAGACGTGCGCAGCATTGCACGTTATATCGTTGCCAATCCTCTGAGAGCAGGCCTCGTAAACGATATCGGTAAATACCCGCTTTGGGATGCGATGTGGTTATAAACCCATCGAGACTGAAGTCTCTCCCACATTGGCTTTGGCGCCGCTCCCAGCGTAGGAGCGAATTCATTCGCGATGCAGCGCGCAGCGCTGCTGGGGTAGGCCAACCCCCATCGTGACTAAAGTCACTCCCACATTGGCCTTGGCGCCGCCCCCAGCGCAGGAGCGAATTCATTCGCGATGCAGCGTGCAGCGCTGCTGGAGTGGAGCAACCCCATCGGGACTAAAGTCACTCCCACATTGGCTTTGGCGCCGCCCCCAGCGCAGGAGCGAATTCATTCGCGATGCAGCGCGCAGCGCTGCTGGAGTGTAGCAACCCCATCGAGACTAAAGTCTCTCCCACATTTGGCCTTGGCGCCGCTTCCCTGTGGGAAATGGGATGGACCCGTCCCCCCTTGTGCCAAGATGAGTTTGCAACGCCATCTTGGGTGCATGGGGCACCACACGGCATCTCGGA